>CAZVRP010000015.1:0-27102 GCA_964630255.1 uncultured Oscillospiraceae bacterium | reverse complement strand
TGGGGCATGGGATCTATGCCTCAAGGGGGCCGCCAAGACAAAATAAAGGGCGGCACAGGAAATATTTCCGCACCGCCTTTACTCAATAACACAGACCCATCCAGCGTTCGTCCCTGTAAAAAAAGAGGACAAACGGGTACAATGGGCTGGACGCAGAATTCTGCTGTGCGGAAGGACCTTTCTCTCACACAGAGGACGCAAGGAGCCGCCATTCTTCACGTCCTGCCTTTAGGTTGTCTGGCATACATTATAACCCGTTGATGAACGGAGCGCAAGCAATTTTATTCCTTCATCGATCAAATAATTCCCGCTCGCCGCCGCTCAGCCGACGATCATCTCATAGACCACGCGGATGAAAAACATGACCAGGACCACGCAGATCAGGGGCTTGACGATCCCGGAGCCCTTAGCGGTAAAGCTGCGTGCGCCCAGATAGTTGCCGGCGATGCCGAAAAGACCCGCCGTGAGTCCCAGGGGAAGCAGAACCTGGCCGTTTATCAGATATGTGACCAGGGCGGCGATATTGGTGGACAGGTTGATGACCTTGGTGGTGCCTGCGGCGGAATTCAGGTCCAGATGGGCAAGACCCGTCAGAAGCAGCAGCAGGAAGGTGCCAGTGCCGGGACCGTAAAACCCGTCGTACACCCCGATGACCAGGGCCAGCAGACCGCACAACGCGGCGGTCCGGCCGGGGGACAGGGGCTCCCGCTGCTTATCGATGGTCTTGCTCTTGAACACATACACCGCAGTCAGGGGCAGGATGAACAGCAAAATGATCTTGAAGATGCGGTCGCTGACCAGAAGGGCCAAATTGGCCCCGCCGGTGGAGCCGGCCAGGGCGAACACGGCGCAAAGCAGACTCAGCTTTGGGCGGATGTAACCATTTTTCCAGAATTTATAGGTGGTGAGGGTGGTGCCCATGGCGGAGCTGATCTTGTTTGTGCCGATGCTGGCGTGGACGGGCAGGCCGGCGATCAGATAGGCGGGCAGGGATATCAATCCGCCGCCGCCTGCCACAGCGTCCACAAAGCCCCCCAGAAACACCAGGGGGCACACGATGAGATACTGCATCCAATAGGCCATTGAAACTCCCGACATCGGTTGACATGAACCGATGTTTTTACTATAATTTTTCTATACTATAAACATTTCTGGCAAGAAAATCAAGAGGGGTGCGCCGGTATGCTCTTAAATAAGGGACGCCGGGAAAGCTGGTCAAGACCGGCGCGACGGCCTATGGAGAGAGCAACCTTCAAAACGCCCAAAGCCATGTGGTGCGGGAAAATGCGTTTCTGGCGGAGAGCCAGGCATAGAAAGAGAGGAGCATGCAAAATGAAAGGTATCATTCTGGCCGGGGGCAAAGGCACCCGCCTGTATCCGATGACGAAGGTGACCAGCAAGCAGCTGCTGCCCATCTATGACAAGCCCATGATCTTTTATCCGCTGAGCGTGCTGATGCTGGCGGGCATCCGGGAGGTGCTTATCATCTCCACGCCGGAGGACCTGCCCCGGTATGAGGAGCTTCTGAAAGACGGGAGCCGCCTGGGAATGAAGCTTACATACGTTGTCCAGACGAAGCCACGCGGGCTGGCGGACGCGTTCATCTTGGGGGATGAGTTTATAGGCGGCGATACGGTGTGTCTGATCCTGGGGGACAATGTGTTTTACGGACAGGCCCTTTCGTCTTATCTGGCCCGGGGCGCGGCGCTGACCGAGGGGGCTATGGTGTTTGGATATCCCGTGAAAAACCCCATGGACTTCGGCGTGGTGGAGTTTGATAAGCAGGGGAAGGTCATTTCTCTGGAGGAAAAGCCCGCCCGGCCCAAGAGCCGCTTTGCCGTGCCGGGGCTGTATTTCTATGACAACGCCGTGGTGGATATCGCCAAAAACGTGAAGCCCTCCGCCCGGGGAGAGATCGAGATCACCGCTGTGAACAACGCCTATTTGGCCATGGAAAAGCTGAAGGTCATCCAGATAGGCCGGGGCATGGCATGGCTGGATACCGGCTCTCCCGAGGGGCTTCTCAACGCCGCCCAGTTCGTCCAGACGGTGCAGGAGCGGCAGGGATATTATATCGCCTGCCTGGAGGAGATCGCCTGGCGGCAGGGGTGGATCGGAACGCCGGAGCTGATGGCTTTGGGCGAGGAGCTGAAGATGACCGAGTACGGCCAGTACCTCATGAGCCTGCCGGAGGAGTGAATACGCCCGGGGCGCCGGAGGATGGCTTACCGCCGCAGACAAATGTCTGCGGCGGAGCTTTTTCAAAACACCGAGCTGCCGGACAGGTAGGCCATCAGATATGCGCCCTGCATGAGCGCGCCGGCCCCGGCGGCAAACTGGGTCAGGGCGGGCCGTTTCTGTCCGGCGACGGCAGCGGTCACGAACAGAGGGAAGGTACAGGTCATGTACCGCCCGCAGCTGAGAGGCCAGCTCAGGGAGTAGTTTAAAAAGATACACAGCAGGAAATAGGCCATCCACGCCGGCGGCAGGCGGCGCACACCGTATACCGCCGCCGCCAGGCACAGGATAAAGACAGCCAGGTCCGGCCCCCAGGTGGTGAACATCAGCCGTTCGCCCCATTTGTCCGTCAGGTTGTTCCAAATGATCCGCAGGCAGTCAGGCAGCGGCTTGAAGCCTTGAGACCAGTGCTCCTTTTGATAATAGGTGAAGCGAAACGGGTCGCCCTCTACGGCATAGTTGAGCCACAGATAGACGGCCACCCCCACGGCAACGATGGCCAGCGGGGCCAGCCTTCGCCACACATCCCGCCACAGGCCCCGCCAGTCCCGGCGTCCCAGCTTTTGTATAGGGTGCTCCGTGCCGGCATATTCCACCAGGGCCGCAGCGGTCAGCAACACCCCCTGCATCCGGGTCAGGGCCGCCAATGCGCCGAACAGACCCGCCCACAGCCAGCGGTGTTTTCGAATGCAGTAGAAAACGGTCACGGACAGCAGGAAAAACAGGCTCTCCGTGTACATGGCCGCGAAAAAGAACGCGAAAGGATAGGCGGCTGTCAGCGCCAGGCTGAGCCGCGCCGCCCGCCAGCCAAAGTCCTCGGTAACGAGCCGGGCCAGCACATAGCACCCGGCCGTAAAACAGGCCCCGGACAAGAGATGGCCGCACAGCGCATAGCTGTCTATCATGCTGTGGAGCAGGCGCACAAGCCACGGGTACAGCGGAAAGAACACCAAAAACAGGTGCTGGCCGTCCTCGACATAGTCGTGATAGCCCAGTTCCGCCAGTTTGATGTAGTGCTTGGCGTCCCAGTGGGACCAGGCGTTCGCCAGCTCCGTCCAGCTCAAGCTCTCCTGAAAGACCGCGCAGTACAGCGCACTCACGCCGTACATGGCCAGCAGTGCGCCGAGTCCCCACAAAACGGCCGTCAGGCCCATGACAGGGGTGAAGGCCTCACCGGTCAGAGCCGTGCGCTTTTCAAGGACCAGCGTCCGCCGGCCAATGGGCAGCTCAGTTATGCCAAAGCACCGCAGGGCCAGCACAAGGCACATCAGCCCAAGCAGCAAAATGATGAAAAACAGAACGATGTTCAAGATCATGGGTCGATCCTCCCCATAGAAAGCCCTCGATATGAGTAATATACCACAGAGAGCGCCGCTCTGTCTTTTAAGATTTCATGAAGCGTGTTTGGAATGTAGCGTGTGAAGTCACAAAAAATTCTTTATTTTCAATTTATACATCAATGATATAATGTGTATTATCTTACTGCAAGAAATCATATCAGGAGGAGCTATCATGAGAACGAAACGAATGGTGTGTCTTATCGCGGTGCTGCTGTTGCTTCTGACCATATCAGCACCGGCCCTGGCCTCCGGGGAGGCCTCCTTCGGAGCGTCCGAGGAGAGCGGCGCCGGGCCTCGCTCCGCAGCGGGGACCGTGGCGGTCACGGTACAGGATGGGGAGGCCGTTGTTGACGAGAGCATCGGTGTGGGCGTGGTGCCCCAGTCCGTCATCACGGCGGATGAGGTCAGCGGTATTTTTCTTGCTTCTACCGACAACTACGCCGGCGGCGTGGCCTGGTACGGCGAGGACGACTTCCTGCTGGGCGGCGAGGAGGAGCTTTACACCGTGGAGACCTGGTTCACCGGGGAGAAGCTGGATGTGAACTCGGTGCTGCGCTTTGACCTGCCCTTGGATTACGCCTGGGGCGCGGATTCCGCAGGAGGCTTCGGCATAGTCTCCGCCGGTACCGGCACCATGATCACCGAGAATGTGTACGTACTTACCTCCGGCATCAACCGGTACAGCTTTGATCTGTCCTCCGGCGACAACATCGTGAAGGACAGCTACTTCGAGAGCCTGGGCTGCCGGGGAGAGTACTGTGATATGCCTTGGTTCACTATGCAGTACGGCGCCAGCCGCAACATCATCATGACCAGTCAGGCCAATGTGTATGTATATAACTCTCTGTGCGCCTCCGACGGCTATGCTTCCTGGTCCACCGACATGACCAACGGCGCGATGTATCTTTATAACGCCGACTGCATCAACTACAACGGAGGCTACGGCTCCTATGCCGACGGCTGCCAGGTCCACATCTACGGCTCCACCTTCGACTGCGCGGAGTACGGCCTATTTGACTGCAACGGCGGCACCTTGGTGGTGGGGTCCGCTGCAGACGCGAAAAGTGCGGATGACGAAACGTTCCTCACCTATCTGGAGGGGGAGGAGCTGGCAGAGGATGAGCCATCCGTCATCATCGGCGGCCGTAATGCGGTGGCTATGCATGTGGTGGCTACCGAGGCCCCCGGGGATCCTGACCGGAACGGTATCGTGGACACAGCCACATCTTCCATGCACAACACGCAGCCCCATCTGTACGCTACCAACAGCGTGTTTTCCACGGTGGGTGCTACCGGGACCAGCCTTGCACAATTTCCCAAGACCATCGAGATGTATCTGGAGCATCAGACGGGCAGCGTGATGGAGTTCCGCAGCTGCAACGCGGATGTTCAGCTTGAAAACTGCGAGCTGGAGAGCGCCAATGGCATCCTGTTCCAGAGCGTCATCGATATGGACGGCAGCGCCGTGCAGATATTGGACGATATTCCCACAGAGGATATCTCCGGCATCTGCATCCAGTCCACGGGCAACGACTGGACCGGCGATATCTCCCATGAGGATTATCAGCGGCCCATGCGACTGACATTGGAGGACAGCACTCTGACCGGTGCCATCTATGCTCCCGGCGTGGAGGAGTGGCTGGCTCTGTGGGACGGCTTTGAGACTCTGAGCTATTCTCTGGACCCGGAGACCGGCCTCTACGTCAACGATGCCGACCCCACCGATACGTGCGAGAGCTACCGTATCCAGGACCCGGATGAGATCTATGCCTGGGCCACCGCTATCACAGACTATGAAGCGGTGCGGGGCGTATACCTGGATATGGATGCCGCCAGCGTCTGGAATGTGACGGCCGAGAGCACTCTGGTCTCTCTGACCATGGCGCCGGGCGCGCAAATCAACGGCACAGTCACCGTGGACGGCGCGGCTGTGGATGTGTCCGCCGGCGGCAGCTGGACCGGAACTATTATTGTATCTCCGGCTGCCTGAGACATCTGCCGGGTCCCTTGGCTCAAACACCAAAATAGGACTGAATATATCCGCGCCCGATATACGGGCGCGGATATATTCAGGTCACTACTGTGTCGTCCTGGTCGACCCACTCGCGCACATCCGTTACGCGGATATCATCGTCTCCCAGCCGGGCGACTACCTTGTCGATGCCGGCGTTGATGATGAGGCGGCGGCACATGGAGCAGGAGGTGGTGTCTGTGAGACCCTGGCCGGTCTTGGCGTCCCGGCCCACCAGATACATCGTGGCGCCGATCATATCCCGCCGGGCGGCGGAGATGATGGCGTTGGCCTCCGCATGGACGGAGCGGCACAGCTCATACCGCTCGCCTGAGGGGATCTGAAGCTCCTCCCGGTGGCACACGCCCATATCCACGCAGTTGCACCGGCCGCGGGGGGCGCCGTTGTAGCCGGTGGCCAGGATCTCATCGTTTTTCACGATGATGGCCCCGTAGGTCCGCCGCAGGCAGGTGGATCGCTCCCGGGCGGCGTCGGCGATATCCAGATAATAGTCGTGCTTGCTTCTCCGTTCCATGGCGTTCTCCTCGTTTTTTTCTTATTATAGGCAATTTTGCGGCGGAAGTGGTTACTAAACGGTTAAATCTGTGCTATGATAGGCGTATATCGCGGATAGATGGAGCGGGATATGGAAAAGCGGAATTATCAAAAGGAGCTGGATGAAGTGCTGGCGGGGCTGGATAAGCGGCCCAGTCTGCTGCTGCAGGCGTGCTGCGGGCCATGCTCCAGCTATGTGCTGGAATATCTGACGGCGTATTTCGATGTGACGGTATTTTTCTATAATCCCAACATCCGGCCGGAGGCGGAGTATGACCGGCGGCTGGAGACCCTCAAAAAGCTGCTGCGGGATATGCCCATGGCCCATCCGCCCGTTCTGCTGGAGCCTGGCTGGCGGGGAGAGGAATTTTTCCCGGCTGTGCGGGGCCTGGAGGCGGAGCCGGAGGGCGGCGCGCGGTGCGCGGCATGTTTCCGGCTGCGGCTGGAGGAGACGGTCCGGACGGCGGCGGAATGGGGCTTCGACTGGTTTGCCACCACCCTCACTGTGAGTCCTCATAAAAACGCCCAGCTCATCAATGAGATAGGCCAGGCTCTGGGCGAGAAATACGGCGTCCAATGGCTGCCATCGGATTTCAAGAAGCGGGACGGCTATCTGAGAAGCATCCGGCTATCCAAGGAGTACGGCCTGTATCGGCAGGAGTACTGCGGATGCGGATATCCGGAAAATATCGCGTCTGATGATTGACAGATGTGCTGGATTGGTATAAACTGGGCATACAATCGAAAAGGGGGGCTGGGTGTGACCCGGCTGAGATGGCGCGTAGACGCGCCGTACCCTGGAACCTGATCCGGATAATACCGGCGTAGGAAAACGGCAGCCTTGGCTGCGCACAGCGCCGGTGGGTCACGGAAGACCTGCCGGCGCCCTGTTTTTCCAAAAGAAAGGAGAACATCATGCAGAAAATCACAACCCGCAAGCTCGTGGAGAGCGCCATGCTCATCGCCGTGGGAACGGTTTTGAGCCTCATCAAGTTCGATATGCCCATGGGGGGCGGCCTGACGCTGTGCAGCATGCTGCCGCTCATCCTCATCAGTCACCGCTACGGCTGGAAATGGGGGCTCGTGAGCGCAGCCGTTTACAGCGTTTTGCAGCTGGTGCTGGGCCTGGACAATGTAAGGTATGCCGCCAGCTTCATCATGGCCGTGGGCATCGTTCTTTTGGACTACATCATTGCCTATACGGTCATCGGCTTCTCCGGCTTTTTCGACACGGTGATCCGGAACAAGAGGACGGCGCTGGCCGTGGGCATCGCCGTGACGTTCTGCCTGCGCTTCGTGTGCCACTTCATCACCGGCGTGTGGATCTGGGACGCCATGTGGCCCAATGAGTATGGTATGACCAGCATTGTGTATTCCTTTGTCTACAACGGCTGGTACATGGCCGGCGAGCTGGTCCTCACGGAGATCGTGGCCATGCTGCTGTATGGCCCGCTGGGAAAATACTTCCGCGGCGAAGATCTGAAAACAGCGTAAGAAAAATATCGGCAATACGCCAAAAAGACGCGCACCGGCGCGTCTTTTTGGCGTATTCCTCCCGCTCAGCCGTGGTTTTCCAGCAGGTACTCGATGGCCAGACGGTAGCCGTCGAAGCCATAGCCAGCGAAGGTCTTCACGCAGGCCATGCCGGCATAGGACACGTGCCGGAACGGCTCCCGGGCGTTTACATCGGACAGATGCACCTCTACCGCCGGGATGCTGACCGCTTTCAGCGCGTCCAGGATGGCCACGCTGGTGTGGGTGTAGGCTGCGGGGTTGATGACGATGCCGTCCACTGCGCCATAGGCGGACTGGATCATGTCCACCAAAACGCCCTCATGGTTGGACTGGAATATCTCGCACTCGACCTGGCGGGCATCGCACACGCCCCGGATGAAATCCTCCAGGGCGGCATAGCTCTCCGTGCCGTATATACCCGGCTCCCGAATGCCCAGCATATTCAGATTCGGACCGTTCAAAACAAGTATTTTCATTGCAGCGCCTCCAGTATTTTTGAAAGTGTATCGGCCGGGAGGCCGTTGTTGTCGGCGGTGATATCGGCAAAGGACCGGTATTTGTCCCGCCGCTGTTCATACAGGGTCTGGGAGGAATTGATCTGGGACAGGGGCCTCCCGTCGGAGGGCAGGACCTCCAGCGAGCGCTGTATCCAGATGATGACGCCGTTTTGATGCAAAAGGGGGTAATTCTCCGCCCGGGTGACACAGCCGCCGCCGGTGGCTATGACCGCGCCGGAACCCTTGCCCAGTTCGCCCAGGACCGCCGTCTCGATACGGCGAAAGCCTGGCTCACCCTGGTCGGCGAAGATATCCGGGATGGACATGCCCGCCCGCCGCTCTATCTCTGCGTCCGCGTCCAGGAAGGACCGGCCCAGCGCTCCCGCCAGCGCCTGGCCCAATGTGGTCTTGCCGCAGCCGGGCATGCCGATGAGGATGATATTTTGCTGCTGACGGGATAAGGTTGACATAATATAATCGACCTTTTCGTCCGGGATGCCCTGGCCCAGAAAAAGCTCCGCGCTCCGCCGGGCCTGGGCCGCCAGCATCCCGAGTCCTCCCGCGTGGGGAATGCCGAGACGCTCCGCATCCAGCATGAGCTTTGTGCGCAGCGGATTGTATACCACGTCGAACACGGCCTCGCAACGGGAGAATCGCTCCAGGTCCACCGGCGCTGTGCCGGTGTTGGGATACATCCCCAGGGGGGTGGTATTCACCAGCACTTGAGCGTCCTCGTGGCGGGAAAGATTGTCATAGCCGTCCGGCCCGGATCGGGAAATGGACACGATAGGACCCGCCCTCATATCCTCCAGCGCGGCCCTCACCGCTAGGGAGGCGCCGCCCGTGCCGAATACCAGCGTCTTCCGGCCTTGGATATCTGCCCCGCTGCGCTCCACCATATAGCGGAAACCGGCGTAATCGGTGTTGTCGCCGTGCCATCCCGCAGGCGTGCGTATGAGCGTGTTCACGCTGCCGATGCGCTCTGCCGCAGGGGAGAGGGACGCGCAGAAGGGGACAACGGCCTTTTTATAGGGGATGGTCACGTTCATGCCGTCCAGGTCCGTGCTCCGCAGAAAACCCTCCAGCGCCTCCGGCTCCACATTGCGGAGGTCATAGGTATAGTCCGCCAGCATGGCGTGTATCTGGGGCGACCAGCTGTGGCTCAGCGTCTGACCCAGCAGACCGAATCTCTTACCCATGGTCCCGCTCCATGAGCAGGGTCTGGTACGTCTTGCTGGCGTCCATGATTGCTTGGAAGACGCCGGCGATGGGCCCGGCGGTAGCGGGACGGCACATAGCGCGCACAGCGGTCAGCTTTTCCGCTTCCCGGCCCGTGTCCAGCACCGGCAGGCCATGGGCGCGCTTGTATTCCGCCACGCCCACGGAGACGTCCATCCGCCGCTCCAGCAGCGTCACAAGCTGGCGATCGATACCGTCGATCTCTTTTCTCAGTTCAGTCAGGTCCATATATCAGCCTCTGCTTTCCAATAGGGCGTCATAGAGGGCCGCCGCTGCGGCGGCCTCCACACAGGGCACGGCACGGGGAACGATGCAGGGGTCGTGGCGGCCGTGGATGGTGAGCTTCGTATTCTCATGAGATACCAGGTCCACGCTGCTCTGCTCCAGGGCGATGGAAGGGGTAGGCTTGACAGCGGCCCGGAACACCACCGGCATACCGCTGGTGATGCCGCCCAGGATGCCGCCGTGGTGATTGCTCCGGGTGCGGACGGCGCCGAGATCATCGTAGTAAAAGGAGTCGTTGTTCTCACTGCCCCGCATGGCCGCGGCGGCAAAACCGGCGCCGAATTCGATGCCCTTCATGGCGGGGATGGCGAACACCGCCTGGGCGATGCGGTTTTCCATGCCGCCGAACATGGGTTCCCCCAGACCGGCGGGAACGCCCTCGCATACGCATTCGATGATGCCGCCCACGGAATCTCCGGCCTCCTTGGCTGAGGCCATAGCCTCTGTCATGGTCCGGGGGTCCGTCTGGCCGCCGATGGAGAGGATACGGGCCCGGATGGATACGCCCTCCGCCGCCAGAAGCTGTATCGCCAATCCCCCGGCGATGCACAGCGGGGCGGTGAGCCGGCCGGAAAACTGGCCGCCGCCGGCCACATCCCGGGCGTCGCCGTATTTCATGTAAGCGGCGTAGTCCGCGTGGCCGGGGCGTGGGACCCGGCGGAGCTCGTCATAGTCCCCTGAGCGGGTGTTGGTGTTGGGGATGACGGCCGTGACCGGCGCGCCGCAGGTGCGTCCGTCCACCAGACCGGCGATGAATTCCGGCTCGTCCGCCTCCTTCCGGGTGGTGGAGAAAGACCCGTTGCCCGGGGCTCTTCGGGCCAGAAAGGCCCGAAGGGCATCTATATCCGGCGCGAAGCCTGCGGGCAGGCCCTCGATGGTGACGCCGATAGACGGGGCGTGGGACTGGCCGAAGATGGTGAAGCGGTAGCGGCTTCCAAAGCTGTTGCTCATGGCTCGTCCTCCAGCGTGACGTTTCCGCCCAGCCGGGCATAATCGGCCCAGAAAGCGGGATAGGACTTGTTCACGGCCTGTGCGCCGTGGAGAAGTACAGGTCCATCGCAGGCGATGGCGGCGATGGCCGCGCTCATAGCGATGCGGTGGTCGTTGGCGCTGTCCGCCTCGCCGCCGGCGAGACGGGCCTTGCCCGTGACCACCAGACCGTCGGGCAGCTCCTCCACGTCCCCGCCCAGGGCCTTCAAAAGGCCGGCGGTGGTGGCCAGGCGGTCGCTCTCCTTGATGCGCAGCCGTCCGGCGTTTACAAACCGGGTCTGACCGGGACTGACGGAAGCCAGGACCGATAGGACCGGCACCAGATCGGGCACGTCCCGGCAGTCGATCACGGCGCTGCCACCGGCGATGCGAAGGCTCAGCTTTTCCACTGCCCGGTCCCCCTGGGGAGAGTCCGGGTCTAGGCCGGTGATGTTCAGTGTCCCGCCGCAGATGCGGTCTGCGGCGACCCAGAAAGCGGCGTTGGACCAATCGCCCTCCACTCGGGCCCGGCCGGGGGATACATAGGGTTGGCCGCCGGTGACGTAGGCATTGCCGTCCCACCGGCTGTGTACGCCGAACAGGGCCTGTGCCCGCAGGGTCATTTCCAGGTAGGAGGACGATCCCAGCGGACCCGTCAGGGCGATGCGGCTGGTCCCCTCCAGCAGGGGCAGGGCAAACAGCAGGCCGCTGATAAACTGGGAGGAGATGTTGGCCGCCAGAGTATAGTTCCCGGCGGTGAGTTGGCCGGCTGTGGAGATCACCTCCGGCATAGGCCGGGACAGGACCGCGCCATGGGCCTCCAGCTGCTCCCACAGAGGGGACAGGGGCCTCTCCGGCAGACGGCCATGCATGACGATGTCCGTCTTCATGCCCAGTGCGCACACCACCGGCAGAACAAAACGCAGGGTGGAGCCGCTCTCCCCGCAGTCCAGCACTGCGTGGCCGGGCCGTGCCCGGATGGGCCGAACGGTGAAGACGCCGTTGTCATAGGCGATGTCCGCGCCCAGGGCCCGCAGACAGTCCGCCGTGGCGGTGATATCCGCAGACAGGGTAGGGCAGGAGATGACGGTCTCCTCCCCGGCCAGGGCGGCGCAGATTAAAAGCCGATGGGCCTGGCTCTTGGAGGCAATGGCCGGAATGTCCCCGGAGAGGGTGGAGGGTTTCAAAAGCGCTGTCATATCACAGCCCCTTCCTCATAAAGTCGCTGAGGCTCTGCCGGTCCATGGGACGGACGGAGCAGGCGCCGATGCGCTCCGGCACGATGACGTTCACCGTGTCGCCGGTCCGCTTTTTGTCTGACAGCATGAGAGGCATGAGCCGGCCGATGGGGAGAGCGGTGAAGACGGGCAGGCCGAACCGACTCAGCAGGGCCTCGATCCGGTCCGGCACGTCCTGGCTGCAGATACCTTCCTTTGCGGCGGCTCGGGCTACGACGGCCATGCCGATGGCCACGGATTCGCCGTGGGACAGGGCAAAGCCGCTGGCGGCCTCCACCGCGTGGCCCAGCGTGTGGCCCAGATTCAAAAGTGCCCGGCGGCCCGTATCGAACTCGTCCTCAGCCACCACGTCTTGCTTGAGGGATACGCACCGGGCGATGACTTCCTCCCGGTCAAAGGAGGGGCCGGCCTCCTCCAGCATGGCAAACAGCGCCTCGTCAAAGAGCACGGCGTACTTGACTACCTCGGCGCATCCGGCGGCAAACACATTCCGAGGCAGGGTGTTCAAGGTATCCGTGTCGCACAGCACGTGCTTCGGCTGCCAGAATGCCCCCATCAGATTCTTCCCGGCAGCCAGGTCCACGGCGGTCTTGCCGCCCACGGAGGAGTCCACCGCCGCCAGAAGGGTGGTGGGGATCTGGATATAGGCCACGCCTCGCATATACACGGCGGCGGCCAGGCCGGTGATATCTCCCACCATGCCGCCGCCCAGGGCGATGAATACGTCGCTCCGGGTCATCTCGCAGCCGGTGGCGAAATTCAAAAGTTCGATGAGCCGCTGGGCCGTTTTGCTGGCCTCCCCGTGGGGGAGGATATACACGGCGCCGGTCAGGCCGGCTGTTTTCAGGCTTGCCACCGCCGGCGCGGCCCAGCGGGGATGCACCGCGTCGTCCGTCACCAGAACGGCCCGGGCCGCCTTGGGGCACAGGACCCGAACGGTGTCGCCCAGTGCGGACAGAAGGCCGGGGCCGATCTGCACGTCATAAGGGGACGCTGTTGGGATGTGAATGGTCTTCATCCGTCAATCTGCTCCTTTCGGATCCTGCCCTCATCCAAAAGCGCCCGGAGGGCGGGGCGGTCGTTTTCATCGATGGCGTCCCGATACTGTTGGAGGCTGGCGATAAGACTGTCCAGCTCGGATAGCATGTTGTCCCGGTTCTCCAGGATCAGGTCGCTCCACATATCCGGGTTGAGCCAGGCGACTCTGGTCAGGTCCCGGTAGCTTCCGGCGGAAAAGCCCTTGTGCCGCCGGGCGGCGGGGCTTTTGATATAGGCGTTGGACACCACATGGCACAGCTGTGAGGTGAAGGCGATCATGGCGTCGTGATCTTCGGCGGTGGTGACGCTGATACGGCCAAAGCCCGCAGGCTTCAAAAGGGCCTTCACCCGCTGGAGGAAGTCCGGATCATCGTACACAGGGGGCACAATCACCATAGGAGCCCGGTCAAACATGTTGGCCTTGGCGTATTTGTAGCCGGAATACTGGGTGCCCGCCATAGGATGCCCGCCCACGAAGGTGAAGCCGTGCTCCCGGGCCAGGGCAAAGCCGAAAGCGCATATATCCCGCTTCACACCCGTGCAGTCCATGACGATACCCGTCTTGGAGAAGTCGTCCGCGTGAGCGCGCATATAGTCCATGCTGGCCCGGGGATATGCGGCGATGAGCACCAGGTCGCACTCCGCCAGCCGCTCCGCCGTCAGTTCTCCGTCGATGTCCCCGGCCAACTGGGCAAACTCCACCACGGAAGAGCTGCGGTTCCAGCCCAACACGGTGACGCGGGGGTCCCTTTTATATGCCTTGGCCAGAGAGCCGCCGATGAGGCCCAGGCCTACGATGCCGACTGTCATTGTCCAACGGCCTCCAATACCTTTTTCATCCGACCCATGAGATCGTCGAACTGGGCAGGGGTCAGGGACTGGGCCCCGTCGCACAGGGCGTGGAGGGGATCGTTATGGACCTCCACCATGATGCCGTCCGCGCCGGCGGCTGCGGCGGCCAGGGCCATGGAGGGCACCAGATTGGAGTGGCCGGTGGCGTGACTGGGGTCCACTACCACGGGCAGATGGCTCAGCTCGTGGAGCACGGGCACGGCGCTCAAATCCAGAGTGTTGCGGGTGTAGGTCTCATAGGTGCGGATGCCCCGCTCGCAGAGGATGATGTTCTCATTGCCTCCGGCCATGATATACTCGGCGCTCATGAGAAGCTCCTTGATGTTGTTGGCCAGGCCCCGCTTGAGCAGAATGGTCTTGTCGGTGCGGCCCAGGCCCTTCAAAAGCTCGAAGTTCTGCATGTTTCGAGCGCCTACCTGGAGCACATCCACGTCCTCGAACAAGTCCAGGTCCTTCAGATCCATGATCTCCGACACGATGGGCATTCCGGTGGCCTTTTTCGCCTCGCTGAGAAGCTCCAGGCCGGTGGCATGGAGGCCCTGAAAGTCATAGGGGCTGGTGCGAGGCTTGAAAGCGCCGCCCCGAAGGAGGGTCGCGCCGCTGGCCTTGACGGACTCTGCGATGCCGATGATCTGGTCGCGGCTCTCCACAGAGCAGGGGCCGGCGATGACGGCGAAGTGGCCGCCGCCGACAGGCACGCCCCCGGCGTTGATGACAGAGTCCTCGGGGTGGAATTTCCGGTTGCTCTTTTTAAAGGGGTCGCTCACCCGCTTGACGGACTCAACGATCTCCAGGCTCTCAAGCAGTTCCACGTCGATGTGGGCGGTATCGCCTACCAGACCCAGAATGGTGTACTCCGCGCCCTGGGAGATATGGACCTGGACGCCCTGTCCTTCCATCCAGTGGATGAGATGCTCCTGCTGATCGGGGGTGGTGTTGGGCTTTAAGACGGTGATCATAGTTTTCTCTGCTCCTTTTTAATAAAAAGCTGTGCAGCCGGTTGTGCTGCACAGCTCGTAGGTTATTTCGTAAAGGCTTTTCCGCAACACAAAACGCTATTACTTTTCAGAAAAGTAATAGGTAAAATAGTAGACGGCGGAAAAAGAACGGTCCATATACGTTGCTCCTTTACAGTATGAAAGTATTATAAAACTTTCCGGCGGGATTGTCAATCCATTTTGTGGGATCAGGGCAGACGGAAAATGCCCAAACTTCCGGCCGGCCGGAAGGGCCGCTTTGTGCAATAGGCTGTCACTCCTGGACAATGCGCTCTATATAATTGCCCCAGAAGTAATCCGCGATAAAGGAGCCGTATTTGCTGGAGGGCACATAGATCTGCAGACGGCTGGAGACATTGTCGAACAGACCTGTGCCGGGGATGAGGACGCTGCCGCCGTCGTTGTCGATGTGTATCTCCGTCAGGCGGCGGCATCCGTCGAAGGCGCTTTGCATGATCCGTCGGACATTGGCCTGGATATAGATGCTCTGGAGCTGCTCACAGCCATCGAAGCAGCCGGTGTCGATGGCCAGGACCTTCACGCCGTCGATCTCCCAGGGGACCTCCAGCGTATCCCTGGCCTTGCCCTCGTCGGTGACGCCGGTGACGATCAGACCCTCTTCAAAGGCCTCGGAGAGGAAGAAAGCCGCGTCCGAGCTGGAGCCGGTCTGCTCAGGGGTAGGAACGGGCGTGGGCGTGACCTCCGCGGCGTCGGTCTGCTCCGTGTCAGTGCCCGCCTGGGCATCCTGGGCTTGGGCGTCCCCGGTCTTGGTGAGCGTGCCCGGCTCACCGCAGGCGAACATTTCCCCGGAGGCGCCGGAAGTGGACCGGACAGGCGGCGCGGGCAGTTCGATGCTCAGGAGCTGGCCGTCGCCCATGAAGTTCTCCAGGTCCTGGATGAGCTGGGAGGTGTGGACGATGGCGCCCCGGTCCGTCACATGGTAGTTGGTATCGTAAAAATAACCGGCGTCCATGATATAGTCCGTGATATCGGAGATGATCTGACAATGGATGTTCTCGCGGACGTATGTGGCAAAGGAGAGGATGCCCTCCTCGTCCTGCTGCACAGCCAGCTCGTTCATAGGCGGCCAGGAGTAGTATACCGTGGCACCCTGGCGCTCGCAGTAATCGATGTAGTCGTTCACATAGTCGATGAACTCGTCCTCGATGATGGAGATGTCCAGGTCCACCAGGACCTCCGTATCGAACCAGTCGTCCATAGTGGGTTCCTCTCGGGTGAAGATGATGTCCCCGTACTCATCGAAGGAGTCGTGGTCATATACCCCGTCAGGCTCCGGTTTGCCGTACTTATAAAATGTCAGCTTGTGCTGGGCGAACTGCCAGAAGCTGCCCAGCATCTCACCCCAGTTGCGGGACCGGACCTTCAGCAGCATGGTCAGGTCGCTGTCGCAGGACTGCCACATGCCCTCGCCGTTGAAATACATGCTCATGGTCTGGCTGTCCGTTTCCGGGGCCAGGACTACGATGTCGCCCTCGTTTATATGGCCCCGGGTGAGGTCCAGCATGGTGGTGGTGCCAAGAGGGCCGTACAGGCCGAAGTTCACCACCGGCATACCCAGGTATGTCTCCATCATCGGGCTTTTGATGCCAAAGGCCACGCTGCTGCCGCCGATGATGACGATCTTGTTTTCATCGTCAAAGCTCCGCAGACGGGCATATTTGTCCGCCAGCTCGCCCAGATACAGATGGTCGAACTGCTCCGGCAGGAGCAGAACGGTCTCCACCACGATGAACAGGCCCAGAACCAGCGCCAGGAGAACAGCAATAAGGATTTTCAGCGTTTTACTCATGCTCCCCTCCTCTAAAACTGGAAGTAGATGAAGGCGGCGGCGCCGTCACCGGCCAGGAGAAGAAGCCAGGCCGCAGCGATGGCCATGACCAGGAATGCCGCGGTCTCCGCCTTGACGAGAGCGCCCCCTTGGGGCCGGCGCATGGGCCATTCCTGGACGAACAGCCGATCGACAAGGGACATAATGAGGATGCTGACGGCGATGGTCAAAAGGCCCAGCTCGTCCAAGCCCATCATATCAACAGCGCCTGCCCAGTGCCAGTTGGTGAACAGATTCCGCAGAAGGATGCCTAGATCGGCCACGGAATTTGCCCGGAAGAAGATGAGAGCGAAGTTGCACAGGATGAACACGACGGCCCTCTGCCAGAAAGCAAAAAGCCGGCTGTCCCGATTCACGTGGAGCCGATCCCAGAACCTCTCCCGGCCCTTCTCCGTGAGCCGCTCGATCACCTGGAACAGGCCGTGGAGTGCGCCCCAGAGCACATATGTCCAGGCGGCGCCGTGCCATAGGCCGGACAGCAGGAATGTGATGAACAGCGCCACGCACTGAGGCAGCATCACGCCGATACGGGGATTGTGGACCCGCTTGCCCCATTTCCGGGCGAAGCGGCCCAGCTTTTTGTTCATGGCCAGGGGATAGAATATGTAATCCCGGAACCAGGAGGTGAGGCTGATGTGCCACCGCTCCCAGAACTCATGGCAGCTCCGGGCGGAGTAGGGGAGATTGAAGTTCTGCATCAGCCGGATGCCCATGATCCGGGCGCAGCCAACGGCAATATCCGTATAGCCGGAAAAGTCGCAGTAGACCTGGAAGGTGAACAGCACCGTGGCCAGAATGATGGCCGGGGCCGCAGCGTCAGCGGGGTTGGAATAGACTGCCACCACATAGGTGGCCAGCTGATCGGCCACCACGACCTTTTTGAAAAAGCCGGCCAGCAGGGTTTTCATGCCGGCGAGGAAGTTGGCCTGCTCAAACCTGTGCTCCGCTTTCAGTTGGGGGATCAGGTTCTGGGGCCGCTCAATGGGTCCGGCCACCAGTTGGGGAAAGAAGGACACGAACAGGGCATAGTATCCGAAGTGCCGTTCAGCCCGGACAGTCCCCCGGTACACATCGATCACATAGCTCAGGGTTTGGAAGGTATAGAAGGAAATGCCCACCGGCAGTATGAGGTTCAGAGAGAAGTCGTCCACCGGCAGGGAGAACATGCGAAGCAGGGCTGTGACGGTGCCGGACAGGAAGTTGAAATACTTGAAGAAGAACAGCACGCCCAGGCAGGCGGCCAGCGTCGCCATAAGACAGGCCTTGCGGGCGCGCTTGCTCTGCGTGCGCTCCAGCAGCAGGGCGGCAGCGTAGGAGACCACGGTGGTGAACAGAATAAGAAACACCAGCCGAGGGTTCCAGCTCATATAGAAATAGTAGCTTGCGCCAAGGAGAAGGATCCAGCGGAAGCGATTCGGCAAAAGGAAGTACACGACAGTGACCACCGGGAAAAAGATGAGAAATTCCAGGGAGTTGAAGGTCATGTATGCTTACCTCCGTACAGGAAGATGAGTCCCAGAGCGCCGGAGATGAGATAGAACAGCAGCACATACCGGGCGGTCAGGTTCAGAAAGAACAGCAGCGGCAGCGCCGCAGCCAGCCAGACGATGCACAGCGCACTGAACAGCTTTCCAGTCCGGGGGGCAAAGCAGCCCAGAGCCAGAAGCACGGCGGATACGGCGCAGAGGATGAGTAGGGTGTAGATCGGCAGCATTTGTTATCTCCAGCGCAGTTTTATTCCCCGTCCTGCGTCGCGTCCAGGGAGGCCCAGTAGGCGTTGATATCCCCCGCCAGCTGGGTGGTATAGATCGTGCGGTATTCCGCAGACAGATGGTAATCGTCGTCAAAGAACACCTCGGGCTCGAAGATGTTCTCCTGCAGGTCGCTGATGAGAGGAGCGGTCAGATTGGTGGACAGGTACTCCTCAAAATCGTCCATGGCCTCGTCTGTCTGATAGTCATAGAGGGAGTTGCGGTTCAAAGGGGTAAAGGCCAGGAGCACGTCCGCGCCCATCTCGTTGATCTTGTAATATTGGACGTTCGTATAGTACACCATGAAGGAATACAGCCAGTCGCCGCAGAAATAGATTTTGCGGCCGCTCCAGAAGTTGGGGTTGCCGTTGGGCTGGGTTATGACGTTCAAAGTGCCCTGATCGTCATAATAGCCGTTGGGGGCAAGGTTGCTCACGTAGTCCTCATAGGTCATGTCCGTCATGCCCATACGGGCCTCCAGATAGGCGCGGAAGGAGTTGTAAAGCTCCGTGTACTGACTGGCGGTGATCCAGCTGTAGACGTTATAGCAGCTCTCAAAGGAGCGGAAGCTCTCCCACCGGCATTCCACGCCGCCAAGCTGCCAGAAGCTGTATTCCGCAATGTGCAGGAGCATATCCCCCTCGTTCATGAAGTGCATGGCCCATTCGCTGGTCATGTTGAACAGATTCGCGCCGTTGGTGCCGAAGTTCAAAACGGTGTACTCCCGGTCCAGAAGGGTTTCCATCAGCTCCGCGTCCACGGCATAGGTGGTGCTGGAGCCGCCCAGGCAGATCATCTTGGGGGAGACGTCCTTATATTTGTTGAGTATCTCTACCTTCTTGGTGTGGTTGTTGAACCAATTGGAGAACTTCGGGTTGGTGGCGGCGCCGAAATACACGGTGTCCAGCACCTCGTCGCCGTCGAAGGAGTCGTCGGAGAGATAGGTGAGGGAATCGAACAGATACATAGCGGCGAGGTTAGGGCAGTCGTTGCAGGAGAAGTCCTCGATGACCTTCATGCAGGAGGGAAAGACAAGGGTGGTCATTTCCGCCCCGGTAAGGGCTCCGGCGGCCACGCCCACTACCGGCTCGCCGTTATAGGAAGAAGGGATGCTGATCTCCTCCGCCGGCCCGCCGGTGTAGCCGGTGATGAACCAGCCGGAATACTCCTGGTCATATTCAAAGGTAAAGTCCTGGACGGGGGTCTGCCGGCTCCAGACGCAGTAGAGCTCGATGACCTTGTCCGTCTCCTCAAAGGCCTTGCCGCCAACATTGTAAAACGCTCCGGAGCCGTCCGGCTCGGTATTATAGCCGATAAGGGTGTAGCCATCCCGCTGAAAATGGTCCATATCCGCCAGGGTGTTTGGATAGAGATAATAGGCCAGGGAGAAGTCATCCCACAGGGTGTCCTCACCGGTCTCCACGGCGGAGCCTCCATTGGCGTGGTAGAGCACAAGGACGCTGTCCCGGGGGCGGAAGTTCCCGTAAAGCCGGGTGTCCTGGGCGAGGGCAAAGGTATAGTCCATGTCATAGCTCACGATCTCGCCGCCGTTGTCCAGGGTGTCGCCCGCCGTCCAGCAGTAAAAGGCGGTATCCTCCAGGGCGGTGGCGTGGGCGGTGATCTCCGTGCCGGGAGCATAATAGCCCTCGGTGCTCTCGCTGAATACATTGCCCTCCTGACCGTCGTAGGTCAGGGTGAATATAAAATTGCCGGCGCTGATAGGCTCCACGCCATCGATAGATACGACGATGTCCGAGCAGCCGCACAGGACCGCAAACGCCAGGATGAGAATGCCCATCGCTATGTATATCTTCTTTTTCAACTCTGCTACCTCCGCCTGATGGCCCCGGTGGGGCGGTCGCCTTGTATGAGCTTGGCCGTATGACCAGCTAACTTATAGAATACGTCAAATCGCTTTCAAATTCAACTGTTTTCGTATATGTTTGGCTCCGAAATCTTTTCGGCGGACAAAAGTGGACATGGACGCCGGTCTGTGTTAAAATACATTGGCTCTCAGGCATGCGCAGGCGCTTTTGAGAGGAACAGAAAACGGGGAGATCATGAAGACCCCGCAGAAAGGACGGGAAACAGCGGAGCAATGGGAAGTGTTTTGGACTATTTGGACCGGGCGGCTATGCAACGGCCCGATAAAACGGCTCTGTCCGACGGGACGCGGTCCTATACCTTCCGCAGTCTGCGGCAAACGGCCTATGGGTTGGCCTGGCGTCTTCGTGACCGTGGTGTGACCGGACAGGCGGTGGGGATATATGCCCACCGCCGGGCGGAGGTGATCGTGGGGATGCTGGCCTGCGCGGCGTCCGGAAATTGCTATGTACCGCTGAATCCCCTGGCCCCGGAGAGCAAAAACGCCAGAATCATCACCCACGCGGGCGTGCGCTTTATCCTGGGCCTTGAGGAGGGGGAGTACCGGGGCCGGGCGGAGGGCGCGGAGTATCTGGCCTGGGACGGTCTGGATATCGTCCCCCGCGACGGAGAGCCGCCGGTACGACCAACGGAGCGGGACACGCTGTATATTATCTACACCTCTGGCTCCACAGGCGAGCCCAAGGGTATCCGGAAAAGCCACGGGGCGATGATGAACTTCATCGAAGCTTACGTGCAGGCCCTGGACTTTACCTCGGAGGAGATCATCGGCAACCAGACGCCCTTCTGTTTTGACGCCTCGGCCAAGGACATCTATCTGACGCTGCGGACCGGCGCCAGGCTGGAGATCATTCCCTCGGGCCGGTTTGCCTTTCCCGTGACGCTGATAGAGTATCTGAACGAAAAGCGGATCACCTTTCTTTCCTGGGTCCCCTCGGCACTGGCCATCGTGGCCCGGCTGCGGACTTTCCGGGATATCCTGCCGGTGACGGTCCGGCGGGTATGCTTCGTGGGAGAGGTGTTCCCCATCAAGGATCTGGAGGCGTGGCGGGAGGCTCTGCCGGATATCCAGTACATAAATCTTTATGGCTCCTCGGAGCTGGCGGGGGTGTGCTGCCTGTATCCCGTCCCGGCGGGGGAACCCCTGCCGGCAGCGCTGCCCATCGGAAAACCCCTTGGGAACACCCGCGTCTATCTCTATGAGAACGGGCAGATCGTTTCCGGCCAGGGGGAGATGCTGGTGGAGAGCGGTGCGCTGGCGGACGAATACATAGGCGACCCGGAAAAGACCGCCCAGACGTTCATGGAGCTGGAGATAGACGGAGAAAAGCGCCGGGTGCTGCGTACCGGCGACTGGGCCCGGTACGATGAGGCGGGTGACCTTGTGTTCCTGTCTAGGGGCGACGGGCAGATCAAGTACAAGGGTTATCGCATCGAGATGGGCGAGATCGAGGCGGCGGTGAACGCCCTGCCTTTCATCGGCCAGGCGTGCTGCCTGTATAACGCGGAGCGGGAGCGAATCACCGTCTTCTGCACCGCAAACCGGGATGGACTGAAGCTCCGGGAGTTGAACGACGCGCTGTCGGACCGGCTTGTGGACTATATGCTGCCCCGGCGGCTGGTGGTGTTGGATGAGATGCCCCTGAACGCCAACGGAAAGATCGACCGGCCCTATTTGAAAACAATGCTGTGAGGAACCGTGTATGGATGACAATACGCTGCTGGCTCTGGCAGATGAATATAAGACGCCATTATACGTATTCGATGCGGACGCCTTTGAAAAAAGGCTGAACATGGTGCGGGAGGCCTTCGGACCGGGGGTGAGCCTTTGCTATTCCATGAAGGCCAATCCCTTTCTGCTGCGGGCCCTGCCGCCGGTGCTGGACAAGCTGGAGGTGTGCAGTCCAGGAGAGCTGACCGTGTGCGAAAATACCGGGGCGGACCTGAGCCGGATCGTCTTTTCCGGGGTGAACAAGACCCGGGAATGCGTGGAGCGGGCTATGGACGACCACGTGGGCGTGTTCACGGCGGAGAGCCCTCTCCACGCGGAGCATATCCAGGCTGCGGCGGCGGCGCGGGGCATGCGAGTCCCGGCGCTCATGCGTCTGACCAGCGACAACCAGTTCGGCATGGACGAAGAGGATTTGGTGCGGCTGGCGGCAGAGAGAGAACGGTATCCCAACATCGACTTTGTTGGCCTGCACTACTTTTCCGGCACCCTGAAAAAGCGGACCACGCTTATCGGCCGGGAGCTTGATAAGCTGGACGCCCTGGCGGGACGGCTGCGGGAGGAGACTGGTCTTGAGATAACGCGCATCGAATACGGACCCGGCCTGTGGATCGACTATTTCGGAGAGGACCCGGAAGGGGCGGAGGAGGCTCTGCTGGCCGGGACGGCCCCCATCATCCGGGCATTTGGCGTGAAATATGACCTGACCGTGGAGATGGGACGGTTTTACGCCGCGCCCTGCGGCAGCTATGTCACCACAGTGATGGATGTAAAGCGCAACTGCGGATATAATTATGCCATTGTGGACGGCGGCCTGCACCAGATGAACTACGACGGCCAGATGAAGGGCACGGCCGTCCCGGAGATCCGCCGCCTGCGGGCGGGAGACGGCGAACGGGACGACTGGTGCATCTGCGGGAGCCTGTGCACGCCCAACGATGTGCTGGTCCGCCGGGTGGATATGCCGCCCTTGCGGGCCGGGGACGTGCTGGCGTTCTGCCGGACAGGGGCCTATTCCATCAACGAGGGCTTCGCGTTCCTTTTGAGCCGGGATCTGCCGGCGGTGGTGATTTGGTCGGAACAGTCCGGGGCACATGTGGCCCGGGAGCACATCCGGCTGGACCCGCTGAACACACCTATGTAAATAAGTTTGAAACGGAGGCGTTCAAATGGATATAGACTATTTTTCCAACCGTGAACTCAGAGAGATGGGCTTTAAGCGCCTGGGCAAGCGGGTGCTCATCTGCCGCACCTGCAAGCTGTACCATACCGATCAGATATCCATCGGGGACGATGTGGAGATCGACGATTTCACCGTTCTCAACGGCCATATCGAGATTGGGAACCACATCCACATCAGCTCCAACTGCGAGCTGTACAGCGGCTCGAGCTATATCAAGTTCGACGACTACTGCGGCATCAGCTCCCACTGCTCATTTTACGGCATCACCGACGACTATGTGGGGCCGTATATGAATAACCCTACCGTGCCGCCCCGGTTCCGGAAGCTGACGGAGGAGCCGGTGGTGCTGGACAAGCACGTGCTCATTGCCACTCACTGCGTGGTGCTGCCCGGGGTGCACATCGGGGAGGGCTGCTCTTTCGGCGCCATGAGCATGGTTTCCAAGTCCACGCCGCCTTGGGGCGTTTATGTGGGCTGCCCGGCCCGGCGGATCAAGGAGCGGGACAAGGGCATCCTGGAAAAGGCCAAGGCCCTTGAGAAGAGCGAAGCGGGCCGCAAATTGAGAGCAAAAGCCAATTGACATATATTTAGGAGGAAAAATAACATGCGAGAAAAAGTGCTGGAGATCCTGCTGGACGTGGTGCCGGACGTGGATTTTGAAAATGAGACAGATCTGGTGATGGGCAAGCTCATCGACTCTTTCGCCGTGGTAGCTATGGTCAACCAGCTCAACGACGATCTGGACATCGATATCCCCTCCCGGGAGATACTGCCTGAGAACTTCTACAGCCTGGATACCATCGTCAAGCTGGTGGAAAAATACAGCTGACTGCGAGGAAGGGCGCAGCCTTGAACAGAGCCGGATGGAAGATACCTCTGCCCAAGGGCCGGGCGGGCCGGATCATATTCTGTGCAGCCTGTGGACCAAGGAGATCCGGTACTGCAAGCATTATATTGCCCGGAGGGATTCACTCCCGCCGGGCATTTCAATTGATTTGATCGCTGTTATATTATTTTCCGGCGGAAACATTACGGAAGAAATTTCCAATCCCGCTTTGGCTTATCCGCAGCCATGCATTTCGCGGCGTTAGAAAGGGGAGGGAATATCTTCCAGAGGGACCTTGGCCCAGTCGAACAGAGACAGAAGCTCCCGGGGCGTGATAGGCTCCGGCTCGGACAGCAGCCCCGCCATGCTGGCCAGCAGGCCCGTCAGCGCCGCCGGCGTATAGCGCCGGCGCAAAATCTGGGTGCTGAGACTGCCCAGCCGCTTGGAAAGCTTTCCCGCTCCGCCGCCATCGGTGAGCAGAGGGCCGTGGCAGTAGGCCGGCGGCGTGCCGCCCAGGGTGCGGATGAGCCATGCCTGCCTGGGGGCGGAGTCCAAGAGGTCCCGGCCCCGGACCACCCGGGTGACGCCCATGAGCATATCGTCCACCGCCACAGCAAGCTGATAGGCGAATACCCCGTCTGCCCGGCGGACGATGAAGTCCCCCGCGTCCCGGGCCAGGTTTTGGGAAAATGGACCGTAGTGCCCGTCCGGGACGGTCACAACGTCCTCCGGGACCCGTACCTTCCAGGCGGGCCGCTTCCCGGCTGTCTCCAGAGCGGAGCGCTCCGCCGCCGTGAGGAGTTGGCAGCGGCACCCATGCTCCCGGACGTTTTCGCCGGGGTGAGGGGCGGAGGCCGCCAGCCGCCGGGATCGGCTGCAATAGCAGGGGTAGATCAAATCCTGGCGCTCCAGGTAGCGAAAGGCATCCTCATAGATGATCGTGCGGTTTGACTGGGCATAATCCGGGTCCGGCCAGCCCTCGTCCCAGTCTAACTCCAGCCAGCGCAGGTCGTCCCCCAGTGCCTGGATATATTCCGCCTTGGAGCGGGCGGGGTCCAGGTCCTCCATGCGGAAGATTATCCGTCCGCCCAAGGCGCGGGCATCCAGCCATGCCAGCAGCATGGACAGCAGATTCCCTATATGCATATATCCCGACGGACTGGGGGCGAACCGCCCCACGATGTTCTCGATCATGTCTTTATTATAATGTTTAATGTTACTGCCAGGAACAGTATAAAAAAGCCCCTGTCCGGAGACAGGGGCATGGATACTTTACGCGCTGGCCTCGCCGGAGGCGCCGGCGGGGGAGACGATCACGTAGCCATCGGCCTGGGTGACCGTGCCGTTGACGGCGGAGGTCGCGTCCACGGTCAGCTCCGTGACATAGCTGGTCTCTGTGACGTTCCAGACCGCGCCGTTGGTGAGCTCTACGGTCAGATAGCACTCATCGGCCCGAGGACCGTACTCATTTTCGACCACGCCCACATCCAGGATGTTGTCGAAGCTGATCTGGCCGTCGGGGATGGCCATGGCGGAGTTGGCCAGGGTGATGGCGCCGTCCACAGTGGCATCGTCCAGGGACACGGCCATGGTGGCGGTGCTGCCGGAGGCGGGGGCCATGCTCATGACGATGTCGCCGGTCAGAGCGGTGTCATGGATAGACACGGGCACAAGCGCCTCGGCGTTGACGGAGCCGGCGCCGGTATCGTCGTTGTCCTGGGCCTGGATGATGACGCCGGTCTCATAGGAGTTCAGAGCCGCGCCGTCGCCCACTTCGATATCGGCGGACCTGCCTTTGACCATAATGGAGGTCTTGGCGGAGTTGATGACGGTGCCCTCGCCCAGGACCTTCACGGTGGAGACCGCGCCCATGGCCTGGTGGGTGACGACGCCGTAGCGGTCGGAGTTGGCCACGGTGCCGCCGTTGAGGATGACGGTGCCGTCCACGGCGGCAAAGGCCACCACGCCGTTATGGATATTGAAGGTGCAGCCGGTGAAGGTGTCCACACAGGCGCCGATGGAATAAGCGCCGTAGCCGCTCTCGGTGACGGTAATGGTGCTGTCCACTACGGTGAGGGTGCCGCTCTCGACGGCGTCCACGCCAAGGCAGCCCCAGTTGCGGCTGACAAAGGTGCAATTTTCAAAATACTCGGTGCCGTTGTGGACCATGTTGTTCAGACGGGTGTTTCCATACACGCCCAGGCCCGCGGGGGGCTGGCTCATGGCGGCGCCGGCCACGGTGACATCCGGGTCATAGGTGCCCGCGTCGCAGATGAAGGTGGAGTCATAGACCTCCAGCTTCGCCTGGCCGCCGCAGAAGGTGACGCCCCGGACGGGACCGGACACCTGGGCGTTGGCGTTGCGGACGATGAGGGTCGCGCCGTCGGTGGCGCACAGGGCCGCGCCCTGGCCCATGAAGTCGTTGCCGCCCTCGCCGGTGAGGTAGATGTTCACATCGGAAACCTCCACGGCGGCGCTGCCGCCAGCGCGGATGCCGGACAGGCCCGCCACGCCGTCGGACTGGATGGTCACGCCGGTGATAGAGGTATCGGTGATCTCGCCGCCCTGGACGGCGGACAGGACAGACTGGCCCTCCTGCAGGCCGTTCTCGGTGATATAGATGACGCTGGCCAGAGCGGTGTCAAGGTCCACGTCCTTGTCCGAGGACTGGTAGTCGGGGGACTCATAGATGGCGTCGACCACATCCACGGCTACGGTGCCGTCATAATTGCCGGCCTGCATGGGTACGTTCACCCCATCCACGGTCAGATAGGGGGTTTGGCCCTCGGTGAAGGTCACGGTGCTCTCTGTGCCGTCTGAGATATAGGTGACCACGCCCTCCTGGTAGGAGATTACGGCATTGTCGCCGGGCTCGCCGACCAGGTCGCCATAGGCGGAAGGCGCGGGTTCTGCGGCGCCGCCGGACGCGCCGCCGGCCTCGCCGGAGGCAAAGGCGGCGGCGCTCATGCTCAGCATGAGGGCCAATACCAGTGCCAGGGATAGGAACAGTTTTGTCTTTTTCATGAGGTTCCTCCTTGTTTTTTAGTGACGAAAACCATTATAAACGCTTTTTAAGGCCGATGCACTACAAATCCATTACAATCC
>CAZVRP010000014.1:0-27134 GCA_964630255.1 uncultured Oscillospiraceae bacterium | reverse complement strand
AGGTAGCCGGTGCCGGCCTCGTCCTGGACGTAGCTCAGGAACGTGATGGTGGCGGAGCCCCAGGAGTTTACGCTGTCTGCATATCCATTTGGCGGCGTGTTGTCCAGCACAAAGCTCTTGTTCAGCTCCTGAACATAAGGGCTGATCAGTTTTTCCGCCAAAGCCTCGTCCACGGGCGTACGTTCGTAACCCGGCATGACAGCTGTGAAAAGTTTCGTGCCGTCGGCCCAGGTGTACTCATAAGCCTTCTGGATGACAGTACCGTCGGCGGCCACCTCCGGCTCCGGGGGCGCGGGGGTGGGCGTGACCTCCGCCTGCTCCGTCACCACCGCGCCTGTGCCGAACAGCGTGTCGAAAAAGCCGAGCCGCTCCATTCCCGCCGCCAGTGCCGTGACGGTTAGAAGCGAGGCAATGACTGCCGCCACGAGCATGGTACGGCTGGTTTTCTTTACTATTGTATGGCGATGTTTTTCTGGCTGTGCGCCCTTCAAATCAGATAAGGTAGCCTGTACCCTGTTCTGAAAGCTCTCCGGTACGGGACCGTATATGTTATTCCAGTCGTTCATGTGATTTCTGCCTCCTCATTCAATCGGTCTCGAAGTGTATTTCTTGCGCGTAGCAAGCGCATTTTTACAGCGCTCTCCGACAGATCCAGTATCCCCGCAATCTCTCCCACGGAATATCCCTCCGCGTAGTGGAGGATCAACGGAAGACGCAGTTTTTCATCAAGAGCCGATACCGCGTCGGTCAGATCCATGGAATCTTCCTTGTCCGGCTCCAGATCCGAACTTTCCGGCAGATCATCCATATAGACGATCCGTTTTCGCTTGCGAACAAGCCCATAACACTCGTTTATAAGGATGCGGATGAGCCACGTTTGGAAAAACTGCGGGTGCTTTAAACGGCCTTTCTGTTCCCACGCCCGACATATCGCCTCCTGAACGGCGTCTTCCCGATCCGCTTCCTGCTCCAGTATCGTACAACTGACCCGGTAAAGCGTTCCCGTCATGGCGGTCACCGTGGCGGCGAACTCGTCTGTTGTCAAAGTATCCACCTGCTTTCTGTCTTGCATTCCAGATATCTGTTCGCACTCGTTAGATGAAGAAAGGCGGCCATCGGTCACAAACAGGTGCCAAGCCCGGCAAAAACCCGCCCCTCCATCCCGCGAAAAACAAACATCCGGCCCGGCATGAAAGCCGGGCCGGATAATAGCCTGTATTTCGTATCAGTCCAGGGGCGCACCCAGGGAACCGCCGCCGAAGCCGTCGGGCGGCGTATCGCCCTTGCCGTCGCCGCTGGAGGCGCCGCCCGCCTCAGCGCTGGCGCCGGAGGCCGTGGCCGCTACAGCGGTCCCGGCGGGGGTGATGACGATGTCGCCCGTCCAGCTGCCGCCAGCGGTCACGTCCACCTCGGCGCCGTCCACGGTGACAGTGCCGTTTATGGTACCGCCCGCCGCCACGGTGAGCGCGTCGATATGGCTCTCGCCAGAGACATTCCAGGTGGAACCTGCGTCCACATCCACCGCCGCCACGATGCCGGTCCCGTCATGGTAGCTGGCCGGGTCCAATATCCAGTAGCAGTACTCATCGGCCGCTACCTCGTCGGACCACAGGGCGTCCCAGCCGGCCTTGTCGATGGTCTCATAGGCGCCGGTCCAGGTGGAGTTCACCAGCTTCACGGCGCTGTTGCGCTGATAGTCGTAGGCTTTCACGTCGCCGGAGATATCGGAGTCAGTGATGGTCAGCTCCACGCCCTTGCCGGTCATGTCGTCATCGGCATGGGCATAGCGGCTCATGGAGTCGGAGTTCAGCACGGTCATCAGCAGGGTGTCCGTATAGCTCTCTGCGGTGACGTTGGTCAGGTCGATGTACGCGCCGGTGGACTTGACCAGCAGGTTCGCGCCCTTGACCAGGTCGATGTACGCGCCCACGGCGGGGCCGTAATCGGTAGACCAGTCGATGAGGGTGGCCTCAGCGTCCAGCTCCTCGCTGGTGACAAGGTCGGTGTCGGTCAGCTCCAGCACAGCGTGGAAGTCGCCCCCTGCGCCGCCGCCGCCCATGTCGGGGGAGTGCATCTGCACGTCGTTGCGGCCGGCCTCGATGGTGGAGCGGCCGTCGCCGTAGCTGTCGGTTACCTCATAGTCTGCGGGCAGGTACGCCAGCGCATCAGCGGTGGCATCCTCACCGGCGGCCATGTGGATCTCGCCGTTGTTGGAGATGATGGCGCCCACCTCCGGGCTGATGAGGTGAGAGGCATAGAACCAGTCCACGCAGGAGGTGTCGGCATAGGTGCCGTAGCCGCCGTGGAGGGCCTCCGCAGTGGAGTCATAGCTGTAGAAGGTGAAGCCGCTCTGGGCGGAGTCGGTGCTCATGGCGGCCCAGCCCTCGGTGATGACGTCGGATCCATAGTACCAGGTCTTGGACTGGCCCACGGACATATTGGCCCGGGCATAGCCGGAGATCAGAAGGCCCAGGTTGGAGGGGGGATCGGCGATGTCGGCGGTGTAGCCATCCGGGTCGCCCTCAAAGCCGGTCTGCATGATGGTGGAGTTGATGACCACCATCTCGCCGGTGCCCTCGCAGTCCACGGTGTAGTTGCCGTTGCGGCCGCCCTTGCCGGCGTTGGTGAACACGCAGTTGTCGATGATGAGCCGGCCGCTGGTGACGCCGGCGATGTAGCCGCCGGCGGCGTTGGCGTCCACAGGACCGGTGACCGTTTTGGTGATGACCGAGTTGGAGATGGTGTACTCCCCGCCGGTCACCTTAAAGCCGTTGGTGGAGAAGTCGGTGATGGCCATGGAGACGCCATCGGCGCCCTCCTCGGTGATATCGCCCTCCTCGATCTCCACACCGGGCAGGTCGTTGGCCGTGAATCCCTCCTCGGTGATCTCAAAGGCGTTGCCGGCAGCCTCGGCGCTGGCGTTCATCGACAGGGCCGTCTCATCGGACGCCTCCCCGGAGGCAAAGGCGCTCACGCTCATGACCATGGTCAAAACCAGGATCAGGGCCAGCAGTTTGATGGTTTTCCTCATGTTTTCTCCTTTCTCATATATGCCAGATGTTCCTGGCGTATTCCTGAACAGCGCGGTCGGCGGCGAAGACGCCGGATTCCGCGATATTCACAAGAGATTTGCGGGCGGAGGCCCGGGGGTCCGCCATGAGCGTATACAGCTCGTCGTGGGCCCGACGGTAGTCGGCAAAGTCCGCCAGCAGCATATAGGGGTCGCCGCCGTAGAGCAGGCCGCCCACCAAGTCGGAATAGCTCTTTCCGTCGGCAAATCCGTTGCGGAACCGATTCAGCACGGCCTGGGCCGCAGTATCGGCGTTGAAGTAATCCTGGGGATGATAGCCCCGGCGCAGCAGGTCCTCCACCTGTTCCGCACGCAGGCCGAACAGGAACATGTTCTCGTCACCAAGCCGCTGGTGCATCTCCACGTTGGCCCCGTCCAGGGTGCCGATGGTGATCGCGCCGTTCATCATGAGCTTCATGTTGCCGGTGCCGGATGCCTCCTTACCGGCGGTGGATATCTGCTCGGACACCTGGGCGGCGGGCATGAGCATCTCCGCCATGCTCACTCGGTAGTTGGCGGCGAAGAACACCTGGAGCTTCCCTTGGCACACCGGGTCGGAATTCACATCTGCGGCCAGGGAGTTGATAAGCTCGATGATACGCTTGGCGGTCACATAGCCGCCGGCCGCCTTGGCGCCGAACACAAACGTCCGGGGCAGGAAGTCCTGGTCCGGGTCGGCGTGGAGCTGTCGCTGCAGCTGGGTGATGAGCATGGCCGCCAGCAGCTGCCGTTTGTACTCATGCAGACGCTTGACCTGCACGTCCATTACGGCGGAGGGGTCCAGCAGGGCCCCCTGGTCCTTTTCCAGCCAACGGGCGAAGCGGACCTTGTTCTGCCGCTTTATCTCATTGAGCCGGTCCAGGACGGATGTGTCGTTTTCAAACTGCCGCAGCTTCTGCAATTCCTCCGGATGGAGGATGAATCCGTCGCCGATGAGTTCCCGGATCAGGCCGGACAGGCCGGGGTTGATTTGGTCCAGCCACCGGCGGTGGTCGATGCCGTTGGTCACATAGGTATACCGCTCCGGGCGCACGGAGTATACGTCCCGGAAAAGGCGGGTAGTCAGGATCTGTCCGTGGAGGGCGGATACGCCGTTTATCATGTAGCACACGGCCTGACACAGGTTGGCCATGTGCACCTGCCCCCGTGACAGGATCAGGTTATACTCGATCTTGCCCTCGTCGCTGCCGAACCACGCCCGGAGCTGGTTGCCCCAGCGGATGTTCAGCTCACGGATGATCTGCCAGCACCGGGGGAGCAGAGACTGGACCAGGCTCTGAGGCCACTTCTCCAGCGCCTCGGACAAAACGGTGTGGTTCGTATAGGCCACGGTCCGCCGCACGGCATCGAAAGCCTCGTCCCAGCCCAGGCCGTCCTCATCCATGAATATGCGCATCAGTTCGGGGATGATGAGGGTGGGGTGGGTATCATTGATCTGGATGACATGGTGCTCTGGGAAGGAGCGCACGTCGCCCCACTGCTTCCGATGCTTTTTTACAATGTCCTGAGCTGTGGCTGAGACGAAGAAATACTGCTGCTTCAGCCGCAGCTCCTTGCCTTGGATATGGTCGTCGGCAGGATACAGGACCTTGGTGATGACCTCCGCCATGGTCCGGCCTTCCATGGCCTGCACATACTGGCCGCCGGAGAACAGATACATATCCAGCGCCTGGGGGCTCCGGGCCTCCCAGAGCCGGAGGGTGTTGATACGCTTGCCGCCGTACCCTGCGATGAGCATATCCCGGGGCATGGCAAAAACGCTGGTGTAGCCGGTGAGCTTGGTCCGACAGGTGCCGGTGTAATCCCACTCCTCCTCCACATGGCCGCCGAAGCGGACCTCACAGGTGTCCTCCGCCCGGTCAATGAGCCAGCCAGCCTCGCCCAGATGCCAGCTGTCCGCCGCCTCAGTCTGGACGCCGTCTTTCATCACCTGCTTGAAAAGGCCCAGCTCATAGCACAGAGAGTACCCGGAGGCCGGGATGTTCAGAGTGGCCATGCTGTCGCTGTAGCAGGCGGCCAGACGGCCCAGGCCCCCGTTGCCAAGACCCGCGTCCGGCTCCATCTCGAAGATATCTGCCGCCGAGCGGCCCATATCCTCCAGCGCGCCGACCAGCCCCTCTCCGATGCCCAGGTTATAGGCGTTTTTCAGCATGCTCCTGCCCAGCAGAAACTCCATAGACAGGTAGTGGACCTGCTTTTCATCCGGCTTCTCCTGCTGGACAGCGATGGTCCGGCTCATGATTTCCCGGATGACCTGTGCGGCGGCCTGGAACACCTGGCTGTCGGTGGCGATGGCGCCGGTGACGCCGAAATGTGCGCATAGTTTATCCTCAATAGCTGCGTGCAGCTCATCGCGTGTGATCTCTGACATGGGAAAATATTAACTCCTTACTTGTTTTTACGGCTTACGCCCGCTCTCCCTTGGGGATGACGATGGGCAGGCGGGCGCTTCCGGACAGGAAACACCGCTCGGAGGCTGTGCAGTCCTTGTCCGCAATGACGCAGTTGAGCCGGGCGCCGGCCTCGATGACCGTGTCCTGCATGAGCACGCAGTTGGTGAGCTTGGCCCCCTTGGCCACCCGCACGCCCCGGAACAGGACACAGTTTTCGATCTCGCCCTCCACATAGCAGCCGTCCGCCACCAGAGAGTTGCGCACAACGGCCTGGTCCCCGTAATAGGTGCTGGCCTCCGCCCGCTCCTTGGTCCGGACGGGCCGTTCCTCGTTGGGGAACAGGGCGTTCATCACGTCCGGCTCCAGCATATTCATGTTGGACTGGAAGTAATCCCGCACGGATACCAGCCGGTGTATATAGGCGTTATGCCGGTAGATGGCGATCTTGCCGCCCTGGGCCAGATAATGGGCCACCGCGTCCCGGTGGAAGTGGTTGTGGCCGGCCTCGGAGCAGTAGTCCATCAGCTCCAGCAGCAGGTCCCGCTTGAGGATATAGATCTCTGCGGAGGCCAGGCCCTTGCCCGGACCGCCCTCGGAAAACAGCAGCTCCGTGGCGAAGCCGTCTTCGCCGGGCACCAGCCGATGGTGGGCAAAGGCGGGCGCGGCATCCACGCATACTGCGGTCATATCCGCACCCTTTTCCCGGTGCAGCTCCACTGCCGCAGCCAGGTCTGGGTTGCCCACCCAGTCGCCGGCGGACAGGAGGATATTCTCCTGGCGGATGTCCCGGATATAGGATCGGACACTCCGCAGTGCCTCCATGCAGCCGCTGAAGTGGCCGGAGTGGGCCTCCGGCAGGCCGAAGGGCGGCAGCAGACGCAGGCCCCCGCTCCGCCGGGCCAGACCCCAGTCGGCGCCGTTGGAAAGGTGGTCCAGAAGGCTCTGGTAATCCTTCTCCATAATGATGCCCACATCCCGGGCCCCGGCATTCACCATGGCGGACAGGGCGAAATCGATGAGCCGGTAGCGCCCGCCGAAGGGGATAGAGGCGCTGTTCCGGTTGGCTACCAGCTGGCCGAGGGCAGGCTCGGAGCTGAGCGTATAAATAATTCCATGCAGATCGTTTCTCATGTCGCCACCAAATCATCATAGAGCATGGCGCCGGGCGCGACCAGGGCGCCGGGGCCAACAGTCACATCGGGGCCGCAGGTAGCTATGCCCCAACTCTCCGTTCCGTCCGGTTCGGTGCCCACATGGGCCCCGGAGCAAACCCGGACGTTTTCGCCCAGAATGGCGAAGCGCACCTCCGCGCCGGACTCCACCACCGCGCCGGGCATCAGCACACTGTATTCCACCCGGGCCCCCTTTTTCACAGTCACCTGGTTGGAGAGCACACTGTTGAAGACGCTGCCCTCCACGATGCACCCCTCGGTGACGATGGAGTGACGTATATCCGCCTCCGGTCCCACCACATGGGGCGGCCGGATGGGACTGCGGCTCAGGATGGGCCAGTCGGGATCATACAGGTCGAGCAGCTCCGAGCTCAGCATATCCATGTTGGCGTCCCACAGACTGGAGATGGTCCCCACGTCCCGCCAGTAGCCCTTGAAGCGGTAAGCCCAGAGCTTCTCCCCGGCGTTCAGCATCTTGGGGATGATGTTCTTGCCGAAGTCCCGCTGGCTGTCTGGATCGGACTCGTCCTCGATCAGGGCCTGGCGCAGCGTCTTCCAGGTAAAGATGTAGATGCCCATGGAGGCTAGGTCGCTCTTTGGATGGACGGGCTTCTCCTCGAACTCGTTTATGTAGCCGTCCTCCCCGGTGTTCATGATACCGAAGCGGGGCGCCTCGTCCATGCCCACCTGGATGACCGCGATGGTGCAGGCAGCGCCCTTTTCCTTGTGCTCCCGGAGCATGTCGGAGTAGTCCATCTTATAGATATGGTCGCCGGAGAGGATGAGCACATACTCCGGGTCCCGGATATCGATGAACTCAAGGTTCTGATAGATCGCGTTGGCGGTGCCGGAGAACCAGTTGCCCTTCTCCCCCTGGGACATATAGGGCGGCAGGATGAACACGCCGCCGTCGTCCCCGCTCAGGTCCCAGGGCTGGCCGGTGCCCACGTAGGCGTTGAGCATCATGGGACGGTACTGGGTCAGCACGCCCACCGTGTCGATACCGGAGTTGGCGCAGTTGGACAAGGGAAAATCGATGATGCGGTATTTCCCCCCAAAGGGGATGTTGGGTTTTGCCACGTTGGAGGTCAGGGCGTACAGACGCGAACCCTGGCCGCCGGCGAGCAGCATGGCGATGCATTCCTTCTTCACTGACGAACCTCCTTTGACCGCCGAAAAGGTTTTGCCTTTTCTAGCTTTAATTATATTTTTGCATGGCCTTTTCAGGCCCAAGGGCGATATAGTCCTCCACCGCCTCGGCTGCCAGGCGGCAGGCCCGGGAAAACTCGTCCCAGTCCGCGTTTTTTGGCACGCCCAGCACCCAGTCGATCTGTTCGCCGCCGCCTCCGGCGGGGGCGCCCACGCCGATGCGTATCCGGGGAAAGCCGTCGGACCCCAGGTGGGATATGATGCTCTTCAGGCCGTTGTGGCCCCCCGCAGAGCCCTTGACCCGGATGCGCAGCTTCCCGCAGGGGAGATTGATGTCGTCCGATACCACCAGCACCCGCTCCGGGGGGAGCTTATAGAACCGAGCGGCCTGGCCTACCGCCTGGCCGGACTCATTCATATAGGTCTGGGGCTTCATGAGCAGCACGCCCATCCCCCCCAGCTCACACCGGGCGGTCAGAGCCCGGAACCGAAGGCGGGTGATAGGTACGCCCTTCGCCTTTGACAGAGCGTCACCGGCCAGGAAGCCCGCGTTATGGCGCGTCCCGGCGTACCTGGGGCCGGGGTTGCCCAAAAATACCGCCAGCCACCGGACGGACTCGCCCCTCCCGAACATCAGTCGAACAGGGAGGACAGGGATTCGTCCTCATAGATGCGGTGGATGGAGGCCGCGAACACCGGCGCGACAGACAGGTACCGGATCTTGTCCACCGGGGCCTTTCCCTGGGGATAGGGGATGGTGTCCAAAAGCAGCAGCTCCTCCAGGTCGCTGTTCTCGATCCGCTCCAGAGCCGGACCGGACAGAACGCCGTGACTGGCGCAAGCATAGATCTTGTTGGCTCCGCCGATATTTTTAAGGGCCTTGGCCGCGCCGCAAAGGCTGCCGGCGGTGTCCACCATATCGTCCAGGATGATCACATCCTTGCCCTCCACGTTGCCGATGAGGTTCATGACCTCTGACTGGTTGGCCCGCTCCCGGCGCTTGTCCACGATGGCCAGGTCTACTCCCAGCTTCATGGCAAAGGTCCTGGCCCGGGCCACGCTGCCAACATCCGGGGAGACGACCATCACATTCTCGTTGCCGTGGCCGTATTTTTTATGATAGTGCGCGCCAAAAATAGAACCGCCCAGCAGGTTGTCCACCGGTATGTCGAAGAAGCCCTGGATCTGAGAGGCGTGCAGGTCCATGGTCAGCACCCGGTCGGCGCCGGCATGGGTGATGAGGTTTGCCACCAGCTTGGCGGAAATAGGGTCACGGCTCTTGGCCTTCCGGTCCTGCCGGGCATAGCCGAAATAGGGCATAACAGCGGTGATCCGCCCAGCCGAGGCCCGGCGCATGGCGTCGATCATCACCAGCAGCTCCATCAAGTTGTCGTTTACCGGTCCGCAGGTGGATTGGACCAGAAACACATCCGCGCCCCGCACCGGCTCATAGACTGACACGGAGCACTCTCCGTCGGCAAAATGGGAACAATCGGCGTTGCCCAGGCTGATGTTCAGACAGTCGCAAATATTCTGGGCCAGCTTAGGATTCGCGTTACCCGTGAAGACCTTTATCTCTTTCCCGTGTGAAATCATTTTCTCTCCAATCCCCCTGCCCTCGCGGCAGGAATATTTTTCACGTCCCGTTCTTCTTCCGGGGGGTTACAAATGATATGCCCACTGGCATTATAACAAAGCCTGCCAGTAAATGAAAGGGTTTTTGACCGGTTTTTGCGCGTTTTTTTAACGAAAAGATCCCCTCCCGCGCTGAAGCGGGAGGGGCCGTATGTCATGCCTGGAAAAGTGTCCGTCCACGTTGGATGCCGCAGCTCAGATGCGGTTGGCGACGCTCCAGGCGTGGCGGTTGAGCTGCTGGACGGAGGCGGGCTTTTTGCAGTCGCCGATCATGTAAAACTCCGGGGCGCAGCCATAGAAGGCCAGGGCCTCGGTCTGCCGGGGCACACGGCCCGCGCACATGACCACGCTGTCGGCGGGGATGGCATGCTCCACGCCCGCCTTATCGGTATAGGCCACCTCATGCTCCCCGATCCGGGCCACCTTCACGCCGGTGATGCCGTGGAAGTTGGGCTCCGCCTCCCAGGCCTCCTGGAACATGGAGTAGTAGTGGATGGCGGTGGAGTCGGCGCTCAGCCGGTCCCGCATCTCTACCACGGTGGTGTCGTGGCCCTGTTTGGCGATGTACAGGGCGGTCTCCACGCCCACCTCGCCGCCGCCGATGACTACGACCTTCTCCCCCAGCTTCTCCGGGTGGGCGAAAGCCTCCAGGGCATAGACCAGCTTATCCTTGTCCGCGCCGGGGATGGGCAGGGTGAGCATCTCGGCGCCGTTGGCCACCACCACAGCGTCATAGTTTTCCGCAGCGATCATCTCCGGCGCAGCCTTCACGCCGGTGTGGACCTCGACGCATTGCTTATCCAGCTGATAAATGAGCCAGTTTTTATAATCCCGCAGCGTCCACTTGAAGTCGGCATAATCCGCGTGGACGATCTGGCCGCCCAGAACGTTCTCCATCTCGTAGATCACAGGGGTGTGGCCCCGGTCCTTCAAAAACAGGGCGCAGCGCATGCCTGCCGGGCCGCCGCCGATAACGGCAACCTTCTTGGACCGCTCCGGCTTCTGGACGAGCTGGTTCACCCGATGCTCCAGGCCGATGAGGGGGTTGACGGAGCAGACGGACACGAAGGGGTCGTGTTCCCCCCGGCCATGGCACTTGTTGCACCGCAGGCAGGGGACGATATCGTCTCCCCGGCCGGCCAGGAGCAGGTCGCCGTAGTTGGGATTGGACACAAAGGCCCGGGCGGCGCATATCAGATCCGTCTTGCCCTCGGCCAGGGCCTTTTCGCAGGTGTCGGCATAGTGGAAGCCGCCAATGACGCCGATGACCAGGCCGGGAACATGGGCCTTCATATACTCGCCGTACTTCAAAAAGGGCGTCTCCTCCAGATTGAAGCTGGTGGGATGGGCCGGGTCCACCTCGGCGGCGCGCAGCTGGACGATGTCTATGTACTTCTTGGCCTCGTTCAAAAAGGCCGCGCTCTCCTCCATGGTATAGCCGCCGGGCAGGTCCTCGGCGCTCCACTCGATCTCCAGCAGGAAATTCTTGCCCACCTTCCGGCGGACCTGCTCCAGCACCATCAGAGGGAAGCGCATCCGGTTTTCCAGACTGCCGCCGAACTTGTCGGTCCGGTCATTGGTCAGGGGGGAGAACATCTTGGCGGGCAGATTGGCCCGGTAGCACATGTGGATGCTCAGCATATCAAAGCCCAGCATCTGCAAAATGCCAGCCTGCTCAGCATAGGATCGGGCGATCTTCTCCAGGGTCTGTTCGTCATAGAACGAGGGGGCCTCATGGGCGGGAATGAGCTCAAGGTCAAACTCTGCGGGAGGGGGCGCGTCCAGGCTCGTCGTCTGTTCAAAGGCGCTGGTCTGCCGCTCCAGAGGGCCGTTCTTGGGCTTCATCAGAGGATAGGCGGACGGCGGACCCACGAAGATGGCCATGCAGGCGATGGCGTCAAAGTAATGGATATTGTCCGCCAGCTGCAGCAGATAGTTCTGGCAGTTGGTGTCATACAGATCATAGTCCGGGAAGTGGCCGAAATCCATGTCCATGGGCAGCTGCTTGCCCCGGGAGAAGTTGTTGATGCCCATGCAGGTGACGATACCCGCGCTGCGGGCCTTGTTGGCATAGTGGGCGATGACGCTCTCGGCCGGATATGGCTCCGGACCCTGCAGGAAATGGGGCAGGGAGTTGGAGCATTCCAATCGGTTTTTCAGCGTGAAGCCGCGGATCTGCAGGGGTTCGCATATATGGGGGTACTTGGGTGCGCTCATATCTCTTATCCTCCTGAAACAAATAGCATACATCTTGCCGTTATCATAGATTATAACAGGTCCGCCCCAAAAAGGGAAGCATAAACCTAAACGCCGCCTTGCCGGGGGCGGACGGCTGTGATAAAATGGGGCGGAATGGACTTACATATCGGAGGGGAACAGGATCATGACAGACACCGCCACCCACCGCATCCCCTGGTTTGACGGCCACTGTGACACAGTGAGCCGCTGCGCCCGCATGGGCTGGGACCTGCGGGAAAACGCCGGCCATCTGGATCTGGTCCGGCTGGACCGGTATCAGAAGGCCGCCCAGGTATTCGCCCTATTTGCCGACCGGGACAGGTATGACCCCGGCGCGCTCCCGGATGAGTGCCGCCGGCAGCGGGATATCTTTGCCGGGGAACTGGAGAAAAACCGGGATGTCGCCGTACTCTGCCGGGAGCCGGGAGACGTGGCGGCGGCCAACGGGGCCGGAAAGATCGCCGCGCTGCTGTCCATCGAGGGCGGGGAGCTTTTAAACTGCGACCCGGGCCGGCTGGAGGAGGCCCGCGCATGGGGCGTGCGGCTGGTGAACATCACCTGGAACCACGCCAACGACCTGTCCGGCTCCAATACAGACGAACCCGCCAGGGGCCTGGGGCCTCTGGGCCGGACCTTCGTCCGCAGGGCGGAGGAGCTGGGCATCCTGATGGATGTGTCCCACCTGTCCGACCAGGGCTTCTGGGATCTGGAGCGGCTGACATCCCGGCCCCTGGTGGCTACCCACTCCAACTCCAGGGCGGTGTGCCGCCACAGCCGGAATCTGACGGACGATATGTTCCGGGCCATCCGGGACAGCGGCGGTGTGGCGGGCCTCAACCTGTGCGGCGCTTTCGTGGGCCGCGAGCGGACCCTGGACGATCTGGTCCGCCATGTGGAGCACTTCATGGACCTGGAAGGGGCGTCGGCCGTGGCCTTGGGGGGCGACTGGGACGGATGTGACCTGGCCTGCGGCTGGCGGGGCGCGCAGGACGCGGTGCGTCTGTGGGACGCTTTGGCCGCCCGGGGCTATGGCCGGACAACCCTGGAGGACATCTTTTACAACAACTGGCAGCGGGTGCTGGACCGGGAAAAATGAAAATGAAGGTCCCGCCGCAAAACCTGCGTTTTGCGGCGGGACCTGAGCTTGTCTTGCCGTATTCAATAGCCGTTGGGGTTCGCGCTCTGCCAGCGCCAGGAATCGGCGCACATATCCTCCACAGTCTTCTCCGCCTTCCAGTCCAGCACCCGCTCCGCCTTGGAGCAGTCGGCGTACACGATGGCCAGATCGCCGGGGCGGCGGGGGGCGATCTCATAGGGTATCTTCACCCCGGTGGCGGCCTCAAAGGCGCGGACCAGCTCCAACACGCTGACGCCCTTTCCGGTGCCCAGATTGAACACCTCCGTGCCGGTGTGGGCCAGGGCGTATTCAAGGGCTTTCACATGGCCGCGCGCCAGGTCCACCACATGGATGTAGTCCCGGACGCCGGTGCCGTCGGGGGTGGGATAGTCGTTGCCGAACACATTCAGGTGGGGCAGCCTTCCCACGGCCACCTGGGTGATGTAGGGCATCAGATTGTTCGGGATGCCGGAGGGATTTTCACCGATGCGGCCGCTCTCATGGGCCCCCACGGGGTTAAAGTACCGCAGCAGCACCACGCTCATCTCGGGGTCCGCGTTCGCCGCGCCTGCGGCGATCTGCTCGATCATGAACTTGGTCCAGCCGTAGGGATTGGTACAGCCGCCGGTCTCGCTGTCCTCCGTATAGGGCACCTGGGCCCTGGCCCCGTACACGGTGGCGGAGGAGGAGAAGATGAACCGCTTCACCCCTGCGTCGGCCATGCACTCCAGCAGCGTCAGGGTGGTATCCAGGTTGTTGCGATAGTACTTGAGGGGCTTTTGGACGCTCTCCCCCACAGCCTTAAAGCCGGCAAAGTGCATCACGGCGGCGGGCCGTACCCGGTCGAAGACCGACGTCATGGCGGCCCTGTCGGACACATCCGCCTCGTAAAGAGGCATCCTGACGCCGGTCAGCTCCTCGCAGCGCTTCACGGCCTTGGGACTGGCATTGGAAAAGTCATCCACGATGGCCACGTCATACCCGGCCTCGGCCAGGGCAACGGCGGTATGAGAGCCGATATACCCGGCCGCGCCGGTGAGCAGTATGGTCATGATAAGGGCCTCTTAGCAGACGGGCACGATCCAGCCGTAGGGATCGGCGATCTTGCCCCACTGGATGCCGGTGACGGTGTCGTACAGCCTCTGGGTGACCTCGCCGATCTTGAAGTCGCTGATGGTGTAGGCCTTGTCATTATAGATGATCTCCCCAATGGGGGACACCACGGCGGCGGTGCCAACGCCCCAGGCCTCCTCCAGCTCCCCGCTCTCGGCGGCGGCGATGAGCTCGTCCACGGACAGATCCCGCTCCTGGACCTCATAGCCCCAGTCAGTCAGGACCTGGATGCAGGACTTGCGGGTGATGCCGGGCAGAACGGAGCCCTTGGCCAGGGAAGGCGTGACGATCTTGCCGCCGAGCTTGAACATCACGTTCATGGAGCCCACTTCCTCAATATACTTCTGCTCCACGCCGTCCAGCCACAGGACCTGGGAAAAGCCCTTGGCCTCGGCGATCTCACTGGCATGGAGGGAGGCGGCGTAATTGCCGCCGCACTTGGCGAAACCGGTGCCGCCCCGGACGGCCCGGACCTCCCGGCTCTCAATAGCGATGCGCACCGGGTTCAGGCCCTCGGGGTAGTAGCAGCCCACCGGGCAGGTGATGATGGCGAAAATATAGGTATGGGAGGCGTGGACGCCCACATGGGGGTCGGTGGCGATGATGAACGGGCGGATGTACAGGCTGGTGTCCGGCTCAGAAGGAACCCAGTCCTGGTCCAGCTCTACCAGGGTCTTTATGGCCTGCAGGTAAATGTCCTCGGGCACGGGAGGGATGCACATCTTCTCCGCAGAGCGGGCCATGCGGGCGATGTTCTCCGTGGGGCGGAACAGCTGGATATGGCCGTCCGCGGTGCGGTAGGCCTTCAGACCCTCGAAGATCTCCTGGGCGTAATGGAGCACCATGGCGGCGGGCTCCAGTTCGAGGGGACCGTAAGGGACGATCCGGGGATCGATCCAGCCCTGGCCCTTCACATAGTTCATGAGGAACATGTGGTCGGAGAAATAGGTGCCGAAGGGGATACCCTCGATGGCGGGTTTCTTTTTGGGCGCGGTGGTTTTTTGGATGGTGATGTCCATGATATCAGTACCTCCTGCGGATCACGGCGGCCGCCGCCGTTTTCCATCATAATGTAACGTATAAGCTGAAGTTTCTTTATTATAATCCTATTTCCTGCTGTGTGCAAGCGCCGGCCGGCGGGGAATCGAAAAAAGATTCCTTTTTGCCCGGCTGGAGAAATTTTCTGTGGCGATTTTGTAACTTTCACTATGAATTCGGTAACAAATGTGATATAATATCACAGTTCGGAAAAAAAGTTACAGGCGAGGTGATACTGTGAAAAACCGGGTCCGGCGTTTGACTGCGCTGCTGCTTGCGGTCTTCATGGTATCCGCTTGTACGGGATGCGTGACCTCCAGCGCGGAGGAGCTGTACTCCCTGCCCCAGCTGCCGGAGGAATATGTCCAGCTCCAGGAGCTGATCGGCCAGCGCATCGCGGAGGGCGGAGCATACGCCGCCCCCACCGGCGGGAACAACCGTCAGTCCATCCAGCTCCAGGACCTGGATGGGGACGGCACGGCGGAGGCCCTGGCCTTTCTGACCGACAGCGACCGCACCCCCTCCATCTGCATCTATCGCCAGAATGAGCGGGGGGATTACTATCTCTATGTCATCATCACCGGCGACGGGTCCTCCGTGGCCAGCGTGGAATATGCCGATGTGAACGGCGACAGGGTCGCGGAGCTCATCATCGCCTGGCAGATCAGCGGGGATATCCGGCTGCTGTCGGTATATGCCCTGGGAGGGGACGACCAGGCCCAGGGGCAGGTGCTCATGAGCGTGGACTGCTCGGAATTCATGGTGGGCGATCTGGACGGAGACGGAGTGGAGGACCTTTTGGACCTGCGCATCGAATACGGCGGCTGGAGCAGCCTGGAGATGTATACCTTTGACAGGGATGGAGAGATACGGGAGGCGTCGGCACCGTTGTCGGCCGGCATTACCAGTGTGCGCCGGGCCCGGGCCGGGACCCTGTCCGACGGGGCGGCCGCCTTGTTCGTGGAGAGTGATTTGGGCGACGAGGGCCTGGTGACGGATGTGTTCACCGCTCAGGACGGCGATCTTCGGAACATCACCATGACGGACGGACAGCGCAGCGACACCCTTCGGACGGTGGAGGTCTTTGCCACGGATATCGACAATGACGGGGCCATGGAACTGCCGATGGGAGACGATGAGAGCGATCTGACCTGGCACGGCCTGAACGCCGCCGGAGAGCGGCATCCTGTGATGACCACCTGCTATGATTCCGCCGGCGGCTGGTATCTGGTGCTGACCGGTCCGCTTCTGGGCGAGCTGACTGTGGAGACGGCATATAATGCTGCCGGGGAGCGGCAGACCACCTTCACCGTCCAGAGCGGCACGGATGAGCCGCCATGGATCGCGCTGATCATCTATGAGATCACGGGAGAGAACCGCCTGGACCGGGCGGCGGAAAACGGCCGCTTCCTCCTTCAGGAGGGCGAGTCTGCGGCATACGCCGCGGAGCTGTTCACAGACGAGCTGACGGCCCAGGAGATACAGGATGGTTTCAATCTTATATATGCTGAATGGCAATCGGGAGACCTGTAAGGACAAAGGAGGCAGAAAGGTATGAAAAAGGTACTGGTTTTGGAGGACGAGTCCAGCATCCGGAGCTTCGTGGTCATAAACCTCAGGCGTTCCGGCTACGAGCCCATCGAGGCGGAGACCGGCGAGCAGGCGCTGGAGCAGCTGAAGCAGAACCCGGACATCAAGGTGGCGTTGCTGGATGTGATGCTGCCGGATATCGACGGCTTTGAGGTATGCCGCCGAATACGTGCCTCCGACTCGAAGATCGGCATCATCATGCTCACCGCCAAGGCCCAGGAGATGGACAAGGTGACAGGACTGATGACCGGGGCGGACGACTATGTGACCAAGCCCTTCTCCCCCGCGGAGCTCACCGCCCGGATCGACGCCCTGTTCCGCCGTACCGGCGCGGAGGACGTCCAGGAGGACAACGGCGAGCTGCGCCACGGCCCCTTCCGTTTGAACACCCGCAACCGCACCCTGGAGAAAAACGGCGAGCGGATCAAGCTGACCCAGATCGAGTACTCCATCATGAAGCTGTTTATGGACAACCCCGGCCGGGCCCTGTCCCGGGAGGATATCCTCAACGCCGTCTGGGGCCGGGACTACTTCGGTGAGCTGAAGATCGTGGATGTGAACATCCGCCGCCTGCGCATCAAGATCGAGGACAACAGCACCATCCCCACCTATATAACCACCGTGTGGGGCTATGGCTACAAATGGGGATTTTGATCCGGTAGAAGGCCGGTAAGGAAGGGCAGGTGGATCACGATGGCACAAAAGCGGATCATGGGGCTGCGGAACCGGTGGCTCCGTTCCGGCATCTTGCTGACCACGGCGATCGTGGTCCTGTTCACCATGATCTTCGCACTGGGCGTGCGGAGCTATTACTTTAACGCCGTCCGCACCGGTCTGACGGCCAAGGCCCAGTCAGCCTCCACTTTTTTCATGGGTTACATATCCCGGACATACAGTCAGTATTATCAGAGTGCCTACCGGTATACGGAGAGCTTTGAGGACAAGGATGTGCTGGAGCTCCAGTTCGTCAACACCCGGGGCATGGTGGAGGTCTCCAGCTATGGCATCTCCGCCGGGACCGTGCCCGGTACGCCGGATGTGGAGGCGGCTTTGCAGGAGGGGATCATCGGTTCCTGGAGCGGCCGGCGCAGCGCCACCGGCGAGCGGATAATGGCCGTGACGGCCCCCCTCGTCAGCTCGGACGGCTCCGTGGTGGGCGCCATGCGGTACGTCACCAGTCTGCGGCTGGTCACCCGGCAGATCGGACACATGACCGCCGTGGCGGCGGGCATCGGGATCATGATCATCCTGGCGGTGATATTGTCCAACCTCTATTTCATCCGCACCGTCACGGAGCCGCTAGTGGAGCTCACCGCCCTGGCCCGCCGGATCGCCGAGGGCAGCTATGGCATCCAGGCCCAGAAAAAATATGACGATGAGATCGGCGATCTGACGGATGCCATCAACGAGATGAGCGCCAAGATCGGCGAGGCGGAGAAGGTTCAGACGGAGTTTATATCCTCCGTGTCCCATGAGCTGCGCACACCGCTGACCGCCATCACCGGCTGGGCGGAGACACTGGCCTATGACGAAACCATCTCCTCCGACGCCCAGCGGGGCATCGCCATCATCTCCAAGGAGTCCGGCCGACTGACCAAAATGGTGGAGGAGCTTCTGGAGTTCACCCGCATCCAGGACGGCCGCTTCAACCTGAATGTGGAGACTCTGGATGTGGCCGGGGAGCTGGCGGACGCCATCTTCACCTATGGCAAGCTCCTCAAGCAGGAGGGGGTGACGGTGGAATACACGCCGCCGGAGGGGGATATCCCCTTCATCCTGGGGGACGCCGAACGGCTCAAACAGGTGTTTTTGAATATCATGGACAACGCGGCCAAATATGGCCGGGTTGCCGGGCGTATCCTGGTGACCATCGGGGCCACGGATATGTGGGTGGTCATCCGGTTCCGGGACTTTGGTCCTGGCATCCCACCGGAGGAACTGCCCTTCGTGAAGAAGAAGTTCTATAAAGGCAGCGGCAAGGAGCGGGGCAGCGGCATCGGCCTGTCTGTCTGCGACGAGATCGTCACCCGCCACAAGGGAAAGCTGGAGCTGGAAAACGCTGCGGACGGACGCTCCGGCCTGATCGTGACTATCATGCTCCCCGTGATGAACGAGGACGATCTGACAATATGACCAAAAGGTGGTATCATGGCGAAAAATAATCAGAACGAGAGCTGCGCTTTCCGCACGTCTATCGGCGGGCAGGCGCTCATAGAGGGCATACTGATGCGCGGGGTGGATAAGCAGTCCATCGTTGTGCGCACGGAGGAGGGACTCGTGACGAAGGTGGAGCCTGTGCGCTCGCTCCGGGACCGGTGCAAGGTGTTCGGATGGCCTCTGATCCGGGGCGTGGTTACCTTCCTGGACAGCATGGTAAAGGGCATGAAGGCGGTAACCTATTCCGCGCAGCTTCTCCCGGAGGAGGAGCAGGAGGAGCCCTCCAAGCTGGATCTGTGGATCGAGGAGAAGTTCGGCACAGAGAAGGCGGAAAAGGTCATCATCGGTGTAGCGGTGGTGCTGGGCATTGCCCTGGCCGTGGGCCTGTTCATCTTCCTGCCCACGCTGCTGGTAGGGCTCATCCCCGGCCTGCGCCAGGGCCATGACGGTATGCGCACCCTTTTGGAGGGCGTGCTGAAGCTGGCCATCTTCCTGGGGTATATGGCCGCCGTGAGCCGGATGAAAGAGATGAAGCGCATGTGGGGCTACCACGGCGCGGAGCACAAGACCATCTTTTGCTATGAGCACGGCAAGGAGCTGACGGTGGAGAACGTCCGCACAGAGAGCCGGTTCCATCCCCGCTGCGGCACCAGTTTCCTGCTGGTGGTCATCATTTTGAGCATCCTGGTGTTCATCATAGTGAATGCGTTTTTGCATGTGGACAACGTCTTTCTGCGGATGGTGGTGAAGCTCTGTCTGCTTCCGGTGGTGGTGGCGCTGAGCTATGAGCTCAACCGCTGGCTTGGCCGGCATGATGACAAGACCTATTCCCGCATCCTGTCCTGGCCGGGCCGGATGCTCCAGCATCTGACCACCCAGGAGCCGGACGACGATATGATGGAGGTGGCCATCACGGCCATGAGACTGGTCATTCCCGAGGAAAAGGGGACCGACGCCTGGTAGAAAATCGCTTGAATGCCGGTATACAGGCGGGTGGGCTGCAGGTGTGAACTCTGCGGGACTTAAAAAAGATATGAGCTATGGCAAAGACATATAACGACATCTATATTCAAGCGCGGCGGGAGCTGAAAAACGCCGGCATCGAGGCATTCGCCCTGGAGGCCCGGCTCATCGTGTCCCAGGCCGCCGGCAAGACCATGGAAAAGCTGATGCGGGATCTGAACCTATACGCCTCGGACGCCCTTGAAAGGGCCGTGCGGGACATGGTCCGCCGGCGGCTGGAGGGGGAACCGGTGGCCTATATCACAGGCGGCTGGGAGTTTTATGGCGTGCCCCTGGATATCACGCCGGAGGTTCTCATCCCCCGGGTGGACACGGAGGTCCTGGTCCAGGCGGCCATCAAGCTGTTTGAGGGCAGGAACGGCCGGCCCCGGATACTGGACCTGTGCGCCGGCTCTGGCTGCGTGGGCTGCGCTCTGGGGGTGCATATGCCCGGCGCCCGGATCGTCATGGTGGACAACAGTCCTGACGCTCTGGCCCTGTGTCGGCGGAACATCCGCAAAAATAACCTGGACGTGCGGGTCATGTGCGTGGAGGCGGACGTCACCGAAAAGCCGCCCGTGCTCCTGGGCAAATTTGACCTCATTACCTGCAACGCCCCCTATATCCCTACGGCGGAACTGAAGGAACTGGACAGCTCTGTCCGGGACTATGAGCCGGTGGCGGCCCTGGACGGCGGAGAGGACGGGCTGGACGTCATCCGTCCCGTCATCAAGCTGTGGAAGTCCTGTCTAAAGGACGGCGGAGGCATTATGCTGGAGATCGGCGAGGGACAGGCCCCGGCGGTGGGCGAGCTGCTCGCCCGGGCAGGCTTCACCAAGGTAGGCGCCCTCAAGGATACCGCCGGCACCGACAGGGTGATGGTGGGCCGGCTGTAGAGAGAAATATCGCGCGGCTGCGTACGCGCACAGAAGGAGAGCATCAGATATGGCAGCGAAAAAAGCTTCCGCCCCCGTGGCCCCGGTGGGGCAGGCGGCGGACAAAAAAAAGGCGCTGGAGACGGCGCTGGCCCAGATCGAGAAGAACTACGGCAAGGGCGCCATCATGCGGCTGGGGGAGGATCTGCCGGTGAATGTGGAGTCGATCCCCACCGGGTCCTTGGGCCTGGACCTGGCCTTGGGCATCGGCGGCGTGCCCCGGGGGAGGATCGTGGAGATCTACGGCCCCGAAGCCAGCGGCAAGACCACCTTGGCTCTGCACATCGTGGCTTCCGCCCAGAAGGGCGGCGGCGAGGCCGCGTATATCGATGTGGAGCACGCTCTGGAGCCGGCCTACGCTAGGGCCGTGGGCGTGGATATCGACAACCTGCTCATCTCCCAGCCGGACACCGCCGAGCAGGCGCTGCAGATCACCGAGGCCCTGGTCCGCTCCGGCGCGCTGGATGTGATCGTGGTGGACTCCGTGGCGGCCCTGCTGCCTCGGAGCGAGCTGGAGGGCGAGATGGGCGACGCCGTGGTGGGTGTGCTGGCACGGCTCATGAGCCAGGCCCTGCGGAAGCTGGCGGGCATCGTCAGCAAGACCAACTGCATTGTCATCTTCATCAACCAGCTCCGAGAGAAGATCGGCGTCATGTACGGCAACCCGGAGACTACCCCCGGCGGCCGCGCCCTCAAGTACTATTCCAGCGTCCGGCTGGACGTGCGCCGGATAGAGACCATCAAGTCCGGCGACGAGATGGTGGGCAACCGCACACGGGTCAAGGTGGTGAAAAACAAGGTGGCGCCGCCCTTCAAGGAGGCTCAGTTCGACGTGGTATACGGCGAGGGCATCTCCAAGATCGGCGAGATCATCGATCTGGGCGTCCGGCTGGACATCATCGAAAAGGCCGGGGCCTGGTTCACCTGCTGCGGCGAGCGCATCCAGGGCCGGGACAGCGTGAAGGTGTTTTTGGAGGAGAATCCCGACAAGGCGGCGGAACTCGAGGAACAGATACGCGCCAACGCCTATAAGCTCATGACCCCCCAGGCCCTGAAGGCCGCCAAAGCCGCCGGCCGGGCTGTGGACGTGTCCGCGGAAGATTTCGATGACGGCGGCGACGAATAATGCCGTCGGATGAGCGCAAATATTCCGTCCGGTCGGTGATGAACGATCCAGCCGGAGAACTGGAGCCGCCGAAAAGGCGGAAACAGCCGGGAAATTCCCTGGAGCAGGCGAAAAAGTGGGCTCTTGAGTACCTTAAGCGCCCCCACTCGGAAAAGGAGCTGCGCGCCAAACTGGCCCAAAAGGGGGTGCCGGCGGAGGATATCGAGACTGTGACGGATTTGTGCGTGGAGTACGGCTTTGTGGATGACAGCGAGTACGCCGGCATGATCGCCCGGCACTATGCCGGCCTGGGTTACGGACCCGGCCGGGTCCGGACGGAGCTGGCCCGCCGGGGCGTTCCCAAGACGCTGTGGGAGGATGCCCTGGCGGAGCTACCGGAGAGCACGGACGCCATCGATCGGCTCCTGGCCGCAAAGCTGCGGGGCAGAGACGTCTCGGACCGCAGGGAGCGGGACAAGGCCGCCGCGGCCCTGTTCCGTAAGGGCTATTCCTGGGAGGACATCCGCGCCGCCCTTCGCCGGTATGGCGCGGAGGATGAATAACGGGGTCCCGAAAGCCTGCCTTGGTGAGGAGATAAGGAACGCGGGAGCGGGGCGGATGCCGGCTGTTTACGCCAGCGGAGCTTAGCGAACGCCGCGACGATGATATGAAAATTTCTTTTACATCTCTTGGCTGCGCCAAGAACCTGATCGATTCTGAACAAATGCTGGCGCTGATAACGGCCGCCGGCCACGAGATCGTCGCAGATCCGGCCCAAGCCGAGGCGGCGGTGGTGAACACATGCGCCTTTATCGAGGCCGCCCAGCAGGAGGCCATCGACGCCATACTGGAACTGGCCGAGCTGAAGAAGACCGGCTCTTTGAGGCGGCTGGTGGTGACGGGCTGCCTGCCCCAGCGGTATCAGGGGGATATACTAAAGGAGCTGCCGGAGATCGACGCAGTGCTTGGCACGGGCAGCTTTCCCGACATCGTTCAGGCTCTGGAATCTGGCGAGGAACATTTCGCCCGGTTCCTGGATAAGAACGCCCCCCTGCCGGAGCTGGACCGAACTGTGACCACCGGCCCGGGATGGGCCTATATCAAGATTGCCGACGGATGCGACAACCGCTGCGCCTACTGCGTCATTCCCTCTATCCGGGGGAAATACCGCTCCCGGCCCTTGGAGGCCGTGATAGCGGAGGCGGAGAGCCTGGCCCGGGCGGGGGCCAGGGAGCTGATCCTGGTGGCCCAGGATGTGACCCGCTATGGCCGGGACTTCCGGGACGGAACGACCTTGGCGGCGCTGCTGCGGGAGCTGGTGAAGGTGGAGGGCGTCGAATGGATACGGCTGCACTATCTCTACCCTAACGAGATTACCGATGAGCTCATCGACGTGATTGCGTCCGAGCCAAAGATCGTTAAATACCTGGACATCCCCATCCAGCATGTGAATGACGCCATCCTCCGCCGGATGCGCCGGCCGGAGACCCGCGCCTCCATCGAGGCCCTGTTTGATAAGCTCCGGAAGCGGATCGACGGCGTGGTGCTGCGCACCAGCCTGATCGTGGGTCTGCCCGGCGAGGGGGAGAAGGAGTTTGGGGAGCTGACGGACTTCCTGCGAAAGCAAAAGCTGCCCCGGGCGGGGGTATTCGCCTATTCCCCTCAGGAAGGGACGGCTGCGGCGGAAATGCCGGACCGATGTACCGCCGAGGAGGCGGAGACGCGCCGCCGGGCGGTGATGGAGCTCCAGTGCGGTATCATGGACGACTATGACCGGCGGCAGATCGGGAAGATCTTCCAAGTCCTGTGCGAGGGGCGTGAGGACAGCCTGTGGACCGGACGCCGGTACGCCGACTCGCCGGATATCGATGAGACGGTGATCTTTTCCGGAGACGCCGTGCCCGGAACGTTTGCCCAGGTGTATATCGATGAACTGGAGGACGGGCGGCTGACCGGCCATACGGTCTGATGAAACAGGAGTGAGGACCGTGAATATCATGTTCATGGTGGTTATATATGGTGGTTATATTATAATGCTTGACTATTTGAGAGAACTGATCCACGCCTATCAGGCCCGGGACCCGGCTGCCCGGAGCGGGTTTGAGGTGTGGCTGTACTATCCCGGCGTCAAGGCTGTGCTACGCCATCGCCGGGCCCACTGGTGCTGGACCCATGGATTGAAGTTCCTGGCCCGGGGCATATCCCAGCGCACCCGCCGGAAGACCGGCATCGAGATACACCCCGGCGCGACTATCGGCCGCCGGCTGGTCATCGACCATGGCATGGGCGTGGTCATCGGGGAGACGGCGGAGATAGGCGACGATGTGCTGCTGTACCAATGCGTGACCCTGGGGGGCACGGGCAAGGAACACGGCAAGCGCCACCCTACCATCGGCAACAATGTGCTCATCGGCTCCGGCGCCAAGGTGCTGGGTCCGTTCAAGGTGGGGGACAACAGCCGCATTGCCGCCAATGCCGTGGTCCTGAGCGAGGTGCCGCCAAACTCCACCGCCGTGGGCGTGCCCGCCCATATTGCCCGCATAGCCGGGGAGAAGACGGATTTCGCCAGCCGTGTGGACCAGATCAGCGTGTCCGACCCGGTGGCCCAGGAGCTGTGCGCCCTGCGCAGTCGCGTCATCCAATTGGAAAAAGCAGCCGCAAAGGAGAAGGAGAACTGAGAGTATGCGTTTTTACAATGACCTGACCATGCAGCTGGAGGAGTTCACCCCCATCGAGGAGGGGAAGGTCCGTATGTATTGCTGCGGACCCACGGTGTATAACTTCATCCATGTGGGCAACGCCCGGCCCATCATCATGTTCGATGTGCTGCGCCGGTATCTGGAATACCGGGGCTATGAGGTGAATTTCGTCCAGAACTTCACCGACGTGGATGACAAGATCATCAAAAAGGCCAACGAGGAGGGCGTCTCCTCGGCGGAGGTGGCGGAAAAATACATCGCGGAGTACTGGACCGATGTAAAGGCCCTTGGGGTGCGGGAGGCCACCGTCCACCCCAAGGCCACGGAGAACATCCCTCAGATCATCGACATCATCCAGACCCTCATCCGCAAGGGCTATGCCTATGAGACCGGCGGCGATGTATACTACCGCACTTTGAAATTCAAGGATTACGGCAAGCTCAGTCATCAGAATCTGGACGATCTTCAGGCCGGGGCCCGTATCGAGGTCAACGATGTGAAGGAAAACCCCATGGACTTCGCTCTGTGGAAGGCCGCCAAGCCCGGCGAGCCAGCCTGGGACTCCCCCTGGGGCATGGGCCGGCCCGGCTGGCATATCGAGTGCTCGGCCATGAGCAACCGCTATCTGGGCAAGACCATCGATATCCACGCCGGGGGCCAGGACTTGACCTTCCCCCACCACGAGAATGAGATCGCCCAATCCGAGGCCGCCAATGGTGTGCCCTTCGTCCATTACTGGCTCCATAACGGCTTTATCAACGTGGACAACAAGAAGATGAGCAAGTCTCTGGGCAACTTCTTCACCGTCCGTGAGGCTGCGGCGGTCTACGGCTATGACTGCATCCGCATGTTTATGCTCATGAGCCATTACCGCTCCCCCTTGAACTACTCCACAGATATCCTAGAGCAGACCCAGGCCGCCCTGGACCGGCTCAAGACCGCCAAGGACAACCTTGACTTCTTTGCCGAGAAGGGCCGGGACGGGGAACTCACCGAGGCTGACGCAGCTTTCGTGGCGGGGCTGGATAAGTACCGCCAGCGGTTCATCGAGGTCATGGACAACGACTTCAACACTGCCGACGCGGTGAGCGTGATCTTTGAGTTGGTCCGGGACGTGAACGCCGCCGTGTCCCCCGCTTCCGACCCCACCCGGGCGCTGGCTGCCGCATGCCGGGATATCTTCCTGGAGCTGTGCGGTGTGCTGGGCATCCCCTTCGGCCAGGCAGAGGATCTGGAGGCCGGGATCGAGGCGCAGATCGCCGCCCGACAGGCGGCCCGGAAGGCCAAGAACTGGGCCGAGGCCGACCGCATCCGGGACGAGCTAAAGGCCGCCGGGATCATTTTGGAGGACACTCCCCAGGGTGTCAAGTGGCACAGAACATAATAGCGCAAAGAGTCCGCTGCAGACTGCCTGTTCTGCAGCGGACTCTTGACGTCATGGAGCGCGGTTGAACGAGTTTCCTGCGGGAGCCCGGAGCAGCGGGTCCCATAGAGAGAGGATGAGCCGCAAAATAATCAAGGCTTGGCACGCTTGTGCCAAGCCTTGACCTTGTGGAGCGCGCTCTGGCGTCAGCCGCCGGTGCCGTCCAGCATGGTGCCGTTGTCAGGGTGCTCGTTCACGGTGACGTTGCCGCCGGCGGCGACGAATTCATCGTAGGTCATAGCGGCCTCGCCAAACCACTGGGCGTCGAACAGCATCTCCACAGGGAAGGACGAATAGTCGCCCGCATCGATGAGGGCCTCAAACTCAGGGGCCGCGCCGCTGGTCTGGATATTCTCGCAGGAGGCCACAAATTCCTTCAGATACGCCTGGTAGGCGGCCTCGGAGGTGTCGCCGGAAGCCTCGCCGGAAGCCTCGCCGGAAGCCTCGCCGGAAGCCTCGCCGGAAGCCTCACCGGAAGCGGCCAGCTCACCCATGGTCACGGCGGGAAAATCGCCCTGCTCATCCGGGTTGGGGGTGATGGTCACGGTGCCGTCTGCGTCGATGCCGGATACGGTCACGGTCTCAGCGGTGGGATAGGCGTGGGGGCCGCCGGTGGTGATGTTGGAATAGGCGATCTCGCCAACGGTGGTGGTAACGCCGGCGCCGTCTTCACCCTCGGCGGCAGGGCCCATGTCGGTGGGCGCGGCGCAGGAGATGGAGAACACCAGGTCCTCGCCGGCGGTCACTTCCACCGTGTCGATGACGGAGCCGTCGGCGCCGTTCACCAGCTCCACGGTATAGGCGTCCGCAGCCAGGGCGGCGGTGCCCATGGACAGGACGAACGCGACGGTCAGGATTAGTGCGAATAGCTTTTTCATAGGGATACCTCCTTCAAATTTGAGCGATGCGTGATTCAATTATATACAGTACTGTCAAAAATGTCAAAACAAAACGGAAACAAATAGAAACACCGGCCATCTGACGATAGATCAGATGGCCGGCGCCTGTGTTCAGTCAAAGTTCAGGAACGCATCCCTCTGCGACGGACGGCGGCACCTCCGGAACAGGCTCCTCTGCGGCCGCGGGCATATCCTCCTCCGGAACAGGCTCCTCTGTAGCTACGGGCATATCCTCCTCCGGAACAGGCTCCTCTGTAGCCGCGGGCATATCCTTCTCCGGAACAGGCTCCTCTGCGGCTGCGGACACATCCTCCTCCGGAACAGGCTCCTCTGCGGCAATAGAAACTTCCTCCTCCCGGGCGGGTTCGGCGGCGGGGATATCAATAATCGTTTCCACCG
>CAZVRP010000013.1:0-28688 GCA_964630255.1 uncultured Oscillospiraceae bacterium | reverse complement strand
AGCCGGCCCACTGGGGCATGGTATCCGTCTCCCGCTCTGCGGGTCCGCCGCACTTCGGACACCTGCACTCCACCCAGTCCCGCATCTTGGAAAGCGGGCTCTCGCCGGTATCAGTGGGCTCGTAGCTCTCCACCTCGGGAAGCAGTACCGGAAGCTCCTCCTCCGGAACGGGCACCCAGCCGCACTCGGGGCAGTTGACCATGGGAATGGGCTCGCCCCAATACCGCTGCCGGGAGAACACCCAGTCGCGCAGCTTGTAGTTCACCTTCCGGGTCCCCACGCCGTGTTCCTCCAGCCAAAGGATCATCTTTTCGATGGCATCCTCCACGGGCAGGCCGTTCAAAAAGCCGGAGTTGACCATAGTCCCCGTCTCGCAGTCGGTGTACGCCCCCTTCTTCACATCGCCGCCGGCTACCACCTCGATGATGGGCAAATCAAAGGCCTTGGCGAAATCCCAGTCTCGCTGGTCATGGCCGGGCACGGCCATGATGGCTCCGGTGCCATAGGTTGCCAGGACGTAGTCGGAGATAAAGATCGGGATCTCCTCCCCGTTCACCGGGTTGACGGCGTTGACGCCATCCAGCCGCACACCGGTCTTGTCCTTGGAAAGCTCCGTGCGCTCCAGCTCGGACTTGTGGGCCGCCGCGTCCTGATAGGCCCGGACGGCATCGGCATTTTTCAAAAGAGACATCCACTTTGCCACCAGGGCGTGCTCCGGAGCCATGACCATATAGGTTACGCCGAACAGGGTGTCGCACCGGGTGGTGAAGATGCGCATCTTGTCCCCGGCGGTGGTGCTGAAGTCCACCTCCGCGCCCTCGCTGCGGCCGATCCAGTTGCGCTGCTGAATCTTCACCCTCTCGATGAAGTCCACGTCGTCCAGATCGTCTATGAGCCGTTGGGCATAGGCGGTGATGCGCAGCATCCACTGACTTTTCTCCTTTTGGATGACCGGCGAGCCGCACCGTTCGCACACGCCCTCCACAACCTCCTCATTGGCCAGCACGCACTTGCAAGAGGTGCACCAGTTCACCGGCATGGTGGCCTTATAGGCCAGACCCTTTTTCCACATCTGGAGGAATATCCACTGGGTCCACTTATAGTATGTAGGATCCGTGGTGTCCACCATCCGGTCCCAGTCAAACCCAAAGCCCAACATTTTCAGTTGGTCGGTAAAGTTCTTCACGTTTTGGCGGGTGACTTCCCGTGGGTGCATGTGGTTGTTGATAGCATAGTTCTCCGTGGGCAGGCCAAAGGCGTCATAACCGATAGGGAACAGCACGTTATACCCCTGCATCCGGCGCTTTCTGGCCACGATGTCCATAGCGGTGTAGGGCCGGGGATGGCCCACGTGCAGTCCCTGGCCGGAGGGATACGGAAACTCGATGAGCCCATACCACTTAGGACGGGCGTCGCCGGTCCGGGCGGCATAGGGCTTCTCCTTTTCCCAAATTCCCTGCCACTTCTTTTCGATTCGCTCAAAATCGTATGCCATTGCTTCACGCCTCTACTATTTCTGCAATATCAAGCTCCTGGGCGTCGGACCACAGGCGCTCCAAATTATAAAACTCACGGGTCTCCTTCTGAAAGATGTGCACGATCAGGCTCCCGAAGTCCAGCAGCAGCCAATTGCTGTTGCGATAGCCCTCCCGGCGCACAGGGGGCATGCCCGCCTCGGAAAGGCGCTTGTCCACCTCGTCGTACAGCGTGCGCACATGGGGGGTGGAATTGGCCGTGCAGATGAGAAAATAATCCGCCAGCACCGTCAGCTCCGTGGTCTTCAAAAGGCGAATGTCGGAGGCCTGCTTATCGCTGAGGGCCTTCGTGGCCAGCTTTGCCGCTTCAAAAGGTTCCATATCTGTTTCTCCTGCAAAAAATCATGTCCGGGCGCCGCTCTCCCATATAACGGGGGCCACGCCTTTTTCACTCAGTATGTTCAAAAACCATTCCCGGGCCCGGACCGTATCCTCATGGGGCTCCTGTCCCCGGCCCCGGACCTCATCCAGACTCATTCGAAGACCCAGCTCCATGGCGGCGTCCAGGTCCTCATAAGCCGTCCGGCGCAACTCCTCAAGCCCGGAAAACCCGCTCCGTCCCGGCTCGATATAGTCCGCCAGGTAGATGAGCTTCTCCAGCCGTGTCATGCCCGGCCTCCCGGTAGTATGCCAGCGCACCGCCTGGGCGATATGCTCCGGAATGCCGAATATATCCGCCGCAAAGGCCGCGCCTGTCTTAGCGTGGAGCAGCTTTTCGCTGGTGCGCTCATATTCATCTGCTATGATACCATATTTATCGCAGAGAAGCAACTGCTCGGAGAGAGTGAGTTTTTTCGTGATATCATGGACGATAGCAGCCTCCGCCGCGTCCTCCACGCTCTCCCCCCAGCGGGCGGCCAGCCGCCGGGCCTCCGCCTCCGTGCCCTGCACATGGGGCACGCGGCTGGGCTTCAAATAGGAATACGCCCGCTCCCGCAGCCAGTCAAAATCCGGCTTTGCGCCATAGAGCCGGCGGCGGATGATATATTCATATACCCCCTCCGGCAAAAGCGCCCGCCCCTGGCGCCGGGGCAGCATGGTGCGTATCTCCGTGGAGGACACCGTCACCGGCTCCCCCTCCAGAACATATACTCTGGCACCGTACTTTTCCCGCAGATGCTCCGCCTGTGTCCTGACAGCCTCATCCCGGCCGCCCTCCCGGGCAAATATGGCCAAGCTGGCCAGGGCCAGGATGGCCTCCGGCGCGTGCCAGGACTCAATAGACAGGAGCATATCCGTGCCCAGCAGGAAAATGAGCTCCTCGCCGGGATACCGCTCCCGCATAAGCCGCAGGGTGTCTGCGGTATAGCTGGGTCCGGAGCGGGTCAGCTCCACATCCAGCGCCTCGCCCCCCGGGACAGTTTCCGCCGCCAAAGCCGTCATGGCCAATCGCTGCTCGGGAGCGGGGGTGCCCTCCGCCAGCTGCTTATGGGGCGGGATGGCGGCGGGGATGAAAAACACACTGTCCGGGCGCAGGGCCTCCGCCGCCACCCGGGCGGAGCGGACATGCCCCGCATGGGGCGGATTGAAGCTGCCCCCATAGATCAAAATGCTCATACTCAGCCCTTGGGCAAGATAATTTTTGCCCCGTCCGGCCGCTTTTTATACAGCACGAACACCTTCCCGATCACCTGCACACCCTCGGCGCCGCAGGCCTGACACAGAAGTTCCTGAGCCTCCCGGGCTGTGCAGAGGCAGCTCTCCTGGACTCGTCCCTTGACCAGCTCCCGGGCCGCCAGGGCGTCCTTGGCCTCGGCGATGACAGGTCCCGTCACGCCAGCCTTGCCCACATACAGAATGGCCTCCTCCTTCTGCGCCAGAGAGCGCAGATAGGCTCTCTGCTTACCTGTCAGCATCGTACTTCTCCAACTCCTTACGAAACGCGGCCAGGGCCCTGGCCCGATGTGATATCCGGTTTTTTACCTGCTCGCCTAGCTGGGCGAAAGACTCATCATACCCCTCCGGGGCGAACACAGGGTCATAGCCAAAGCCCTCATCCCCCGCCGGAGTTTCCAAAATACGGCCGGAGCACTCTCCCTGGGCCCGGAGCACATCCCCATTGGGAAACACGCAGCAGATGCAGCTGACGAACCTCGCCCGCCTGTTCTCTACGCCCTCCAGCTTCTCCAGAAGGTACTCATACTTCTGCCGGTCCGTCCACTCCTTACCGCCGCCGAAGCGGGCAGAACGGACGCCGGGCGCGCCCTCCAGCGCATCCACGCACAGGCCTGAGTCGTCCGCCACAGCAGGAAAACGGGTGCAGGCCGCGATGGTGGACGCCTTCAGATAGGCGTTCTCCTCAAAGGTGTCCCCGGTCTCGTTCACCTCAAAGTCGATCCCGGCCACCGCCTGGGGCACCACGCTGATGCCCAGGGGCTCCAGTATCTCCTTGAACTCCCGATACTTGCCTTTGTTGTTGGATGCAAGGATAAACGTCATTCCACCATCGCCTCCGCAAACTCCCGGGCGTCAAAGGGCCGCAGGTCCTCCGTCCCCTCGCCTACGCCTACCAGCTTCACCGGCACACCCAGGGTCTTGGCGATGGAGAACACCACGCCGCCCTTGGCGGTGCCGTCCAGCTTGGTGAGCACGATGCCCGTGACCCCGGCGGCCTTAGCGAACTGCTCCGCCTGGATCAAGCCGTTCTGGCCGGTGGTAGCGTCCAGGACCAGCAGTATCTCGCAGTCGGCACCAGGCAGCTCCCGGCCCACGATCTTCGTCAACTTCGTCATCTCGTTCATGAGATTCTGCTTATTGTGCAGCCGACCGGCGGTATCCACGATGAGGACATCCGTCCCCCGGGCCTTGGCGGCGCCGCAGGCATCGAACACCACCGCGCCGGGATCGCCCCCCTCGCCGTGGCGCACGATATCCGCACCGGTGCGCCGGGCCCATATACCCAACTGCTCGGAGGCAGCCGCCCGGAAGGTGTCCGCCGCGCAGAGCAGGACCTTCTTCCCCTCTCCGGCAAAACGGCCGGCCAGCTTGCCGATTGTGGTGGTCTTGCCTACGCCGTTGACGCCCACCATCATAATGACGGCGGGCTTCGTGTCCAGGCGCAGGGCTGTGTCTCCCGCCTGGTCCATCAGCTCCGTGAGGATATCCACCAGCTTGGCCCGCACCTCGTCGCCCTTGAGCTTTTTCTCCTGTCGCAGCGCCTCCACGGCCTGCTCCGCAGTCTCTATCCCGGCGTCCGCCAGGATGAGCCGCTCCTCCAGCTCATCCAAAAAGTCCTCGTCCACCCCTGAAAAGGCGGAAAAGAGCCCGGATAGAAAACCCTTCTTTTTTTCCTTGAACAACGCCATGGCACCTTCTCCTCTGCCTTGCAGAATTCGCCGCCGAAGCGGCGAACAATTAGTTCTCCGCTGTCTTCTGGGCCTCGGCCAGATCCAGCTCGATGACGCGGGACACGCCCTTTTCCTGCATGGTCACGCCCAGCAGCATATCGGCCTTCTCCATTGTGCCCCGCCGGTGGGTGATGACCACGAACTGCGTGGCGCTCAACCGGTGGAGGTAGTCGGCGAAGCGGACTACATTCTCCTCGTCCAAAGCCGCCTCGATCTCATCCATGATGCAAAACGGCGTGGGCTTGAGCTTCAAGATGGAGAAGTACAGGGCTATGGCCACGAAGGCCTTCTCCCCACCGGATAAAAGGCTGATATTGCTCACCGCCTTGCCGGGGGGCTGGACCTTGATCTCGATGCCGCAGCCCAGTACATCGTTTTCATCCTCCAGGCGGAGGGACGCCCGGCCGCCGCCGAACAGCTCCAGGAAGGTGGTCCGGAAGCTGTCGTTGATGGCGTTGAATTCACGGGTAAATATCTCCTCCATCTGCCGGGTGATGTCCCCGATGATGGTCATAAGCTCCTGCTTTGCCTTGGCGATATCGTCCCGCTGCTCGGTGAGGTAATCATACCGCTCGCCGACGCGCTTGCTCTCCTCGATAGCGCCCAGGTTCGGCGTCCCCAGCTCCCGGATTTGACGGCGCAGCTCGGAGATGCGCCGGTTGGCCGCAGACAGGCTCTCCAAAGGCTGCCGCTGGGCCTGGGCCGCGGTCCGGCTCAGCTCATAGTTATCCCAGAGCCGGTCGATGATCTGCTTTTCCTCCATCTCCGCCGCCAGGGTCTGCCGCTCGATGGACGCCACCTGCCGCTCCTGCTCCACAAGCTGCTCATGCTGCCGCTGGGCGTCCCGGTCCGCCTGGGTGCGCTTGGCCTCCAGGTCGAACTTCTGCCCGGTGATGGCTCGAAGCTGAGCGCGGAAGCCCTCCGCCCTCTCGGCCAGGTCCAGTCCCCGCTCCGCGTTTTTTGCAAGGGCCTCGTCTATCTGCGCGTTTTTCCGCTCATAGTCCTCCAGCAGCGCCCGGCGCTGGTCGCCGCCGGCGGTCATGGCGCCTCTCACATCCTCCAGCTGTCTGGCGCTCAGGTTCTTTGCATCCCGCTCCGCCTGGAGGGAGGCGGCCTGCCGCTGGACCTGGGCCAGTTCCTGGCCGGCCACGTCCATGTCATACCGGGCGGCAGCCAGCTCCCGCTCGGCCTTTTCCAGGTCGGCGGCCCTGGCATCCAGCCGCTCTTTCAGCGCCGCCCGCTCTTTTTTCAGCCGCACCAGCTCATTGGCCCGGGACAGGATGCCCGTCCCCTTGGCGGCGCTGCCGCCGGTCATGGAGCCGCCGGCGTGGATCATTTGCCCGTCCAGGGACACGATGCGGAACTGGTTCTGATGCCGCCGGGCGATGGCCACGGCGTCTGCCAGGGTCTCCGCCACCACCGTCCTGCCCAGCAGGTTTTCAAATATATTTTGATATCGCCCGTCAAACTCTGCCAGCTCCAGAGCCAGCCCCAGATACCCCTGTTCGCCCCGGGGAAGCTGGCGCAGCACATTGCCCCGGATGGCCTCCAGGGGCAGGAAGGTTCCCCGGCCGCCGTCCCGGCGCTTCAAAAGCTCGATGGCCGCCTTGCCGTCCTCCGGCCGGTCCACCACGATATTTTGGGCCGCGGCCCCCAAAGCCGTCTCGATAGCCAGGGCGTATCGGTCCCCGGTCCGCACCAGATTCGCAACCGGACCGTGCACGCCCCGGAGAGCGCCGCCACGGCTCTCCCGCATGACGGTCTTGACCGCCCGGTTGAAGCCCTCGTAGTCCTTCTCCATCTCCGTAAGCATGGAGATGCGACCGTCCATGCTGCGGCCGTCCACAGTGAGCTTCGTCACCTCGTCTCGAAGGGCTGCCAGCCGGCTCTCCCGGCCGGACATCTTCATCCGATGGCCGCTGACGATGTTGGACAGCTGGCTGATCTGTTCGTCCAGTTCCCGACTCTCCGCCTCGGCATCTGCCACCCGGGACCGCAGCTGGGCGATCTGCTCGTCCAGGGCGCGGATGCGCCCCTCATCCTGGCTCATATCCTCGCGCAGACGCTCCATGCTGTCAAGGTTGTTCTTCTTATCCGTCTCCAGCACGGCCGCCGCCTGCTTGTTCTCCCCGATATCCGTCTCCGCCAGGGACAGACTTTCCCGTACAGTCTCCGCCTCCAGATCCTTTTCCCGCATCTTTTCGGAAATGGATTCCGTACGCTGATAGTTCTCCTCCACCTTCTGCCGGGCGCGCTCCAGCTCGGCCTTGGCCGCCTCATAGCTCTCCTTGACAGACCTGGTCTGGGCGGCCAGCTTGTCCAGGCTCTCCATCCAGGCGGATATCTCCAAGGTGCGAAGCTCATCCCGCAGCAGTAAATACTTCCGCGCCACCTCCGCCTGCTTGCGCAGAGGCCCAAGCTGGAGCTCCAGCTCATCGATCTTATCCCCCACCCGGAGCAGCGCGTCGTCCGTGGATGCCAGCTTGCGCTCCGCCTCCTCCTTGCGGAAGCGGAAGCGGGATATCCCCGCCGCCTGCTCGAATATCTCCCGGCGGTCCGTGCTCTTGGCAGAGACGATTTCGCTGATGCGTCCCTGGCCGATGATGGAGTATCCGTCCCGGCCAAGACCGGTGTCCATGAGCAACTCGTTCACGTCCCGGAGCCGGACAGACTCTTTGTTTATGTAGTATTCGCTGTCTCCGCTCCGATAATACCGGCGGGAGATGGACAGCTCATCGCTGTCCACCGGGAAGATGCGGGCGGAGTTGTCCAGAATCAGTGTCACCTGGGCGAAGCCCATCTTGCCCCGTTTTTCCGTGCCGCCGAAGATAACGTCCTCCATCTTACTGCCCCGAAGCGTACGGGTCCGCTGCTCCCCCATGACCCACAGTACCGCGTCGGATATATTGGATTTCCCCGACCCGTTGGGTCCGACGATCATCGTCACATCCTTTTCAAACAGCAGCGTCGTCTTATCCGGAAAGGACTTGAAGCCCTGGATCTCTAAGGCTTTCAGGTACAAAGCTTACACCTCAATAGTAGTATCTCGCTTACAAACATACAAGATATAGTATACCTTGATTTTATACTCTCGTCAACACATCCAGCAGGATTATTTCCTCTCCGGCGTCCTCCACGGCCTTGACAGACAGGCTCTCCAGTCCATGGACAGCCGTCAGCGCCGTGATATTGGCCCTGTGCTGCCCGGTCATGGCGGACACCCGCCCGGGGGCCACCCCCAGGGTGACCCGAGCGCCCCGGGGCACGCCGCGTAAGAGTGCGTCCGCCCTCCGGCGCATGAGCTCCGAGCGGACCAGTTCCCCCAGAGCCGGATGATAGGCCCCGGCCACGGCTCCGCCTGCGGACAGCTCCTCCGTGGGGTTCAGCCCCAGGCGGATGACAGGTATGTCCTCCGCCTCAAAAAGAGGCAGGATATCGGCGCACACGGCCACAGCGTCCGCCACCGTGTGCTCCCGGTAACGTCCGGCCCGCCACATGGCCTCCAGAGGCGTATTCTTCACGATCACCGTGGGATATATCCGAACCCCGTCCGGCACCAAAGCGGCTATACGCCGGGCGGTCGTGATATCTCTCTCCCGGTCGGAACCGGGCAGACCCGTCATCATCTGCAATATGAGCTTAAGACCGGCGTCCTTCACCAGCGCGGCCGCCTGTTCCGTCTGCGCCGCCGTGTGCCCCCGGCCAGAGGCAAAAAGCACCTCGTCATCCATGGACTGGGCCCCCAGCTCCACGGTCTGCACCCCATAGCGCCGCAGCATATCCAGCTTCGCCCTATCTACTGCATCGGGCCGGGTAGACAGGCGGATGGAGGCCGCCGTGCCGTCCGCCAGGTAAGGCTGGGCCGCCTCCAGCAGCGCCCGCTGCAGGTCCCGGTCCACGGCGGTGAAGCTGCCGCCGTAAAAGGCCAGCTCCACGCCGTGCTGTCCTTGTGCCCTCGCCTTCTCCAAGGCCGCCGTCACATCCAGCTCGGAAGCGGGCGAAGGGCTGCCGGAGATGCGCTTCTGATCGCAGAACACGCAGTCGTTCGGGCAGCCCAAATGGGGGACGAATATGGGGATGATTTTCGCTTTTGCCATCAGTCTTGCAGCCTTTGCAGCGCGGCCTTGGCCGCCATCTGCTCGGCCTCCTTTTTGCTCTTTCCGTCCCCCTCCGCGTGGACCCCGTTGTGGAGCGACACGCTGGCGGTGAAGTTCTTATTGTGGTCCGGTCCGCTCTCAGCCACGATGGAGTACAGCGGCGCCGCACCGCCCTCCTGCTGGAGTATCTCCTGCAGCTGGGTCTTGTAATCCGTACGGGCAGGGCGGCGCCCGGCGCGCACGTCCTTGAGTATCCGCTCCTCGATGAACCGCTCCGCCGGCTCCAGGCCGCCGTCCAGATAAATAGCCGCGATCAGTGCCTCTACACAGTCGGCCAGGATGGAGGTTCTGGTCCGGCCGCCGTTGCACTCCTCGTTTTTGCCCAGGTGGATATAGGACCCCAGCTCCAGCGCCAAGGCCACCTGATGAAGGCTGGCCTCGCATACCAGCTCCGCCCGCAGGCGGGTCATCCCGCCCTCGGGCATATCCGGGTACAGGCGACAGATGGTTTTGGCCGCGCAGAAGCCCAGCACCGCGTCGCCTAGAAATTCAAGGCGCTCGTTGCTGTGCCTCTTATCCGGCTGCTCATTGGCGTAGGAACTGTGGGTCAGGGCGGTTTCCAGGTACGAGCGGTCAGAAAAGGAATACCCCAGTCGCTTTTCCAGCTGCTCCATTATCCCTCGGTGTGGGCGCTGACATAGGCGGACAGGTCGCCGATGGTGCGCATCTTCTTCAGCTCCTCCTCGGGAATCTCGTCCAGCCCGAACTCGTTTTCCAGCTCAACCACCAGCTCCACCACGTCCACAGAGTCGATGCCCATGTCCTCGATGAAGGTAGTGTTCTCGTTCAACTCGTCGGCCTCCATGCCGAACTGATCACAGATCATCTCGATGATTTTCTCGTAAACCATGTTTCAAGTCTCCTTTAATCTTTCCAATTTCATAAAATCTATATTCGCTTCAATGGCCCCGGCCACATCCGCCTTGGCGCAGGCGATAGCCTGGCGCACGGCGTTGAATATGGCCCGGTCATCCGAGCTTCCATGGGCTTTGATGACGGGCTTGGAGATGCCCAGCAGGGCAGTTCCGCCCACCTCCGAGGGGTCCAGCATGGCCTTCATGCCATAGAGGTCTTTTTTAATGGCCAGAGCCGCCAGCTTGTTTTTTAGGCTGCCGTACATCACGTCCTTGAGCTGACTGAACATGAATTTGGCCGCGCCCTCCACAGTCTTGAGCATAACGTTGCCCGCAAAGCCGTCCGCCACCAGAACGTCCATCTTCCCGGTGAACAGATCGCTGCCCTCGGCGTTGCCGATGAAGTTTATGCGCCCGGCGTCAGACGCCGCCCGCAGCAGCGCGAAGGTTTCCTTCTGCAGCGCACCGCCCTTAGTATCCTCAGTGCCTACGTTCAAAAGAGCCACCCGGGGATTATCGCAGCCCATGAGCTTCTCGGCGTAAAACGCGCCCATATAGGCGAATTGCAAAAGGTACTCCGGCGTACACTCCACATTGGCGCCGCAGTCCATAAGCAGCACCCCCTTGCCGCCGTTGGGCAGCACCGGCCCCATAGCGGCCCGGCGGATGCCCCGGACGCGCTTGACGAAAAGCGTGGCCCCGGTCAGCAGCGCGCCGGTGCTCCCTGCGGACACCATCGCGTCCCCCCGGCCGTCCCGCAGCATATTCAGCGCCACCGTCATGGAGGAGTCTTTCTTCCGGCGGCAGGCCATGCTGGCCTCGTCCTCCATGGTGACCACCTCCGTGGCGTTCACCACCTCTATCCGGCTCACGCCCCGTCCCCCGCAGGCGGCAAGGCATGAGCGCACCTCATCCTCCCGGCCCACCAGCACAATATCCGTGTCCAGATCCCGGGCGGCTCTCACCGCGCCGGATACCACCGCCTGTGGGGCGTTATCGCCTCCCATGGCGTCCAGAATGATCCTCATGTGCCGGTCTCCTCTCTTGTGATGATCTCCTCCAAAGCGGCCAGCGACCGCTCCGCGATCTTCAAATTTCGCTCCCTCTTATGTCGGATGCGCTCCCCTGCGGACTCAATGATGCCGAAGTTCACGTTCATAGGCTGAAAATCCCCGCCGGCCCCGCCGCCGGACACGTACAGCGCCAGCGCGCCGATAGCCGTCGTCCTGGGAAAGTCCAGGGGCGGCAGACCCTTTATCCGCCGGGCCGCCTCCAGCGCCGCCAGCATCCCGGAGGCGCAGGACTCCACATAGCCCTCCACGCCGGTGATCTGCCCGGCAAAGGCGATGCGCGGTTCCCGGCGGAGCCGGTAATACCTGTCCAGCAGCTTCGGGCTGTTCAGAAACGTGTTTCGGTGCATCTTTCCATAGCGGATAAATTCCGCGTCCGCCAGCGCCGGTATCATGCCGAACACCCGCCGCTGTTCCGGGAAGGTCAGATGGGTCTGAAACCCCACCAAATTGTATACGCTGCCCTCGTCGTTATCCCGGCGCAGCTGCACCACGGCGTAGTAGCTCTCCCCCGTCTCCGGGTGGCGCAGCCCCACAGGCTTCAAGGGGCCGTACCTCAGAGTATCATGGCCCCGACGGGCCATCACCTCCACAGGCATGCAGCCCTCGAACACACCGGCGTCCTCAAAGCCGTGGACCTCCGCCTCCCTGGCGGCCGCCAGTTCCCGCACAAAGGCATCGTACTGATCCTTATCCATGGGGCAGTTGATATAATCCGCCGTGCCTTTCCCATACCGGGACCCGAACCAAGCGCGGGTCATGTCAATGCTGTCCGCCGCGATGAGAGGCGCGGCCGCGTCATAGAAGTGCAGGAATCCCCTCTCCTCACAGCAGGCGGAAATGGCGGGGATCAGCCCGTCGCTGGTCAAAGGTCCCGTGGCGATGATGCACTCGCCCTCGGGAAAGGCTGTGACCTCGCCCTCGACGATCTCGATATTGGGGTGGCCGCGAATGGCGTCCGTGATGGTTCGGGCGAAGGCCTCCCTGTCCACTGCCAGGGCGCCGCCGGCGGGGACCCGGTGCTTTTCCGCGCTCGCCATGATAAGGCTGTGCAGCTGGCGCAGTTCCTCCTTCAAAAGACCCACCGCGTTGGAAAGGTCGTCCCCCCGCAGTGAGTTGGAGCAGACGAGCTCGGAATACAGCGGCGAGGTATGGGCCGGGGACATTTTTTGGGGCTTCATCTCATATAGGCGCACCCTCAGCCCCCGCCGGGCAAGCTGCCAGGCGGCCTCGCTCCCAGCCAGGCCCGCGCCCACCACGGAGATATCCGCCATCAGCTCTGCTCCCTTTTCTTTCGGGGGGCCGTCCTGGCCTTCGCCGGCTTTTTTTCCTCTCCCACGGCTGCGCTCTCCGTGGTCTTGCGGCGGCGATAGCCCCGCTTATCCTCCGGCAGGAAGTTGGCGCATTCCTCGTTGATGCAAAACGGCTTGCGCTGTCCCTTACCGGACAGCTTGAACATGGTCTTTCCGCAGACAGGACACTCCTCCTTGGTGGGTACGTCCCAGCTCATAAAGCCGCAGGCGGCGCCCTTTTCGCAGGCATAGTACGGATATCCCTTTCGGGATGTTCTTTTCAGGATGCGGCCGCCGCACTTGGGGCATTTTCCGGGCATTTCCACCACGATGGGCATGGTGAAGCTGCACTCGGGATAACCGGGGCAGGCCAGAAACCGGCCGTACCGCCCGGTCTTATACACAAGATTCCGACCGCAGTTGGGGCACACCTCGCTGGAGATCTCGTCCGGCACCTTGATATGGACGCCCTGCAAAGCCTCCTCCGCCTCGCCCAGGCTCTTGGAAAAGCCCTGATAAAACTCGTTCAAAACGCTCTTCCAGTTCTCCTCTCCTTCCTCCACCTTATCCAGCGTATCCTCCATCCGGGCGGTGAATTTCACATCCACGATGTCCGGGAAGCGCTCCTCCATGAGCGTAGTCACCGTCTCCCCAAGCGGGGTAGGCCGGAGGTATTTGCCCTCCTTGACCACATACTCCCTGGCTGTGATGGTAGTGATGGTAGGAGCATAAGTGCTGGGCCGACCGATGCCCTTTTCCTCCATGGCCCGGATGAGCGTGGCCTCGGAATACCGGGACGGGGGCGCGGTGAAGTGCTGTTCCCGGTCCAACTTCGTCATATCGACGTTCTGCCCCTCGGTCAGCTCCGGCAGCGGCTTTTTCCCGCCGCCCTCCTCGCCGCCGTTTTCCTCGTCCTCCCGGTTGTCCTCGTAAACGGCGGTGTAGCCAGGGAAGGCGATCTTGGAGTGATAGGCCCGAAAGATATAGCCCTCGCAGGCGATATCCGCAGTGATATTGTCGTAGACGGCGTTGGCCATCTGACTGGCGGTAAAGCGCCCCCAGATAAGGCGGTACAGCCGGTACTGTTCTCCGGTGAGGCTCTTTTTCACCCGCTCCGGCGTCAGGTTGGGGACGCTTGGCCGGATGGCCTCATGGGCGTCCTGGGCGTTGGAGCCGGCCTTGAAGCGCCGGGGCTTTCCATAGTAATACTCCGCGCCATAGTGCTCTTTGATGAACTGTCCGGCGGCGGCCAGGGCGTCCTCCGACAAGCGCAGGGAATCTGTACGCATATAGGTGATGAGGCCCACGATGCCCTCGCCATCGATCTCTACGCCCTCATACAGCTGCTGGGCGATGCTCATAGTCCGCCGGGGCGTCATGCCCAGCCGGCGGGATGCCTCCTGCTGGAGGGTGGAGGTGATGAACGGAGGCGACGGGCTGCGCTGCTTCGTCCCATGCTTGACGGCGGTGACAGTGAATGGCTTGCCGGTCACGGCCTGGGCGACCTCGTCCACCTCCGCCTCGCTGTGCAGCTCCAGCTTTTTCTTCTCCGTCCCATGGAACTGGGCGGTGAATTTCTCCTGCTTCTCCGTGGTGAGGGCGGCGTTCAGATACCAGTATTCCTCCGGTACGAAGCGCTGTATCTCCCGCTCCCGATCCAACACCATCCGCGTCGCCACAGACTGGACCCGCCCGGCGGACAGGCCCTTGCGTATCTTCCGCCAGAGCAGGGGACTGAGCTTATAGCCCACGATGCGGTCCAGGATGCGACGGGCCTGCTGGGCGTCCACCAGATCCTGATCGATATCCCTGGGATGGGCGATGCCCTCCTGCACCACCTTTTTGGTGATCTCGTTGAATGTCACCCGGCGGGCCTTTTCATCGGGCAGCTCCAAAAGCTCCTTCAAATGCCAGGATATAGCCTCCCCCTCCCGGTCAGGGTCCGTCGCCAGATAGACAATCTGCGCGTCCTTTGCCGCCTTGCGCAGACTGCTGATCACGTCCTCCCGGCCCTTCACCGGCTGATAGTCCGGCTCAAAATCGTGCTCTATATCCACACCCATGGTGTTTTTTGGCAGATCCCGCAGATGCCCCATGGAGGCCACTACTTTATAATCGCCGCCCAGATATCTCTCGATCGTCTTGGCCTTTGCCGGGGACTCCACGATCACAAGATCGGTCTTTGCTTTCGCCATGTATTTTCCTCACTCATTCAAAGTTTGCGCGTATACCGCTTCCCGACCCCCTGGGTCACATAACCGCCCACCTGCAGCATGGTCAGAGCAACCAGTGTCTCCTGAGCGCTCAGCCGGGCCGCCTCGATGATCTCATCGGCGTGCATATCGGGCCGGGTCATCACGGACAGGACCTGACGCTGAGATGGGGGAAGTCCTTCCAGTTTGTCCGTGAGGTCAATATAAACTATGTCCCTGGTCTTGTCAATCTCTTTTTTAATAGGTGTAACGGTCGATTCCCGGCGCAAAAGGTCGCTTCGGCCGCTGTACACGGACAGCACATCGGCCCCGCAGGTGGCGGGATACGCCCCCTGGGCGATGAGCTCATTGCATCCGGCGCTGGCCGCTGCGTCCGCATTTCCGGGAACGGCGAACACATCCCGGTCCTGATCCAGCGCGTGGCTTACCGTATTGCGTGTGCCACTGCGCACCGGCGCCTCGGCAACCACCACGCCCAAAGACAGTCCGGTTATGATCCGGTTCCTGGCCTTGAAATCCTGAGGATAGGTCCGGCATTTCGGCGGATATTCGCTCACCAGCGCGCCCCGGCCCCGGACCTCTTCGAAAAGTCGCTTGTTCCTGGCTGGGTACACCACGTCGATGGCCGTTCCCAGGACACCTATCACCGCCCCGCCGGCACGGAGGGCGGCCTCCATGGCGGCGCTGTCGCAGCCCTCCGCCAGGCCCGACACCACGATACCGCCGCTCTCGGCAATCTCCCGTCCCATCATAGAGGCCATCTTGACGCCGTAGGGCGAGGCTCTTCTTGTACCCACCACGGCCAGCGCCAGCGCATCGTCCACCCCGGGGAGCTTGCCACGCACATACAGCACTGCCGGCGGATCGGGAATCTGTCGCAGCCGTTCGGGATAGGCGGCGTCCTGCATAGTCAGGATCGTGATGCTGTGCTCCTCGCAGAAGGAGATGGTCTTCACCGTCCAGTCCATACCCTTATCCATAAGCGCGTCCAGCTCCGCCGGCTTCACAGGGCAGGCGGCCATGACAGCGTCCCGTTCGGCAAAAAACAGCTTCTCCGGCCCGCCCATGGCCTCCAGCAGGCGGTATTTCATCAGAGGCCGCACCTGCCGGAGACAGGACAGCCACACCCAATACTTCAGTCTGGCCATGATATACCTCGTACCATCTCCCACATCACCACCGCCGCCGCCACGCCGGCGTTCAGACTCTCCGCCCGGGGGCGCATGGGTATGATGGTAGTTCCCCGGCACAAGTCCAGCAGCTCCTCCGTCAGTCCGCGGCCCTCGTTCCCCACGGCTACCGCCAGAGGCCCGGGTCCCAAGGCGCGGATGTCCGTCCCCCCCGGCCGCAACGCGGCACCGTATAGGGGCAGCCCACGCAAAATCTCCGGCAGGCGGGCCGTATCCGTCTTCACCACCGGCTGGCGGAAGATCGCCCCCATGGTGGCCCGGACGGTCTTGGGGTTGTAGGGATCGGCGCAGGCGCCGCACAGGACCACCAGGTCGATGCCGAAGGCGTCCGCTGTCCGCAGAACAGTGCCCACGTTTCCCGGGTCCTGGACATTCTCCAGCACGATGACGCGCCTCAGCTCCTCCGCGGGGGGCAGGGGCCGCATCCGTACCGTGAACACTGGGTCAGAACTGTGCTGCAGCGGCGACACGGCCTTCAAAAGCTCCGGCGTCATCAGCCGACATGGCAGTCCTGGCATAGCCTCTGCCGCTAGGACGCATGTGACCTCCGCGCCGGAGACCACAGCCTCCCTTAGCAGGGTCCGCCCCGCGCACAGATATTCCCCCGCCTCCTGCCGGGCCTTACCGTCAGAGCCGAGAGCGATGAATCTTTTCACGAGCTCATTTTGCCGGGAGCGTATCGGTTCCATCATCTCACTGCGCTTTCCGTCTTATACATTACTTTTAATTTTTTATATGATAGCACGCGCCTATGCCTTTGTCAATTTGCTCCACACATGGAGAAACGCCCGGCGGCTATGCCGTCAGGCGCTGTCTCTGTGCTCAATCCAAAGGCTTCATCGTCGGGAAAAGGATCACGTCCCGCACCGAATCGACGCCGGCCAGGAGCATGACGGCCCGGTCGATACCCAGGCCCAGGCCGCCGGTGGGCGGCATGCCGTACTCCAGGGCCTCGCAGTAATCCACGTCCATATCGCTGGCCTCCTCATCGCCCCTGGCCTTGAGGGCCATCTGTTCCTCAAAGCGGAGACGCTGGTCCAGCGGGTCGTTCAGCTCTGAGAAAGCGTTGCCCATCTCGCAGGCGTTGATGAACGCCTCGAACCGCTCCGTGAGCCGGCTGTCGGCCGGGCTGCGCTTGGCCAGGGGCGATACCTCAACGGGATACATGGTGATAAATGTCGGCTGGATGAGCTTTTCCTCCACCTTCTGGTCGAATGCCTCATACAGCGCATGGCCCCAGGTAGGATCCGTCCCGTCCATATCCACGCCTGCCGCCTTGACCGCCGCCACGGCCTGGGCGTCATCGGCGATGGCGTCAAGATCCACGCCCACATATTCCCGCACGGCCTCGATCATGGTCATGCGCCGCCAGCCCGGGGACATATCGATCTCATTCCCGCCCCAGGTGAGCCGGTAGGTTCCCCGCAGTTCTATGGCGGCGGAAGACAGAATGCCCTCCACATAATCCATCATGGTCTCAAAATTGGCATAGCTCTCATACATCTCCAGAGTGGTGAACTCCGGGTTGTGCTTGGTATCCATGCCCTCGTTGCGGAAGATGCGGCCGATCTCATATACCCGCTCCATGCCGCCGACGATGAGCCGCTTCAGATTCAACTCCGTGGCAATGCGCATATACAGATCCAGGTCCAGGGTATTATGGTGGGTGATGAAGGGCCTCGCGGCGGCGCCCCCCTGGATGGTGCCCAGCACCGGGGTCTCCACCTCCAGGTAGCCACGCTCGTCCAGATACCGGCGCACCAGGCTGATAAATCTCGTCCGCAGCTCGAACACCCGGCGTGATCCATCGTTGGTGATAAGGTCCAGGTACCGTCGGCGGTAGCGCTGCTCGGTATCTGTCAGGCCATGGAACTTCTCCGGCAGGGGACGCAGGCTTTTGGCCAGGAGCGTTATTTCCTTTACGTGTACGGAGATAGCCTCCGTGCGGGTCTTAAACACGAACCCCGAGGCTCCCACGATATCGCCCACATCCCAGGTCTTCACCTCCGCCAGGCCCTCCGGTCCCAGCTCGTTGATGCTCACATACAGCTGGATGCGGCCACGGTCGTCCTGCAGGTCCATGAATCCGGCCTTCCCCTGGACCCGCTTGGCCATGATCCGTCCGGCCACCTGCACATCCTTCTCCGCCAAATCCTCGTAACCGTCCTTTATCTGCTGGGAGAAATGAGAACGGGCGAACTTGGTGAGCTGATAGGGATCGCGTTGCTCGTCCTGGAGCCTAAAAAGCTTTTCCCGGCGCACACGCATCTCATCGGACAGCCCCTCCGGTTCCTCCCTGTATCCCGGCGCGTATTGAAACATGGCATAACTTCCTCTCTTATCCTTGTGGCATGATCAAAGCCGAACCAGGCCCTTTTTTTCCATCAGTAGGTCACGTTCAGTATCTTGAACTGGAGCTCTCCGGCGGGGGCCTCGATGGTGACGGTCTCCCCGACCTTCCGGCCGATCAGACCGCGGCCGAAGGGGGAGTCATCGGAGATGCGCCCATTCATGGGATTGGCCTCCTGGCTGCCCACGATCTGGTACTCCGTTTCCTCGCCCAGCTCCACATCCAACACGGTCACGCGGCTGCCAATGCCGATGACACCGGCACGGAAGGTATGCTCCACGATCTCGGCGTTCGCCAGCAGATTCTTATACTCCGCGATCTTGGAATAGAGCTTTCCCTGCTCGGTCTTGGCCTCGTCATACTCGCTGTTCTCCGACAGGTCGCCATAGCTCCGGGCCTCCTTGATAAGCTCGGAGACCTCCTTTTCCCGGACGGTCTGAAGATATTCGAGTTCCTTTTCGATCTCCTCATACCGCTCCCGGCTCATCTTATATTTTGTATCAGCCATGCCTCTTACCTCCGCACATGATGATCTGGTTCCTAATATCTAAATCATTATAATGATCCGGCTTCTCCCTGTCAAGCACCAAGCGCGCCGACGGCGGCCTGCACCTGGGGATCGTCCGCCGGCTCCAGCCAGCCGGTCTGGTACGCCAAAAGCTCCTCCTCGGACAGCCAGACCTCCACATCCGGGGTCAGGCCTCCCGCCTCATACAGATCGACCCGTCCGGGGGTGAGGTAGCTGTATTTGGAGATATGCACCGCGCTGCCGTCCCATAGGGGAATGGTCACCTGACTGCGGGCCTTGCCGGTGGTGGGCTCCCCCACCACACTGGCCCACTGATAGTCTCGCAGGGCCGCGGCGAAAAACTCCGCCGCGCTGTAGCTGTCGCCGTTCACTACGACCGCCATGGGCAGCTCCACGCAGTGCTCGTCTGACCGCTCCACCACCTCATGGCCCCGCTTATCGGCCCGGATGAAGATATCTCCCTCCGGGAGAAGATAGTCCAGTATCTCCACCATCTCCGAAACCTGGCCTCCCGGATTGGAACGCACGTCGAACACAAAGCTGTCCGCCCCCTGCTCCAGCAGCTGCTCCACGGCGGCGACGGCTTCCGCCCCCGCCCCCGCCCGAAAATTGGTGATGGCCACATAGCCCACATGCTCATCCAGCAGCTCGCTGGACACAGGGCTTGTGTAGATTTCCTCGCAGGATACGGATACCTGCCGGACCTGTCCCTGCTCGTTTTGGACCGTTATGAGCGCCTCGGCGCCAAAATCCGCCTGGATGAGACTGCGCAGATCATCGACCGCGGCGCCAATGACCGACACCCCGTCCACGGACAGGATGATCTCCCCCGCCTGAAGCCCCGCCCTCTGGGCCGGGCCATCCTTCGTCAGCGCCTCGATCCGAAAGCCGCCGGTCTGCTCATCCTGGATGATCGTTACGCCGATGCCCTGATAGCGGTTGGCGGAGTAGTCCTGATAATCGGCGTAGCTGTCCGCGTCCATATAATAGCTCCAGTCGTCGTCCAGGCTGGCCACGGCATTGTCCAGCGCCGCATCGGTGAACTCCCCCAGGTCATAATCCCCCACGAACTCCGTGCTGACGATGCGCAGCACAGAGGCAAATTTCGCCGCCTGGACAAATCCGTCCACGCCGCCAAAGCCCAATATGATGGCGGCCATCGTCACTGCCGCGCCGGCAAGCGCACATATAAGTCCGGTGATGAGGCGGCGGTCAAGTGAAAACTTTTTCACGGTAACTCGCTGTATCTCCTTAAAAAACCGGGCGACATCGGTCGCCCGGTCCGCTGATATATCGGTTTGGTTTATGTCAGATAGCTGAAGCTCATCGGGTTTATGGTGCCGCCGGTGGAGCTGGCGCGCACCTCAAAATGCAGATGAGGCCCGGTGGAGTTGCCGGTAGAACCCACATAGCCCAGCACCTGACCCATGCTCACGCTCTGTCCATAGGACACGGCGATGGAGGACATGTGCCCGTAAAGGGTAGTATACCCATTCCCGTGGTTCACCATCACGCAGTTTCCGTAGCCGCCGTTCCAGCCGGCCTGGATGACCGTGCCGGCGGCCGCCGACCAGATACTGCTGCCATAGCTGGCGCCGATATCCACGCCGGAGTGCATGCGCGTATATCCATATAGCTCAAGATAGCGCATACCGTAGCTGGAGGTGATCGTCTTGGTATAGCTTGGCCACATCATCCACGCGCCCTCGCTGCTGACAGAGGGGACCGGCGCGCTGCCCTGGGCCGCCTGCTGGGCTGCCTGCTGCGCCGCAAGAGCCGCCAGACGGGCGGCCTCCTCCGCCGCCTTAGCCTCCTCAAGCTCCTTCTCCTTTTCGACAATCAGAGCCTCGACCTCGGCCTGAGTCTCCTCCTCTTGCTCCATGACTGCGGTATATTCGTCGATGTCGGCCTCCATCTGGGCTATGATCTGACAGGCCGCGTCGATATCCGCCTCCAGCTGGGCTTTCTTGGTCTCCAGCTCCGCCCGACTGGCCTCGTTTTCGGCGAACATCACCTCCGCCTCGGCCTCCAAAGTCTGCACGTTCTCCCGGGCTGCAATATATTCCTGCTCCAGGGCCTCGTCATAGGCCATGACCTCGTTGACCAGGTCCAGCCGGGTCAGAAGATCGGAAAAACTGCTGGCGTTGAACAGCACCTGTATGTATCCCACCGTGGAGCTCTCCTCCATGGCCCGAACGCGGGTGAGCCAGCGCTCGCGCTGATACTCCTCCTCTTCCCTGGCGTCGTTCAAGTCCTCTTGCATATTGGAAATGAGGCCGTCCACGATATCGATCTGCTCCTGGATGACATCCAGCTCCTCCTGGGCCAGCTGGTTCTTCTGGTCAAGGATGAGCTTTTTCTCCAGGGCGTTGGCCTTTTCATAGTCAAGGCTGTCTATCTCCGACTCCAGGCTCTCTATATGATCCTGGATGTCGTCCTTCTGGTCGTTCAGCTCATCGATCTCCTTCTGTATCTCGGTGCTGGTGGCCGCGTAGGCCAGCGTAGGCGCGATGACCATCACCGTGATGGACAAGATCATCAGGATGGCAAGCACGATGCAGACGGCAGAAATAAATGCTTTGCGTTTTTTCATAGAAGCCTCCTTGGTAAGATCATTTGCAATACGATAAGCTCCATGGATCATAGAGCGTCCCACCGCTATTCCGAATCTCAGAATGCAGGCAGACGCCGGTAACGTTGCCGGCGGCACCCACATGGCCCGCCGCCGGACCCGTGCTCACGCTCTGTCCGCAGGACACGGTCGCCTTGCGGGTATCCATTGGCTCTCCTTCAAATCATGTCTGCAGATAGTTGCGGATCGCGATGGAGCTTCCGAAGACACCCACGACGAATCCCACACCGACGTAGACCAAAAGCACGATGAGGCTGATCGCCGCGAAGGGGATGACGGAGAGCAGATTGCCCATCAGGCCCATCATGATGCGGTTGGCCACGATATCGTAGATGCCCCACTCAATGAAAAAGGCCACAAGACCGCCCAGAACTCCCAGGACGAGTCCCTCCACCACAAAGGGGAAGCGTATGAACCAGTTGGAGGCCCCCACCATCTTCATGATGGCGATCTCATCCCGGCGGCTAAATGTGGCCAGCTTCACGGTATTGGACATGATGAACACGCTCACCACCACCAGCACCACGATCAAAATCAGGCTTACGGCGCTGACCACATTGCGCACCGTGACAAAGCCCTCCGCCACCTCTAGGTAGGCGTTGACCTTTGCGATGCCGGTGATCTGGTATAGCTCGTCCCGGGTCTGCTCCATCATGGAGATGTCCTCCAGATAGATTATGTAGCGATCCCGGAGCACATCCGAGGGCAGGTCCTGGAAAGCGGACTGATCGTCAAAGGTAGCCACATACTCCTCCATGGCCTGCGCCCGGGACACGAACACGCAGGAGCTGACATTGGACAGATACTCTATCTCCGGCTGGAGAGCGCGGGCCTCCTCCTCGCTCATGGTCTCCTCCACATAGGCGATGACCTCATTCTGGTCCTCCAGCTCGTCCAGCAGCGTGTCGATGTTCACAGCAATCAGCGTAAAGCTGCCCATGATCACCAGACAGGCCACCACGATGGTCACCGAGGCGAAAGACATGAACCCATGGGTCAGGATACTCTTGAACCCCTCTTTTATCAGATATCCGAATTTACTCGATCTCATAGCTGTAATACCCATCCATTCCGTCGGAGATCACCATGCCGTCCTCAATGGCAACGACGCGCTTGGAGAAGGAGTTCACCAGCTCCTTTTCGTGGGTCACCACCAGAACGGTGGTCCCCATCTCGTTGATGCGGTCCATAAGCAGCATCAGCTCCAGGCTGCGGGCCGGATCCAGGTTGCCCGTGGGTTCATCGGCAATGAGGAGCCTGGGGCTGTTCACAATAGCCCTGGCCACAGCAACACGCTGCTGCTCGCCGCCGGAGATCTCCCGGGGAAAGCGTTTTTCCCGCCCGGTCAGCCCTACCAGGTCCAGCACATAGGGCACCCGCCGCCGGATGTCCCGATTGGGCGCACCTACCACATGCATGGCAAAGGCCACATTTTCATAGACCGTCTTATCCTCGATCAGGCGAAAGTCCTGGAATATAACGCCGATGGTCCGCCGCATAGCGGGCAGCTTCCGGTGCCGCATGTGCCGCAGGTCGAAGCCGTTCACATTCAAAACGCCGGCCTCCGCCGCCACCTCGCCGGTGATGAGCTTGATGACCGAGGTCTTTCCGCTGCCGGAGGGTCCCACCAGGAAGACGAATTCTCCGTCGTCGATGGTAAAGCTCATATCGTTGATCGCTCTTGCGTCTCCGCCGGGATAGGTCATGGAGACATTCTCAAATCTGACCATAGATGCTCGGTTCCTCCAGGGTGAATCAGTATCGTATATTCTGGGAGTCCAGATACTGCTTGACCATCAGCGCCACCTTAAATACGATGGCGTGGTCGAACTCCCGCAGATCAAGGCCCGTGAGCTTCTTGATCTTCTCCAGCCGGTACACCAGGGTGTTCCGGTGCACGAACAGCTTCCGGCTGGTCTCCGACACGTTCAGGTTGTTTTCAAAGAATTTATTGATGGTGTAGAGGGTCTCCTGGTCCAGGGATTCGATGGGGTTTTTCTTAAAAACCTCCGCCAGAAACATCTCGCACAGGGTCGTGGGCAGCTGATAGATGATCCGCCCGATGCCCAGGCTCTCATAGCTGATGACGGACTGCTCGCTCTCAAAGATCTTGCCCACCTCGATGGCGGTCTCCGCCTCCTTATAGCGATCGGCCAGCTCCCGCAGATGCATCACCGGCGAGCCAATGCCCACCACGCAATGGATACCCATATCTTTTTCCAGGCTCTGCTGCACCTGCTCGGCCGTCCGCTCCAGCTCCCCCGCGTCAAAGCCCAGCTGCAGCTCCCGAATGATCACCACATCCGTCTCGCTCATGGACAGGACAAAATCCTTATCCCGGGCAGGATACAGATTTTGCAGATGCTCCAGCACCGCTATCTCCGCCCCGGCGTTCTGCCGGACCACAAACACAGCCCGGGGCGCGTCGGCGTTGAAGCCCAGCTCCTTGGCCCGGATATACACATCTCCAGGCAGGATGTTGTCGGATATGATGTTCTTCACAAAGGTCGTGGCGTCATACTTGTCATCATAGCCGGACTTGGCTTCCGACAGGGCCACCGCGATCAGGATGCACATGCTCCTGGCCGTTTCGTCCTGCCCGTCCACAAACGCGATATACGACCTGCGGCCCCCTGCGCCGATGACACGGCAAGTCCTTCCCGCCGCAACAAACAGCTCTGTGCCCGCTTCCTGGGCCGCAAGACGTATCTCCCCGATGGAAAAGCCCATCAGGGACAGATCGCTGGACGCGATCACATTCCCCTGCTCATCCACGACGCCGAAGCAGCGCTTGGTGGCATCCTTCATCTGAAGGATCACGCTTTGAAAAATCCGGCTCGACATAAGTATTTAACCCCCACAATATACATGGTAACATTGTAGAACATTCGCTGTCATTTTTCAATAGAAATTGACCAAAAATTTGTAAACTTTTTCATTACTTTGTCATCATTCGCCCTCAAATTGCACAAAAAGCGGGGTGATTCTTGGTTAGAAACGCAAAAACCAGGAAGCAATTACGGTTTTTCCCCGTGTGCGCCACCGGTGGACACCCCCTGCTTTTTCCCCTTTGCCCCGCAAAGGCCGTCCAGACAGGCGTCCTTTTCCTCCATGGTGAGCCGTCGTACGGCACCCTCCGCCAGGTCTTCGTCCAGGCGCAGACCGCCGATAGCCAGACGGCGCATCCGCTCCACCCTGCGGCCGCAGAAGGTCATGAGGTTCTTGACCTCATGGAACCGCCCCTCCGTGACGGTCACCACGCCCCGCCGGGGCTGAGACGCATCCAGGCGCAGCAGCGCCGGGCGATAGGCCGTCCCATCGGCCATGGTTACGCCGGCAGCCAGCGCGGACACATGCACTTCTGTCAGGGGGCCGTCCACGAGTACCTCGTATTCCTTTCGTATCCCGGACCGGGGCGACGTCACCCGATGGGCAAACACGCCGTCGTCCGTGAGAAGCAGAAGACCTGTAACGTCCGCGTCCAGACGTCCGGCGGGAAACACCCCTCGTCCTTGCAGTTCCTTCGGCAGCAGTCCTGTAACGGCGGGCCACGCCCCGTCCTGGGTGGCGCTGATATAGCCTGCGGGCTTATTCATCATATAATACACGAACCGCGCCGTATCCACCGCCCGTCCCTCCGCCATGACGGCTCCGGACCGATCGATCTTCATCTCCGGCCGGCGGACTGCCGCGCCATCCACTGTCACCCGCCCCGCCAGGATCACCGCCCTGGCTTGGGACCTGCTGTAGAGCCCGGAGGCGGACAGCAGCTTATCCAGCCGTTCAAGGGCCATACATACTTCCCTCCCCGTTTGAATAGACTGTACCATGAAAAGGTACATGACACCAAAGACAAAGACCTTCCTCATTGCTCTGAGCGCCCTTGCCGTACTGGCAGCCCTGCTTTTGATCGGAAGCGCTGCGGGCGGTGTGAAGGTGATCGCGGCGGACCACGCCTCCACCGCCGACAAACGGGCATCGTTTCTTGCGGAGTGCGGATGGGAGGTGGATATCGCGTCGGAGCAGGAGCAGACCATCCTGATCCCTGAGCGCTTTTCCCCCGTATACCAGTCCTACAACGAGCTTCAGAAACAGCAGGGCTATGACCTTGCGGACTATGCGGGCCGGAACTGCACCATGTATACCTACACGGTGCTGAATTACCCGGACAAGGAGCAGACCGTTCTGGCGAACCTCTATGTATACAGAAACACCATCATCGGCGGAGACATCCACTCCACCAATCTGGATGGATTCATGATTGGCCTGAAATGAAAAGCTCCCGCAGCGTATGGCTGCGGGAGCGATTTTTACAGCGGGATTACTCCTCGACTTCGATAACGACGCCGGAACCCACAGTACGGCCGCCCTCGCGGATGGCGAAACGCAGGCCCACCTCGATGGCGATCGGGGTAATCAGCTCAACGTTCATATCGACGTTATCGCCGGGCATGCACATCTCAACGCCTTCAGGCAGGCTGATGACGCCGGTCACGTCGGTGGTACGGAAGTAGAACTGGGGACGATAGTTGTTGAAGAACGGGGTATGACGGCCGCCCTCATCCTTGGACAGGACGTAGACCTGGCCCTTAAACTTAGTATGAGGATGGATGCTCTTGGGAGCAGCCAGCACCTGGCCGCGGACGACGGCCTTCTTGTCAATGCCGCGGAGCAGGCAGCCCACGTTATCGCCGGCCTCAGCATACTCCAGGGTCTTGTGGAACATCTCGGTGCCGGTCACGACAGTCTCCTGGGTCTCGCGGATACCGACGATCTCCACCTTGTCGCCGACCTTCACGGTGCCGCGCTCCACACGGCCGGTCACAACGGTGCCGCGGCCGGAGATAGTGAACACGTCCTCGATAGGCATCAGGAAGGGCTTGTCGGCGGCGCGCTCGGGGGTCTTGATCCAAGTATCGACAGCGTTCATCAGTTCCCAGATGCAGTCGTATACGGGAGCGTGAGGATCGGTCTCCGTGCTCACCAGGCACTCCAGAGCGGAACCCTTGATGATGGGGGTCTCGTCGCCGGGGAAATCATACTGGTCGAGCAGCTCGCGGACTTCCATCTCCACCAGCTCCAGCAGCTCGGGGTCGTCCACCTGGTCGCACTTGTTCAGGAAAACCAGAACATAGGGCACGTTCACCTGGCGGGCCAGCAGCAGATGCTCACGGGTCTGGGCCATGGGGCCGTCGGAGGCGGCGATGACCAGGATGGCGCCGTCCATCTGAGCTGCGCCGGTGATCATGTTCTTGATATAGTCGGCGTGGCCCGGGCAGTCCACGTGAGCATAGTGGCGGGCCTCGGTCTGATACTCAACGTGAGCGGTGTTGATCGTGATGCCGCGAGCCTTTTCCTCGGGGGCCTTATCGATTTGGTCGTAAGCGGTATATTCGGCAGCAGTGGGGTCAGCCATGTTCAGGACCTTGGTGATGGCCGCCGTCAGGGTGGTCTTGCCATGGTCAATGTGGCCGATGGTGCCGATGTTCACATGGGGCTTCGTGCGGTTGAACATTTGCTTTGCCATTTACTTTGTCCTCCTAAAAAGTAGAAAAAATTTAAATTCATTACTCATGGTTGGATTATACAGTATGCAGGAATATTTTGCAACTCATTTTTACGCCTTGCTTCGGCTGGTCACAAGCTTTTCCCGCAGATTCTGGGGCAGCTCGATATAGTGGCTGGGCTCCATGGAGTAATTGGCGCGGCCCTGGGTCCTGCTTCGCAGATCCGTGGCATAGCCGAACATGGTGGACAGGGGCACATTTGCCTCGATAATCACGGCGCCGTTGCGGAATTCCTGTCCCGCGATCTGGCCGCGGCGGGAGTTCACGTCGCCGATAACGTCGCCCATATACTCCTCAGGCGTGGTGATGACCACCTTCATGATCGGCTCCAGCAGGGTGGGTCCCGCTTTCTCGCATGCCTCCTTGAAGGCCATGCTGCCGCAGATTTTGAACGCCATCTCAGAGGAGTCCACCTCATGGAACTGGCCGTCCAGCACCGTGGCCTTGATGTCCACCATGGGATAGCCGGCCACAACGCCGCCCTGCATAGCGCCCTGGATGCCCGCGTCCACTGCGGGGATATACTCCTTGGGGATGGCGCCGCCGGTAACGGCATTGACGAACTCGTAGCCCTTTCCCGATTCATTGGGCTCGATCATGAGCTTCACCTGGGCAAACTGGCCCTTGCCGCCAGTCTGGCGGGCGTAGCGCACGTCCACGGTAGCCGGGCGGGTGATGGTCTCCTTGTAGGACACCTGGGGCTTGCCCACGTTGGCCTCCACGCGGAACTCGCGCAAAAGCCGGTCCACGATGATCTCCAGATGGAGCTCGCCCATGCCGGCAATGATGGTCTGACCTGTTTCCTCGTCGGTATACGCCTTGAAGGTAGGGTCTTCCTCCGCCAGCTTGGCCAGGGCGATAGTCATCTTCTCCTCGCCGGCCTTGGTCTTGGGCTCGATGGCCACGCGGATGACCGGCTCGGGGAATTCCATGCTCTCCAGGACGATCGGGTTCTTCTCATCACTGAGAGTATCGCCGGTGGTGGTGTTTTTCAGACCCACCAGGGCGACAATGTCCCCGGAATAGATGGTGTCCAGGTCCTGCCGATGGTTGGCGTGCATCAAAAGCATCCGGGCCAGGCGCTCACGCTTTCCCTTGGTGGAATTCATCACTGTGGAGCCCGCCGTGGCCGTGCCGGAATAGACGCGGGCGAAGGTGAGCTTTCCCACATAGGGGTCGGTCATGATCTTGAAAGCCAGAGCGGAGAACGGGGCCTCGTCGGACGACTCGCGCTCGATCTGCTCATCGGTCTTGGGGTTGATCCCCTTCACCGCCGGGACATCCACCGGCGATGGCAGGAAATCCACGATGGCGTCCAGGAGCTTCTGCACGCCCTTGTTGCGGTAGCTGGTACCGCAGGTGACGCACACCAGTTTGCCGCTGATGGTGCCCTCCCGCAGGGCGGCACGGATCATATCGGCTGGGACTTCTTCCCCTTCCAGGTAAAGCATGGCGATGTCATCGGAAAAATCCGAAGCGGCATCGATGAGCTTTTCCCGATACTCCTGGGCCAGGTCGAGCATATCCTCAGGGATATCCTCCACCTGCATATCCTTACCCAGGTCGTCATAGTAGACGTCCGCCTTCATCTCCACCAGATCGATGATGCCGCGGAAATCCGCCTCTCTGCCAATGGGGAGCTGGATGGGAACGGCGTTGCATTTCAGCCGCTCCTTTACCATATCCACCACATTGTAGAAGTCAGCGCCCGTGATATCCATCTTGTTGACGTAGATGAGCCGGGGGACGTTGTAGTTGTCGGCCTGGCGCCACACCGTCTCGGTCTGAGGCTCCACGCCGCCCTTAGCGCACAGCACGGTCACGGAGCCGTCCAGCACGCGCAGGGAGCGCTCCACCTCCACGGTGAAGTCCACATGGCCCGGAGTGTCGATGATGTTGATGCGGGTCTGGGGAAACTGATCCTTGGTGCCCTTCCAATAGCAGGTGGTGGC
>CAZVRP010000012.1:0-28885 GCA_964630255.1 uncultured Oscillospiraceae bacterium | reverse complement strand
ATGCTTAGGTGTGAATACAAATACGAAACGTCTTTCTGGTCGTGTTGCCAGGTAGTTGCGGGTTTCTTTAGACTCATGAACCGAAATGTGTTAGCTATTTATGAAATTTTGTACTAGGCTCTGGAGCAATCGAACTTGACGACGTTATCCCGGCTGATGTCCGCCAGGGTGGGAGTGCCGCACATGGTCATGGTATCCCGCAGCTCGGCGATGAGCTTGTCCAGGTATACCCGCAGTCCTTCGGCGCCGGCGGCGTAGACAAAGGGCACTACCGGCCGGCCGATGAGCACCGCGTCCGCGCCCAAGGCCAAGGCCTTGAACACATCCACGCCGCTGCGGATGCCGCCGTCCACCAGTACGGGAATATGGCCGCCCACCGCCTCGGCGATGGCGGGCAGCACCTCCGCCGTGGCAGGGACACTCCCCTGCACCCGGCCGCCGTGGTTGGATACCACGATGGCAGCCGCGCCGGCATCCATGGCCTTCCGGGCCCCGGCGGGGGTCATGACGCCCTTGATGATGAAGGGCATTTTGGCATAATCCACGATCTGGCGCATCTCCTCCACGGACTTGCTGCCCGCGTTGGGGTTCATGGCCTTCAAAAAGGGCAGACCCGCCCCGTCGATATCCATGGCAGCGGCAAAAACTCCCTTGGCGTTTAGGATATCCAGCTTTTCAAAGACGGCCTCCTGATTCCAGGGCTTGATGGTAGGGATGCCGATGCCCTGGACCCTGACCATATCCTCCACAGCGCTTTTCATGACCTCCGGGTCCACTCCGTCGCCTGTGAAGGCGGCCAGACCGTATTCCGCGCAGGCGGGGACCAGGAGCCGGTTGTAGGCAAAGTCGTCGTACTTGTCCCCATAGTGCATGTTCACCGAGCCCAGAGGCGCGATGAAAACAGGGGCCTTGAACTGCCGGCCAAAAAGCCGATAGGCGGTGTCCACCTCCCGGTTGGGGCAGAGAGTGTCCATGTTGACGAATATCTCCTGCCACTTGTCATAGTTCCGGGCGGCGGCGTTGCCCGGGGCCTTGCAGCCTGGTCCGGGCATGGTGTTGCCGCAGGCCCTGCCGTTGCACACGGGGCAGGCCTTGCAGTGGGGCCCCAGCTCCTTGCCGGCGGCCGCCAGTATCTCGGCGTATGTCATGATAAACGCCCTCCTGTCGTCATATCTCTACCGTGCCCTCGAATACCAGCACGGCATTGCCCGTGAGCGTCACCCGCTCGTCGGTATAGTTAACGGTCATGTCGCCCCCCGGCAGCTTCACGGTGATGTCGGCGCCCTTCTCGCAAAGGCCGTTTTCCACAGCGGCGATGGCGGCGGCGCATGCGCCGGTGCCGCAAGCCAGCGTGGCGCCGCTGCCCCGCTCCCAGACCCGCATCCGCAGCGTGGTCTTATTCACCACCCGTACGAATTCCGTATTGATCCGATCGGGGAAGTAGGAGGCGTGCTCGAAGGCGGGTCCCAGAGCGGCCAGGTCCAGATGGTCGATCTTGTCATAGAACACCACGCAGTGGGGGTTGCCGATGGAGACGCAGGTGGCCCGCCATGTCTGGCCGGCGACCTGAATGGGATAGTCGACGATACGGTCCCCCGGCAGGGCGGCGGGGATACCAGCGGGGTCAAACTCCGCCCTCCCCATATCCACTGCGGCGGAGGATACCCGGCCGTCTCGGATGAACAGGCGCAGGGTCTTGATGCCGCTGGCGGTCTCCAAGGTGACGGTGTTCTTCTCCCTGGGCACGAAGCCCTTGTCATAGAGGTACTTACCCACGCACCGCAGATTATTGCCGGCCAGCCGCCCCTCGCTGCCATCACGGTTAAAGGAACGCATCCTGGCGTCCGCCACCTCCGAGCGCTCCATGAGCACAATGCCGTCCGCGCCGATGCCGTAATGGGGCGCGCACATGGTCACGCACAGGGATTCGGGGCTGGTGATGCGACCATCGAAGTTCTCGATGAAAATATAATCGTTGCCGGAGCTCTCCATCTTGGCGAAGGGGACGCGCATCCGCTCCGAGCGCATGTGGTTTATATCCACCAGCTCCGTGTTGAATGGACTGAACCGGCTGGCCAGGATATCCGCCAGAACGCTGGCCGTGTCCAGGCTGGTCAGGCATGGGATGCCCAGCTGCATGGCCCGGCGGTGCAGCACGGTGAAGTTGCCCATATCGCCGTTGCGGACCGTGCCAGAGTAGACGATATAACTGATGGAGCCGTCCTCCATCAGCCCGTCCAGGCGAGCGTTTTTCGTGGCGGTGGACACCACAGTCACGTCGATGCCCAGTTGGCGGATGGCCTCGGCGGTGCCGGCGGTGGCATACAGGGCGATGCCCAGGTCGCTGAACCGCTTGGCGATGCCGATAACCTCCTGGTAGTCGTGGGCCTCCACGCTCAAAAGCACCCCGGCCTTCTCCCCGGCGTCCAGGGCGGGCACCCGCAGTCCCGAGGCAGTCAGGCCCTTGTACAGCGCCTCCGCCAGGGTCTTGCCAATGCCCAGCACCTCACCGGTGGATTTCATCTCCGGACCCAGGATGGCGTTGGCGTCGGTGAGCTTTTCAAAGGAGAACACCGGCACCTTCACCGCGCAGTAGGGGGGCGCCTTCCAAAGGCCGATACCGAAGCCCAGGTCCTTCAAGGGCTGACCCAGCATCACCTTGGAGGCAAGGTCCACCATGGGCACGTCCGTCACCTTGCTGATGTAGGGAACGGTGCGGCTGGCTCTAGGGTTGACCTCGATCACATACAGCTCGTTATCATAGATGAGGTACTGGATGTTCACCAGGCCCTTAGTGCCCAGGGCTAGAGCCAGCTTTTCCGAGCAGTCGCATATTTTCTCAAGGAATGGATCGGTCAGATTATAGGGGGGATAGACAGCGATGGAATCGCCGGAGTGGACGCCGGCCCGCTCGATATGCTCCATGATGCCGGGAATGAGCACGTCCTTCCCGTCGGAGATCACGTCTACCTCCAACTCCACCCCAGGCATATACTTATCCACCAGCACGGGGTTTTCGATGCCGCCGGAGAGGATGGCGTTCATGTACCGGACCGTGTCTTCCTTCGAGCGGGCGATGGTCATGTTCTGTCCGCCGATGACATAGCTGGGACGGAGCAGCACGGGATAGCCCAGGCTCGCCGCCGCGGCCACGGCCTCCTCCAGGGTGTTGACGCCCATGCCCTTGGGCCGGGAGATGCCAAAGGTCTCCAGCAGGGTGTCGAACCGGCTCCGGTCCTCAGCGATATCGATGCTCTCGGCGCTGGTTCCCAGGATAGGGATGCCCTTCCGGTCCAAAAACTGGGTGAGCTTGATGGCCGTCTGGCCGCCGAAGGCCACCACCACGCCCACAGGCTTTTCCACCTGGATGATGTTGTACACATCCTCTGGCGTGAGAGGCTCGAAATACAGGCGGTTGGCGGTGTCATAGTCAGTGGAGACGGTCTCCGGATTGTTGTTTACGATGACCACGTCATAGCCCATCTCCCGGAGCGTCCACACGCAGTGGACGGAGCTGTAGTCAAACTCGATGCCCTGGCCGATGCGGATGGGGCCGGAGCCCAGCACCATCACCACGGGTTTGCCGCTGCGGGGAAAGGAGCGGCTCTCGCACTCGTCATCGCAGGAGGAGTAGAAATAGGGCGTCTCGGCGTCAAATTCCGCGCCGCAGGTGTCCACCATCCTGTAGACGAATTCCCGACCGGGCAGGTCCTGCCGGCCCGTGATGCGCCGCAGGGCCGCGTCGGTATACCCCAGGCGCTTGGCCTCGAAGTAGTCCTCGTCAGACAAGCCCTTTTCGATGCGCGTCTCAAAGGCGGCCAGGCGCTTCAAATGATAGAGGAACCACCGATCGATCTTTGTGATATCAAAGATGGTGTCCACGTCCACACCGGCCTTGAGCGCCTCGAAAATGGTGAACAGCCGGTAGTCATTCTGCTCATGGAGCCTGTCCAGCACGGGCGCGTCGGACAAGGGCGCAGCGTTCAGGGTGTCCAGGCCAATCTCCGCGCCCCGGACGGCCTTCATCAGCGCCATTTCGAAGCTGGGGCCGATGGACATCACCTCGCCGGTGGCCTTCATCTGGGTGCCCAGCAGACGGCTGGAGCCTTGGAACTTATCGAAGGGCCACTTGGGGAACTTAACCACGATATAGTCCAGGGTGGGCTCGAAGCAGGCGCAGGTCTTGCCGGTGATGTCGTTTTTGATCTCGTCCAGGGTATAGCCCAAGGCGATCTTGGTGGTGATCTTGGCTATGGGATAGCCCGTGGCCTTGGAGGCTAAGGCGGAGGAGCGGCTCACCCGGGGGTTGACCTCGATGACCGCGTACTCAAAGCTGTCGGGGTTCAGGGCGAACTGGCAGTTGCACCCGCCCACGATGCCGATGGAGGAGATGATGTCCAAGGACGCGGAGCGGAGCATCTGGAACTCCTTGTCCGACAGGGTCTGACAGGGGGCCACCACAATGGAGTCGCCGGTGTGGACGCCCACGGGGTCGATGTTCTCCATGGAGCAGACGGCGATGACGTTGCCCACGCCGTCCCGCATGGTCTCAAATTCTATCTCCTTCCAGCCGGAGATGCACCTTTCCACCAGTATCTGGGTGATGGGGGACAGATCCAATCCCGCCTGGGCGATGACGCACATCTCCTCCGGGGTGTGGGCGATACCGCCGCCGGTGCCCCCAAGGGTGAAGGCGGGCCGGACGATGACGGGATAGCCGATGTCCTCGGCGGCCTTCATGGCCCCATTCAGGTCCGTGGCGATCTCCGATGGCACCACCGGCTGGCCGATGGCCTTCATGGCGTCCCGGAACAGCTCCCGGTCCTCGGCCCTGTCGATGGCCTCGGCGCTGGTGCCCAGAAGGCGCACGCCGTGCTTTTGCAGCCAGCCGTCCTTGGACAGCTGCATGGCGATGGTCAGACCCGTCTGGCCTCCCAGTCCCGCCAGCAGACTATCGGGCTTCTCCTTTTCGATGATGCGCCGGACCGTATCCGCAGTCAGGGGCTCTAAGTATATCTCATCGGCCAGGTGCTTGTCGGTCATAATGGTGGCGGGATTGGAGTTTACCAGCACCACGTTCACCCCGGCCTCCTTCAGCACCCGGCAGGCCTGGGCGCCGGCGTAGTCGAACTCCGCCGCCTGGCCGATGACGATCGGGCCGGATCCGATGACCAGCACCTTTTTGATGGACATATCGCGGCTCATCAGCGGTCACCTCCCATCATACCGATAAAGCGGTCAAACAGAAACCGGGTGTCCAGGGGTCCGGAGCTGGCCTCCGGGTGGAATTGGACGGTGAAGCACCGCTTTCCCGGGTACTCCACGCCCTCGCAGGTGTGGTCGTTGGCGTTTTCAAAGATCACCCGGCCGACGCCCTCCAGGCTTTCGCTCACCACGGCATAGCCGTGGTTCTGGCTGGTGATGTAGGTCCGGGTGCCGGTCATGTCCCGGACGGGCTGGTTCACCCCCCGGTGGCCGTATTTCAGCTTCACGGTGGTCCCGCCCATGGCCAGGGCGGTGAGCTGATGGCCCAGGCAGATGCCGAACACCGGGAGTTTTCCGATGATCTTTTTCAGCTGTTCGATGCAGTACACGTTCTCCTGTGGGTCGCCGGGCCCGTTGGAGAGCATCACTCCGTCGGGGGCCAGGGCCAGCACCTCCTCCGCCGGGGTGTCCTGGGGCAAAACGGTGACCTCGCAGCCTCTCTTTTGCAGCTGCTTGACGATGCTGCGCTTGGCGCCGTAGTCCATGAGGGCCACCCGGTATTTCCGCTCCCCCTCGGCGGGATAGACGGTCCGCTCCTTACAGCTCTCTGCGGCCACCACGCCGGTGACGGCGTACCGCTTTATATCCGTGATATCATCGGGAACAACGCGGCATAGCTTGGCGTTCATCACGCCGTGCTCCCGAATCAGGCGGGTCAGGCAGCGGGTGTCCACCCCGCATATACCGGGCACGCCCTGATCCTTTAGGTATGCGTTCAGCTCGCCCCCGCAGCGGAAGTTGGAGGGATCGGCGCACAGCTCCCGGACCACATAGCCCCGCACGGCGCAGCGCCCCTCAAAATCCTCGGGGATGACTCCGTAGTTTCCGATGAGGGGATAGGTCTGCATAACGATCTGTCCAGCATAGCTCTCATCGGTGAGGGTCTCCAGATAACCGCACATGCCCGTGGTGAACACCAGCTCTCCCACGGCGTCCACGTCCGCGCCGAAGGCCCGCCCCTCAAATACGGAGCCGTCCGCCAAAACCAAATATGCCTTGTCCATAGCCCGCCTCCTTGTCCCATAAAGGCTTTTCTTATGATATATTATATTTCAACATCTTGCAACAACAACGCGGATACAAATCTGCCCAAAAATAAACGCGCCCCCACGGCCATGGAGGCGCAATTTCACAAGGATGTGTCTATGTCACAGCTCCCGCTGTTCGACCCAGCGGACAGAAAGGGCCCAACTGAGCGCGAACAGGACCACAGCGGCGGCCGTCAGCAGGACGCCCAGCGGCCAGTCGGACCGGACCGGGACGCCCAGCCCGCCTGTGATGTCGGCCCAGGCGCCCAGGATGCCAGCCATCACCGCGATAGCCGCGATGAAGAAGATGCGCCCCTTGGCCGCGCCGAAGCGGAACATGGGCGGCAAAACGAAGGCGGGAGCCAGCAGCCCGACCGCCAGCCGCGGAACAGCCTGGAGCAACAGGCCGCTCCATTCCATGGTGCCCGCCAGAACCGGGACGACGTCGATGAGCGCGAACAGTATCCAGACCGGACCCGCGGCCAGCAGCGTGAAGACGTATTTGGCGTTCACGTAGTCCCGCCGGGTCACGGGCAGGGTCTGGAAGTAAGTGAGCCAGCGGCTCTGCTCATCCAGCTGCAGCATAGTCATGCCCACCGTGCTGGCTATGAGCATGGCATACACGGGAAAGAACGTCCCCAGGCTGCCCATTTCCAATCCGCCTGCGGCCGCGACGCTGATGGCGGCGGCGAGAGCGATGAAAACGAGCATGACGCGGCCGGTCTTAAAAAAATTATACAGGTCTGTGGTCAAAAGCGCTTTCATTGCCGGTCCTCCTTTGCCATGAATACAAACAGCTCCTCGATGGTCACGGGCCGGACATCCATACCAGCAGGCACCGCGTCCCGGCGGACAAGGGCCTCCGCGCTGTAAGGCGTCAGCCGCGCTCCCAGCGCCGACCCGGGGGCCAGGCTGTCCAAGGCCGCCCGGTCGCACCGGATGAGGCCGTACGCCTCCAAAAGCCGGTCCTTTTCCTCGCACAGTAGCAGCTTTCCCTTGTGGAGAAAGGCGATGTAGTCGCAGAGCTTTTCAAGGTCGCTGACGATATGGGAGGAGATAAGGACAGCCCGGCCCGGGTCCCGGGTGAACTCAGAGAGGATATCCACCACCTCGTCCCGGACCATCGGGTCCAGGCCGCCGGTGGGCTCGTCCAGGATGAGGAGCTTCGCGCCGTGGCTCAAAGCCCCGGCGATGGCCAGCTTCATCTTATTGCCCCGGCTGAGCTGGGAAAATTTCTTGTCCCGGGGGATGGCCAGGTCCTTCAAATACCGGTCAAACATCCCCTGGTCCCAGCGCTCATAGGCTGCGGCCATGATCTTCCCTACCTGCTCCGCAGTGATGGCGGCAGGGTATCCCACCTCGTCCAGCACCACGCCGATGTCCTGCTTCACTGCCCGCATATCCGCTCCGATAGGCGCGCTCAGTACCGTGGCGGAACCGCCGTCGGGCTTCGTCATGCCCAGCAGCATGCGGATGGCGGTGGTCTTGCCGGCGCCGTTTTCCCCCACTAGCCCCATGATGCACCCGGCAGGCAACGTCAGGTCCAAAGGGCCCAGGGTAAAGTCTCCGTAGGACTTTTCAAGCCCCCGTATCTCGATGGCGTTCATACGTCGTCCCCTTCCTTCATGATGTCCAGCATATCTAATATATCTTGTTTCTCCAGGCCGCACTCGGCCGCCAGCTTGACGACCTCGGCCAGATGCGCCTCGATCTGCCGCAGATGCTCCTCCCGCTCCAGCTCCAGGTTTTTCGCTGCCACGAAGCTGCCCTTGCCCGCCACAGTGTAGATGAAGCCCTCCCGCTCCAGCTCGTCATAGGCCCGCTTGGTGGTGATAACGCTGATGCGCAGATCCTTGGCCAGGTTTCGGATGGAGGGCAAAAGCTCATCCTCTTTCAAGGCGCCGCTGATGATCTGCCCCTTCAGTTGGGTATATATCTGCTCATAGATGGGCACACCGCTTCGGTTATCAATGAATATGTTCATGATATATCCCCGCATTTCAACTGTTCATATACAGTATATACAGTTAAAACAGTTTTGTCAATAGCCTGAAAGGAAATACATCCTGTTGACTTTTGGGGAAAAAGGAATTAAAGTAATAGTAAATTTCCGACATAAGAGAAGGAGGAAGTCAACTATGCAGGAAAATGAGAATATCCCCGGAAAAGGCAAAGCCATAGCCAGCATGGTGCTGGGCATCATAGCGGTGGTGTTCTGGTTCTTCGGCGCAGGCTCTGCGGTGTCCGTGATCCTGGGCATCATCGGCCTGAGTCTGGCTAGCTCCGCCAAGAAGGACGGCTTTGAGGGCGGTATGCGGACCGCTGGCTTCGTCCTGTCGCTGATCGGTCTGATCGGCGGCGCCATCGCCTTTGTGGCCTGCGTGGCCTGTGTGGGCGCACTGAGCGTAACAGGCGCGACCTTGCGCTGAGGGGACCAAACATGCCCCATAACACGCCGCGGCCTGATAGCTGCGGCGTGTTATGATATTGGAGAGATCGTCTATGCTTCCTTATATCAACGTCCTGGGCAGGAATATCTCCCTGTACGGCGTGATGGTCGTGATCGGCGTTCTGGCCGTCGTGTCATATTTCAAGATCTATGAAAAGCGATACGAGGGAAAGACCTCCGCCGACACGGAGCTGACGTTCCTCTTTGCGGGCGTTGGTGCGCTCATAGGGGCGAAGCTCCTGTACATCGCCGTGCAGCTGCCGTCGTTTCTGGCGGAGCTGCCTTATCTTTTCACCGATACGGCTTCCTTTATGAGCAAGTATCTGTCCGCCGGGTTCGTGTATTACGGCGGGCTGTACGGCGCACTGGCGGCCGTGTGGCTGTACGGGCGAAAAAATCGGCTGTCCCTGTCCGGTCTGAGCCGGACGCTGGCCCCCACGATCCCTTTGTTCCACGGCTTCGGGCGGATCGGGTGCTTTCTGGAGGGCTGTTGCTACGGAAAGCCCGCCGAGGGCGTCCTTCCCGGGGTGGTATTTCGCCGCTCCCTCATCGCCCCCAACGGCGTGTCGCTGCTGCCGGTGCAGCTGTGGGAGGCGGGGCTAGAATTCGCTTTGTTCGCGGCTTTGGCCCGGATGGCCCGCCGGGGCGGGGACGGGAAAACCATGCTGGCGGCATACCTGCTTGCCTATGGGTCGGCCCGATTCATCCTGGAATTTTTCCGGGGGGACGCATATCGGGGCTTCATCGGTCCTCTGTCCGTATCCCAGGTCATCTCCATCATTACGGTGCTGTTGGGGAGCGCCCTGCTTCGCTCTGCTCACCTGGAAAAGGCCTGACGGGTACAACAAAGAGCCGGACGGCGGTCAGCTGTCCGGCTCTTTATACAGTATGCGGCACATATCATCCCCGCAGGGGCTTTTTCTTGATCTGGGCGTACCGTCGGGGATACTGGGCCGGGGTAGGCTTTATCTTCTCCACCAACACCGCCGCGTGGGTCACGTCCGTGCCGGGGATGGCATAGCGCCGTATCTCCCGGACCCGGCCGCCCAGGGTCCGGATGGCAAAGTCCGCCCGGGAGACTTCCTCCTCGCATGATGGTCCCTTCATGGCGATGAAAAGGCCGCCTTCCCCCACCAGGGGCAGACACAGCTCCGCCAGTATATCCAGCTCCGCCACCGCCCGGCTGGTCACGATATCGAACCGCTCCCGGAGCCGGGGCATCTCCTCTGCCCGGCCCCAAAGGCATGTCACGTCCTCCATGCCCAAGGCCGCGCAGGCGCTCCGGACAAAGTCCATCTTCTTCCCCACGCTGTCTATCACCGTCAGATGTATGTCCGGCTGCAATATCCGCAGCGGCACGCCGGGAAAGCCCGCCCCAGAGCCCACGTCCGCCACAGCCTTGCCCCCAAAATCCGCCAGGGGCAGAATGGCCGCGCTGTCCAGAAAATGGAGCCGCGCCGCATCTTCCGCCGACCGGATGGCCGTTAGATTCGTTACGGCGTTGGCCTCCAGGAGCAGACGGCCATATTCCCCCATGGCCTTCGCCCGCGACGGCTCCAGCCCCATGGACCTCAGCCCCTCTGCGATGATTTCTACCATCTTCGCTCCTTAAAAAGAACGGGTGTGCCGCCGGCACGCCCGTTTATTCCATAGTTCGCTGCCCGACGGCAACATTATAGCCCCGATTCAGACCGCGGTCAAGAAGTACAGCTCGCCCAGCAGGGCTACGCACTCATAGCCTGCCCCCAAATCGGAGGCGGACACATAGGTCGCCCCATCCGTCAGATCGCAGCCCTCCAGCGCCAGCTTGGCCGCCAGAATGGCGGTGTCGTCCGGCTCCATGTAGATCATACCGTTGGCCACCACATCGAACTGGTTTTTGGCGAAGATCACCCCATAGACCGTATCCGGACGGCCAAAGTCCTCGTTGTCCAGCCGGTTCAGGCACACATCACCCACCGCCACCTGGGCCTCCAGGGGCTGCCCGCCGGCCTCGGCGTTTATCAGGCGGCTGAGCCAGTACAGGTCGTTCGCATCATAATAGACGTCCCCGCTCTCCAGCGGCGACAGGGCCGTACTCAGCACCGTCATCCGCCACTGGACCCGATCCCAGGTCACGATCACGCCAAGGCATTTCACCAGATCTTCCACTGGCAGGACGATTTGTCCGCCCTCCTGCCGGACGCCGCCATCCACATAAAAATAGCGGTCGTTGCACACGAAATAATCCTCGCCGGTCTTCGCCGTGAGGAGAAGCCCGTCCAGCCCCAGGGTGAGGCTGTCGCCGCTGACGGAGGTCTGAGCCGTCAGGCCCAAGGCGCCGCAGAAAGCCGCCACGCCGATATAAGGCACGCCGCTGCGGATGGAGCAGCTGGCGACGGGCGTCTCAGCGCCGTCCAGATACAGCGGGACCGACAGGCGGTTGTCCGTCACCTCCAGAGCATCCTCCACCTTGTCAGACGTCCCGCCGTCCAGTACCACGAAGGTGGCCTCCGGCAGAGCCGCCAGATATTCCTCCTGCCTGGCTCCATCGTCTCCGGCCAGCACAGTCTGGCTCATAACGCCTGCGGTGAGGCAGAGCGCGAGCGCGACCGCCGCCGCCTTTGCCAGCCACAGCCTTCTCATCATTCTGCCCCCTTTCACCGTCAAAGTTTCAAAAATGCAGGAGAAAGTTTCCTAAAATTCATTTTTGATTACTTATATTATACAAAAGGGAAACAGATGAAAACAATCGGCATTCTGTCTAAAAGACGGCTTTTCAAACTGGAAATTGTAACAAATGCACAAGAAATTGTGTCAATTTTGCGCAGTTCTGCCGAAATTACTTCAAGATGTTGTGGTCCGGAATTGGAAGAAATTGGAATGCGTCCAAAAAATCGACAGTTTTTTCCAAAATTTCGCACACTTTAAGGTAACCATAATTTAGAATTATGTATACAAAAATACAATTTTTCTTTCAGATTATGTCTACTCGTTAACACTCTGGCATCGCCTTTTGGCCCCTGCCGGACCCTGCGCGTTCTCCCGCGCTGCCACCACACGGAGGATATTTCACGGTGGTTTTCCGCCTTCCTTCCCCACCCATGCCACACATTTGACGATCCGGCCCCGCCGCCGGCTTTTCCACGGGGCATAGCCGCCTTGCTTCCCCACGGTCTGTTTGATTTTTTATGTTTTCCTGGCCGACGCCGCCGGCTGGACAAAAAACGTGAATAAGATCATGCATAATCTTCCGGGGACACGCATATACTATATTGACAATATTGACAATGTACGTCTGTGCTCCACAAACTTCAGAAGGGGGGACATCCTCTTGAAAGTCAAGCTGCTGTCCGTGCTGCTGCTGCTCATCAGCTTCGGGGGCCTGGGCATTCTCTCCGGGGCCATCCCGGTGATGGCGGAGAACGCCGTGACTGCGGGCAGTCCCTCGGCGGAGACCAGCCCGCCGCCCTCTCTTTCGCCCACGCAAACGCCCGTCACCACGGCCGCATCCGGGCCAACACCCGAGCCCTCGCCCGCTCCCACAGAGGCCACCGAGTCCACGGCCACGCCTCTCATAGACGCCTGGGAACCGGATGCCGCCGTTGTGGCCACCACCATCACCTCCGACAGTCCCTTGGACAACGACACCGGCTATGAGGTGGACGCCCAGGCTATGCTGTCCCAGGATCTGAACATAACCCTGGAACCGGACGGGTATCATGTCCTCATCATACATACCCACTCCACAGAGGCATATACCCCCGACGGGGACGACCAGTATGAGGCCACCGACGCCTACCGCACCACAGACCCCGAGCACAGCGTCATCCGGGTGGGAGAGGCCTTGGCAGAGGCGCTGGAGGCATACGGCATCCATGTGCTGCACGACACCGGGCTTTACGACTATCCCAGCTACAACGGCTCCTATGCCCGTTCCGGGGCGGCCGTTGAGGAATACCTGGCGGCCTATCCCGACATCGCGCTGGTCATTGACCTGCATCGGGATGCCATCGGAGATGAGGATATGATCTACAAGACAGTCTCCGGCGGCGCGGCTCAGATCATGTTCGTCATGGGTTCGGATGTGAATCTGGAGCATCCAAACTGGCGGAAGAACCTGCAGACGGCCCTAAGCCTGCAGGGCTTGGTGACCCGTCAGTTCGACAGCCTGATGCGCCCCACGACGCTGTGCCCCTACCGGTACAACCAACAGCTCTCCCCGGGGAGTCTGCTGATGGAGGTAGGCACCTCCGGAAATACCCTCCAGGAGGCCGTCACCGCCGTACAGCTCTTTGCCGAGGCGGTGGGTCCCGCCCTGGCAGCCCGCATCCTGGTTTGAGCCGGGGCCGCCCGGGGCATAATACCATTTAGAAATAGTCCCCACATATCGCGCCGTCCCTCTACATGACCGCCCGCCCAGCGGCGGTGATGAATCATTATGCTACCAGGGGGCAGAAAATGAAAGTATGCGATATCATGACAGGTCAGGTCGTCTCCGTGAGCCAGCGGGAACCGATATCCGCCGCAGCGAGGCTGATGAAGCGCCACAATCTGGGCGCGCTGCCCGTGTGCGACGATGAGGGCCGCCTGCGGGGCATGATAACGGACAGAGACATCGTGACCCGCTGCGTGGCGGCGGATATGGACCCTTCGGACACCATGCTCCGGGAGATCATGAGCCGGGGCATCCGCACCTGCTCCTCCCAGGACGATGTGGACGCCGCATCCCAGACCATGCGCCGGGAGCAGATCCGCCGCCTGCCTGTAACGGACGAGGGCCGTCTGGTGGGCATGGTGAGCTTGGCGGACATCGCCCGCCGGCAGTCCTGCGCCATGGAGGCCGCCCAGGCGCTGGGAGATATCTCCAGCAACGTTCGAAAGGGCTGATACCAGCGGTCTAAAAAGTTAGGACCCGCAATGATCCTCATGCCGAATCCCCATATGGCGTCGTTGCCGTCCTTATCGAGCGCCAGCCCGCCTGCGTCCGCAGCCCGGGCCCGCAACAGATCCCGCTCCAGGTCTTTACCGCATCTTCCAGCTTTTTGGACCGCCAGCTGCCAAAGCAATAAACCTAACGGTCTGCCGGAGATCTCCGGCAGACCGTTATATTCCAGGAAGTATTCAGTTTTCCTTCTTTGTCCGAAAAACGAGAAACTTGGAGATGATATAGTTCAAAATGACGGCCGCAATGGAGACAACGATGTTGGCCACAAATCCCTCTACGCCAAACAGCGTCTGATCCAGGCCGATGGCCATCAGCAAGGGCAGGCCTCCTATCTCCACCACACCGGAGAAGATGCGCCCGGCAAAAAACGCCGCCGCCTCCCGAAGCCACAGGGGCCACGTCCACGCCCTGGATTCAAATACCCACAGCTTGTTCGTCACAAAGGCAAAGGTCACGGCGCAGATCCAGCTCGCCACCTTGCCGGGCATCACGCCCATGTGGGCAGGCCCCACGAACAAGGCGTATGCGGCCCAGCTCACCACAGTGGTGAGGCATCCAAAAAAAAGATAGCTGATGATCTCCCGGTATTTTTGGCAAAGCTCCTTAAGCTTCCTCATTTTCCCCATCGGTCACTTCGCCGTCTGCGGCCTCATCCACAGTTTCTTCCACATCTCCGGAGTTCATATATACCTCCCGGACGATCTCCTCTTCCTCGGTGCGCACACTCCAGATATAGAAGCCGTTATAAAACAGCATCCCATCCTCAGCGCCCTCCTCGCCCTCGCAGGACGGGGAGTATTGACTTTCGGTGGGCTCGCCGATGACGGCGTAGAGTTCTTCCACCGGCAGACCGATACATTCTACCGCCAGATCATACGCTTCCCTGTCGATCAGCGCATCGGTGCTGGACGCCGGCGGCAGGACCTGGGCCGCAGCAGCGGCGTCGGACTCGGACGCGGCGATGATAGCTTCGAGGTCCGCCGTGGGCTCCGGGGTGGCGGTGGCCGAAACGGCGGCTGACTCCTGCTTGTTGCAGGCGGCAAGGCCCGTTATCATCACACAAACCAAAAGCATGGCGGCAAATCTTCTCATAGCGATCTCCTCCCAAGGAATTTTATCTGTAGTGCAGCAGAATGGGCGCACTTTGGTTATTATAGCACATACTCATGAAATTTGGAAGATGCTGATGTCCTCCTGCTGATACACCAGCGGATAATTTTCGGCAAAATACGTATAGTTCACCGAATAGGAGGAAAACTCCGCGCCGCTGATATATACATAGTCTATCCCATATTCCTCGGCGTACATTTCAAAGACCGGGCCTCCGGCATACATCTGGGCCACGAGGGCCTCCCGTTCGCCATAATCCACGCCGTGGTAATAAAGATACATCCCCGGCCCGCACAGGATGTTCCGCCCCGCGAGAACGGACACGGGATTGGTATGGGCAGTGGAGGTGAGAAACAGGCTGTCCGGCTCGGTATTTTCAACGATGAACTCCGCCGCAGCCACCTGATCGGCGGACAGAAGCTGATACTCACTCACCGCCTCCCGGAGCATGGTCAGCACTCCGGAGATCATCCCCATTCCCACCAGGATAATGGCCGCAGCCTGCCGCAGCGTTCGCCGCCGCAGACGGGCAAGCAGCTCCCACAGCCATCCGCAGACCAGGATATCGGTGATCATATACCATATGTAAAACAGCTTGTTGTTGTCATAGGGGTTGGGCTGGAAGGCCACGAAATTGGCCAGCATGAACACCGCCGCACCGCCGATGAACAGCCTTCCCCGGTCCCCCCGCAGGAAGGGCAGCATGGGCCACATGAGGATGAAAACGACCCCGCAGTTAACCACCCAGAAGCTGAGCCAATCCGGCTCCGCCACCCACCCGGGATTCCACCACAGAAGATTGCCGCTGCCGGCGGCGTCAAATGTCCACACGATGAGCTGGGGCAGGGCCAGGCCCAGGCACACAGCCCCGTAGAGCACATAGTTCATCACCAGCCGCCGGGCCTGTCCCGCTCGCTTTGCCTTAGGCAGAAACGCGAAAAACCAGGCCGCCGACAGGACCCCCAGCGCCAGAAAGCTGTGGGTGTGAATCATAGGCATGGCTCCGGCCGTCACCGCCAGGGTCACGGTCTCCCGCCGGCAGCCTATGCCCGCCGACGACCTCTCCAGCACGGTGATGAGAAGATATATGGCCGCCAGCACCACGCACCATCCGGCCATTGTGGTCCGCTGTGGGATGAGCATGTCGCAGATCACATTCACCCAGCGGATATCCTTATCCACCAGATTCGTGGGCGTGGTATAAAACCCGGTAAATATCTCCGAGAACTTATACTGCCTAAAAAAGAAGCAGAAGCCGAAGCCCCCGTTGCAGGTGAACAGCAGCCAAGCCGCCAGGGTAGGTCCAAGACGGTCCAAAATCTTATCCGCCAGAAGCCAAAAGCCGAAAAACACGGTAAACAGCATCACAAGACTTGGAGCGATCACCGCCATGCGCAGGCTCAGGCCGAAAAACCGCAGGCTGGCCGACGCGGCGTCCACCAGAAAGGGGTAATCCAAACGCTGACCGGGATAGATGCTGTACTCCGGGGGGAAAGTCCCCTGCCGGTAAAGGCTCTCCACGAAGCCCAGGTGCATAGCCAGGTCGCCATAGGTGCTCTGACCCACCCACAGGCTCCCATCGTCATGAGGCATGATCACATGGGTGTAAAGCAGATAGGCGCAAAAAGCAGTGGCCATCAGCGACAGCAAAAGCCCCACCAGGTCCCGATGAGGCGGGGCCCGCCTCAAAAGCTCCGATGACAGCCAAGGCCTCTCACGGGGCAGAGGAATGAATGCCAGCGCAGCCGTTCCGGCGAAGACCAGCCCAAGGGCGATGTACTGACTGAGTCGCGTGAAGCCCCAAAAAAAGGCGGGCAGGCACGGCAGCCACATCAGGGCCACGCAGCCGAACACAAGCCCCATCCAGCACTTCACCGCGCCCCGATAGCCGGGCAGCGCCCGCCAGGCCAGGACCAGGCCAAAAAGCATATAGACAAGCAGAGCGGGCATAGACGGCTACCTCTCTGAAAAAATCAGCGGATCGGCTCTCCCAGCCTGGACAGGACCTCCCGGAACCAGTCGGGCAGCTCCGTCCACAGCTCCACGAGCTCCCCCGTGGCGGGATGGATGAATTTCAGCCCCCGGGCGTGGAGACACTGACTTTGCAGACCCTTGTCCCGGCGGCCGCCATACACCGTATCTCCCAGCAGGGGATGTCCGGTATAGGCCATGTGGACCCGTATCTGGTGGGTCCGTCCCGTCTCCAGGCGGCAGCGGATGTAGGTGTGCCGGACATAGCGCTCCAGCACCTCCCAATGGGTCACCGCCGGACGGGCGTTCTTATCGGTCACCGCCATGCGCTGGCGGTTCCTGGGGTCACGGCCGATGGGGGCGTCCACGGTTCCAGCATCGTCATGAAAGCCGCCGTGGCACACCGCGTCATAGACCCGGGACAGCGTCCGGTCCTTCAGCTGAGCTGAAAGAGCTGCATGGGCCCTGTCATTTTTCGCCGCGATGATAAGGCCACTGGTGTCCTTATCGATCCGGTGGACGATGCCGGGGCGGAGTTCGCCCCCCACGCCGGAGAGGGATGGCCCGCAGTGGGCTAGCAGGGCGTTCACCAGCGTGCCATCGGGGTGGCCGGGTGCGGGATGGACAACCAGCCCCCGGGGCTTGTTCACCACGATCACATCGCTGTCCTCATACACCACGTCCAGAGGGATATCCTGGGCCACAGCCCCCGATGGAACGGCCTGGGGCAGCGCCACGGAGAACACATCCCCCGCCGCGACCCGGTAGTTTTTCCGCACCGGGACGCCCCGCAGGGTGACCCGGCCCGCCTCCAGCAGACGGGCGGCGGCGCTGCGGCTGCGGACCGCCTCCTGACAGGCAAGGAGAGCGTCGATCCTCTCACCGCTCTCCCGTACCGTTATCTCTATATGTTCTTCTTCCATCAAAAGTCCCCGAAGTCCCCGAACTCGGACAGGATATCCTCCAGGGAATACTCCTCCTCGCCGGCGGCGTCCAGGTCCATATCGGCCGGTTCATCCACAACGGGAGCGGGGCGCCGGGTCTGCTCTCTCATGGATTCGGTCCTGGCCGGGCGGCGGGGCGGCTCCTTCACCGGCGCTGGCTTAGCCTCTCGGCGGCCCGTCTGGCTTCTCTGCCGGGGCGCGGGCTCCTCCAGGCCGATATCCTCGTCCCATCCGGCCGCCGGGGCGACCCTTCTCGCTTTTCCGCCCTCTGAGGTCTTTTCAGATGTCGGCAAACCCTGGCTGGCACGGCGGGGCGCTGGTTCCTCCTGCGTTGTCCGGACGCGGCGGGGCGCTGGTTCTTCCTGCGTTGTTCGGACGCGGCGGGGCGCTGGTTCTTCCTGCGTTGTTCGGACGCGGCGGGGCGCTGGTTCCTCCTCGGACGCCCGGGCACGGCGGGACAGCCGCTCCGGTTCAGGCTCGTCCACTACGCCGCCAAAGTCCCACTCCGCAAAAGGATCATCCGGATCGCTCAGGCGCAGCTCGTCCTCCAGGTCCCGGTGCGCACCCCGGTGAGGGATGGCGGCATAGGGGTCGTTCCTGACCTTCTCTTCCCGGGCCTCCCGGCGGCGATGGGCCCGCTCAGACTCATTGGCAGCCACTACCTCCGCAGGCTCCCGGTACACGATCACATGGATACAGAACAGTATCCCGCATACGGTAATGAAGATATCCGCCACATTGAACACGGGGAAGCTGAACAGCTCCAGCTCAAACATGTCCACCACATAGCCGTATAATATCCGGTCGAAGCAGTTGCCGATGGCGCCGGCCACCACCAGCACAGACGTCCACTTGCCGAAAGGCGTGTGGATGATTTCCAGGTTGATGAGGACGATGATGCCGATCACAAACAGCACCGACACCGCTATGAGCAGCCACCTGGCGTTTTCCAGGATGCTGAAAGCGGCGCCATAGTTGTGGACATTGGTCATGTGGACGACCTTGGGGATCAGGTCAACGCACGCGTCCGCAGTGGCGTCCAGCAAAATATTCTTGGTGGTCCAGAATTTCACCGCCTGGTCCAGCACCAGGACCAGCGCGGCAGCAATGGCATAGATCACTGGTCGTTCCTCCTACTGTCTATCTGGTCGCCGGGAGGGCGTCTCACTCTCCGGGCGTATACTTCAGGGCCCGGGCGCAGCGGGCGCACAGCTCGGGGTACGTCTCATCGCTGCCCACGCTGTAGCTGTGGGTCCAGCAACGGGGGCATTTAGGCGCCTGGGAGGGGGTCACCTCGATATTCACGCCCGGCACCTCAACGCCGGCCCAGCCGGGACCGGCTCCCTCCGCCAGCTCCGCCTCGGAGACGATGAAGAACGCCTCCAGGTGCTGGGCGGCCACCCGGTCCATGACCTCCTTGGCCTCATGGCCCACATGGATGGTCACCTTGGCATCCAGGGGCTTGCCGATGATCTTGTCCGCACGGGCCAGCTCCAGGGCCTTGTTCACGTCATTTCGCAGACGCAGGCTGTCCTCCCAGAACCGGGCGTCGTCCTCCGAAAGCTTCCAATCCTCCCGGACGGGGGGCATATCGTTGAGCATCACGTTCCGGCTGTCATCCGCCGCCCGATGGGGCATGGACAACCATATCTCGTTGGCGGTGAAGGCCAGAATGGGGGCCAGCAGCCGCACCATGGCGTCCAGTACATACCAGATGGCGGTCTGGGCGCTGCGACGGGGCAGACTGCCCTTGGCCTCGCAGTACAGCCGGTCCTTCACGATGTCCAGGTAGATGTTGGACATATCCACCACGCAGAAGTTGTGGATGGCATAGGTAACGGACCAGAATTCATATTTGTCATAGCTGGCCAGGCACTTCTCCGCCAAGGCGTTGACCCGGCTCAGGGCCCAGCGGTCCGGGGGCAGCATCTGCTCCAAGTCCACCAGGTCGGCGTTGGGATCGAAGCCGTCCAGATTGCCCAGGATGAACCGGGCGGTGTTGCGGATCTTGAGGTACTTATCCGAAAGCTGCTTGAAGATCTTGTCGGAGCAGCGCATATCCAGCCGGAAGTCGGCGCTGGCGGCCCACAGCCGACACAGGTCTGCGCCGTATTTTTCCGTCAGCTCATCGGGGGACACGCCGTTTCCGAGGCTCTTGTGCATGGCCCGGCCCTCGCCGTCCACAGTCCAGCCGTGGCACAGCACACTCCTGTAAGGGGCCTCGCCCCGGGTGGCCACGCTGGTCAGAAGACTAGACTGGAACCAGCCTCGGAACTGATCGCCGCCCTCCAAATACAGATCGGCGGGCCAGACGCCGGGGGCGTCCAGTTCCATGGAGGCCACGTGGGTGGAGCCGGAATCGAACCACCCGTCCAGGGTGTCGGTCTCCTTTTCCGTCACCTTGCCGCCGCAGTGGGGGCAGGTGAAGCCTGCGGGGAGCAGCTCCTCCACGCTCATATCGAACCAGGCGTTGGAGCCTTTTTCGCCAAAAACAGCGGAGACAGACTCAATGGTCTCCGGGGTGCACACAGGCTTTCCGCAGTCGCCGCAATAGAACACCGGGATGGGAAGGCCCCACCGACGCTGGCGGCTGATGCACCAGTCGGCCCGCTCCCGGATCATGCTCTCCATCCGGTCCGCGCCCCACTCGGGGTTCCACTTCACCTTCCGGGCAGCCCGGACGGCGTCCTCCTTGAAAGCATCTACGGAGCAGAACCACTGGTCGGTGGCCCGGTAGAGGATGGGGCTGTGACAGCGCCAGCAGTGGGCGTACTGGTGGGTGATGGTCTCGCTGGCGGCCAGAGCGCCGCAGTACAGCAGATCCGCGAAAATCTTCTGATTGGCCTCGTCGGTGGTCAATCCCTCATAGGGCCCGGCCAGCTCGTTCATCCGGCCCCGGTCGTCCACAGGCACCAGGATGCCGATATTCGTCTTGCCGGACTGGTCGTACCTCCGGCAGACCTCATAGTCCTCCTGGCCGTGGCCGGGGGCGGTGTGGACGCAGCCGGTGCCGGCATCCAGCGTGACGTGGTCGCCCAGGATGACGACGCTCTCCCGGTCAAAGAGGGGATGCTTGGCGGTCATGAGCTCAAACTCCGCGCCCTTCATCTCGGTCAGGATCTCAAAGCTGTCCAGACTCATCACCTTACGGAGGTTCTCCGCCAGGTCCCGGGCGATGATATACACCTCGCCGTTGGGCTGCTTGGCCAGCACATAGTCGAGATCTCCGTTCAGGCAGATGGCCTGGTTGCCGGGGATGGTCCAGGTGGTGGTGGTCCATATAACGAAGTAGAGGTCGTCCAGATCGCAGTACTGTCCCAGCTTGCCCTGGTCGTCCGCGACCTTGAACTTCACATAGATGGACTGGCACTCGTCCTCGGAATACTCGATCTCCGCCTCGGCCAGGGCCGTCTCATCCTTCGGACACCAGTACACGGGCTTTTTGCCCTTGTAGATGTAGCCCTTCTCGTACATTCGCCCGAAGACCTTGACCTCCTGAGCCTCGAATTTGGGGTCCATGGTCTTATAGGGCCTGTTCCAGTCCCCCAGTACTCCCAGGCGCTTGAAGCCCCGGCGCTGCACGTCCAGATAGTGCTCGGCGTATGCCTGGCAGGCGGTACGGAATTCCGACACGCTCATGGCCTTATGGTTGAGCTTCTGCTCCTTGATGATGGCGGACTCGATGGGCATGCCGTGGTTATCCCAGCCGGGAGTGTAGGGCACCTGGTATCCGGCCATGGACTTGTAGCGGTTAATGAAGTCCTTGAGGCACTTGTTCAGGGCGGTGCCCATATGCAGGCTGCCGTTAGAAAAGGGAGGGCCGTCGTGCAGGATGAACAGCGGTCTGCCCTCGTTTTTTTTCAGCATCTCATGGTACAGATCCATATCCTCCCATGCCTTGAGCATATCCGGCTCCCGTTTGGGCAGGCCGGCGCGCATGGGGAACTCGGTTTTGGGAAGGTTGACTGTGGCGTTGTAGTCGGTGGGCATGATGATTTTCTCCAAGACTAAAATTAAAATAATCTAAATTCAAAACAATAAACAGTTTGCAAGGGCGGAGCTGCCGCTCCGCCCTAAAAATCAAGGTCAAATGTCGTCGTCAAAGCGGAAATCGTCAAAGCTGCGCTTTTTCTTCTTCTGGGGCTGACCGCCGGCGGGATACAGGCGGGTGGGCTCCTCTTCCTCCTCGGGCAGGTCCGGATCCACCTCCAGTTTTTCCGGGTCCTCCGGCTCGGCCAGGGCCGCCTCATTGGCGGATGCCTCAATGCTGCGGACGGTCTTTTCCACCTCCAGCTCCTTGGCCGCCTTGCTCCGTCCTTTGGCGGGCGCCGGCTCCTTGGTCTTGGCCTGGGCGGGAGTCGGCTCCTTGGCCTGGGCGGGGGCCTTGGCGGGTTCATCGCCGCCAACCAACTGCATCTGGCTGAGCTTTTCATAAAACTCTATCTGCTTTTCACACACGGTGCGCATGTGCTCAAAGAAGCGATCGGTGGCCTTTTTGGCCTCCTCCAGCTTGGCCTCTTCGTTGGCTATGCTATCGGCGGTCTTCTGGGTCAGACGGTTGGCGTAGTCCTTGGCTTCGGCCACGGTGGCGTCGGCCTTCTCCCGGGCTTCTGACTCGATCTGGGCGCTCATCTTCTGCGCGGACAGCAGCGCCAGGCGCATGGAATCCTCGGTCTGACGGTATTCGTCCACCTTCTGCACCAGCACCCGCAGCTTGCCCTTCAGGGAGGCGTTTTCCTTGCTCAGGGCAGTGAAGTCCGCCGCCAGCTCATCTAGGAACTCGTCCACCTGAGCCATATTATAGCCTTTTACCGCTCTTTCAAATGCTTTCTCCTGAATATCCTGCGCTGTTATCATATCCGAACCCTATCCTTTCTCATTGCTGTACGCGGCTCGCCGCGCTCAGATATAAACCCCGTTGTTCTCCAGCTCGTCTATCAGGTCGCCCATAATGTCCACGTTGTATGGTGTAATTATATATGTATTAATGGCGACCTTTTTGATTTTGCCGTCGTTGGCATAGGCCACGCCGGATAGAAAATCCACCAGTCTGCGGGCCACATCTTTGTTGGTGGTCTCCAGATTCATGACCACGGTGCGCTTTTCCCGCAGATGGTCGGCGATCTCCGCCGCCTGCTCGAAACGCTCCGGCTTGCTGAGCACCACCTGCACAGCGGTGGTGGTGTGGATATTCACCACCTTGTTGTCCTTTTTGGCCACGGCCCGCTCCTCAAAGTCACCCGGGCTGGCGGGGCTCTCCTCAAACGGATTGCGCCGCTCCCTGCGCTCAGACCGGGGCGCGACGACAGTAGGATCGTCGTCCTCCTCGGGCGCCTCCTCGTCAAAAAACGCGTCCTCATCCTCATACGGCTTTGTCAGCTTTTTCAGCTCATCTAAAAAACCCATGATGTGCCTCCGCTTCATATATAGTTCCGGGGTCCGAAAATGAAAGAGCCGACGCGGACCATGTTCGCGCCCTCTTTGATCGCGTCCTCATAGTCGTCAGACATACCCATAGATAAAATGTCCATGGTGACATTATCGTATTTTTTTGCTCTGTTGTCAACAAAAAGGTGGTACATCGGCGCAAAATAGGCCCTGGAATTTTCTGCCGGAGGGATGGCCATGAGTCCCCGCACCCGCACGCCGTCAAGCCCGGCCGCCATATAGAACAGGTCCTCCAGCGTCTCGGTCGCCGCGCCGGTCTTTCCCGCCTCGGCGCCGATATTCACCTCCAGCAGCACATCCTGCACCGTCCCAAGAGCCGATGCTCTGCTGGACACAGTCTCCAGCAGCGCCGGAGAATCCACCGACTGGATGAGATCCACCTTTCCCGCCACATACTTCACCTTATTTTTCTGCAAGTGGCCGATGATATGCACCTGCGCTCCCTCATAGGCGCCGGCGGCGCTCTTGTCCCGGAACTCCTGGACGTAATTCTCCCCCACGGCGGTCACCCCCGCCCGGATGGCCCGAGCCACCAGCTCCGCGGGTTTTGTCTTGGCCACGCCCACCAATGTCACGGCCCGGCCGTCTGCCGCCCGGTCTATATTTTCCCGCACGATAGCGATACGCTGTTCGATGGTCAGTTCCATGTCCTCGTCCTCACTGAAACACCCGGCCGTTGTACAGACCGTCGGCCTGTACAATGACCTCGTTTCCTTCACGAAGCGCGTCGTCCCCGGAGGAGGACAGAAGGCAGTATTCCTCTCCGGCGTAGACCAGCTCCACCAGCTTCCGCTCAGCCTGCATGCCGGTCATGGTGAACACACACAGCCTGTCCGGCACGTTCCATTTGTCCGGATCGCTGTCCGGCAGGTCCTCTCTGCCCTCGATCACAGTCCGGTAGTCATAGTAGTTGGTCACAGCCAGCGCCTCTCCGCTGTCTGAAACGGTCACTGTTCCGCCGCCAGCAGAGGAATCAGGCGGTCCCGCATCTTCCTCCCAGGGCCAGCAGAACACCACCAGCCGCCGCCGGGGGCGGTCGTCCTCCTCGCTGCCCGCCTCCACGCCCTCCGGCAGATCGCCCACGGCGCTGGCAGAGCCGATTTCGGACACCGTTGCCTCATAGACCCCGTCGCCCAACCTGAGTGTCACGGTCCCGCCCTCAGACAGGGTCTGGGCGTCCGCGTCCCACATATAACCCGCGTAATAGCGGTACAGGCCCCGCAGCGGCACCCGAAGACCCGTGTATTCCTCATAGATCAGCTCCGCCGATACCGCCCGAACGGCCAGCATGTCCACCAGGCCTTTTTCAATGCGGAACAGGACCACCTGCTCCGAGCCCTCCGCCTGGCCGACGAGTTCTATCTCCGCGTTCAGCTCGCCGTCATAATACCGGCCGAAGGACAGCTTCACCGTCGAGCCGGCCACCATGGTCCGGGCGTCCTGCTCCGATACGATGGCCGCATAGTACCAGTCATAGGAGGTAATGAGCTTACCGATAGAGTTGCTTTCCACCACCCGGTCGGCGTCGATGATCTCCCGCAGCCCGCTGGGGGAGAGCTGGCCCGCATAATCCGGGTTCAAGCCCTCATAGCCGTCCAACACGGTGGAAAACGTCCCGCTCTCCCCCACGGTCACCTCGGTGGTATCCCCCTCGCTGGTCTGCATCAGCCGGTCATAATCGGCCTGCAGCTCTTGGAGGTATTCCTCCGTGGCGCTGGAGCCGGCATCCGTTAAGAAGATCAGGCTCGCCAGGGTGTTCTCCTGGGTCTCCACGCCGGACAGATCCCCGCTCCGCAGGCTGGAGGACAATTCGGTCATAGCGCTGAAAATAGACTGCTCCCGATCCCCCGTCACCTGGACGATGTCGGTCTGAGACAAAGCGGCCGACACCTCCTCGATCTCCTCGGAAAGAGTGCGGAGGCGGGAAGCCCGTTCCAGAGCCTCCTCCGAACCGTATGCCACCGCCACCGCTTCGCCGGCGGACACCTTGGCCCCGTTGGCGGCGACCACGTCTATGTACTGCTCATTGCTGCGAATCACCAGCTCATCCCGGACCACCAGCCCGGACATGGGCGAGGAGTCGGACACAGACGCCGTGACCACAAGGGCGGTCTGCACCGGGTCCACGACTCGGTTGAATATATACACCCCCAGGTAGGCTGCCATGGCCAGAAAGGCCAGCAGGGAGATGCTTTTTATGAGGGCATCGGCGCTCTTCAAATCAGATCGGTTCCTCCGTCAGCGTCAAGGCATGGGCCGGAACGACCGTGGAGATGGCATGCTTGTAGATCATCTGCTGCTTGCCGTCGGAATCGACGATCACCACGAAAGCGTCAAAGCCCCGTATCACGCCCCGGAGCTGAAATCCGTTGACGAGAATCACCGTCACCATGAGCCGCTCCCGGCGCGCCTGGTTCAAAAAACTGTCCTGAAGATTTTGGATTTTCTGCATCTGTTCCATCCCTTCCGGGCACGGCAGCGCAGAAATAACATGAACAAATTTAAATAATATTGTATCACAGTCTGCCGCGCCATAAAATAGTTATTTTGTACAAATTCGCTGTACGATGCCTATTTTACGGCTTTTGGACTGACAATTTCCGTCGAAAGCTGTCGAGCGGCAGCCATATCCGGCTGATTTTCCCAGCGGACCCATCGGATGCCCTCCCGGGCCCGAAGCCAAGTGAGCTGTCGCTTGGCATAGCGGCGGGATGCCCTGCATACCCGGTCCACCGCCTCCGCCAGCGTACACTGTCCCGCCAGGTACTGGGCCACCTCTTTGTAGCCGATGGCCTGCATGGCGGTGCACCCCGCGTCCAGTCCGGCCGCCAGAAGGGCGCGTACCTCCTCCGCCAAGCCCCGCTCAAACATGGCCCGGGCCCGGGCGTCGATGCGCTCATACAGCGTCTCCCGGCGGGCAAAATCCAGCGCCACAATGAAAGACGTATACCGGGGCTCGGCCTTTTTCGATGTCTCGTCGTGCCAGGTGATGGTCCGGCCGGTCAGCGCATAGACCTCCCAGGCCCGCACCAGCCGCTTCTTGTCCCTTGGGTGCAACAGCGCCGCCCGATCCGGGTCCACCGCCGCCAGCTTTTTCCGAAAGGTCTCGCCCCCCAGGCGGTCATACTCTATCTCAACGGCCCGGCGCAGCGCCGGGTCGGAGGGCGCGGCGGCATACTCTGTGCCCCGGAGCAGGCCGTCTATATAAAGGCCCGTGCCCCCTACCACGATGGGGCGTCTGCCCCGGGCCAGGATATCCTCCACGCAGGCGGAGGCCATCCGGGCATACTTCGCCGCGGAAAAGCTCTCCCCGGGGTCCGCCACGTCGATCATATAGTGGGGCACGCCCCTCATCTCTGCGGCGGTGGGCTTGGCGGTGCCGATGTCCATGCCCCGGTAGATCTGCATGGAGTCGGCGGAGACCACCTCCCCGTCCAGCAGCCGGGCCAGCGCCACCCCCAGGGCGGTCTTGCCCGTGGCGGTAGGGCCGGTGACCACCACCAGATCACACATCCCGCATCAGCGCCTCATACCGCTCCACATAGGACAGAAGGCCCTTCACCTTCTGGAACTGGGCCTCCTCCGCCTCCGCCAGAGCGTTGTACTCGTCGGCCACGATCTTGTCGTCCGCGTCCACGGCCACCCTCTTGTAATCGAACATCTCCTGGTAGCATATCTCGGCATACTCCGCCAGCACTTCCTTCACCAGGGTCAGCTGCTCGTCGGTAAATTCGATCTTCATATATCCTCCCTTATTGGATGCGCCCAAACTGGCGGTCCAGCTCCTTTTTCGTCAGCGTCACAGCCACCGGCCGGCCATGGGGGCAGTATTTGATCTGGCCTGAGGCCACCTTGTCCACCAGAACCTGCAGCTCCGCAGGGTCCGTATCCCATCCGGCCTTGATGGCGGCTTTGCAGGCCACGGTCTGCAAAGCGCCGTCCCAGCCCAGATCCCGGCTGCCCCTCTTGAGCTTTTCGCATATCTCCTCCAGCGCCGCCACCGTCTGAGCCGGGTCCAGCCGGTCCGGCACGGCCCGGACGATCACATCGTCCTCTCCATACGGCTCCAGCTCAAAGCCCAGCTGCGCCAGCAGCTCGCCGTTGGCCTCCAGAGCCTCCATGGATTCCCTGTCCGGCCGCCATGCCTGGGGCGTCAGAAGCGTCTGGCTCATGATCTGCCGGCCCTGAGCCTTCAGCGCGTCGAACACCATCCTCTCATGGGCGGCGTGCTTGTCGATTATGAGCACCTCTTGGTCCCTCTCCGCGATGATATACGTCCGCAGCACCTCCCCCGCCAGGCGGACAGGACCCGCAGCCTGTGGGGCGGCGGCGGGTCGGACCGGGGCGGCCTTCTCCGCCGTCCGGGTCCGGGTCGCCGGCGTGGCCGGCTCCTTCACCGGGTCAGGCTGGGCGAATGGATTGACCGGGGCGGGCCGATAACTGGTGCGCCGGGGTGGGGTATAGGTGACGTTGGCTCCGATTCCGTAGGTCACGGGTGCGCTGTGCAGCTCCATAGCCATCTGCTCCGGTCTCACGTCCGGGGCGGGCGGCGCCTTTGACGGGGCCGCCCGCCGGGGGGCCAGCTTCTTTTCCGTACCCCGGGACAGGCTCATCTCCAGGGTATCCCGCTGGCCCTGGACGGCGCTCAGGGCACTGTAGTACACCGCGTCGAACACCCGCTTTTCCGAAGAAAATTTGACCTCGTTTTTCGTGGGGTGGACGTTCACGTCCACCGCTCCGGGATTCAGGACTATATAGATCACACAGGCGGGAAAGCGCCCCACCATGATGGTATTTTTATAGGCCTGTTCCACGGCGGCCTGGAGACTTTGGGACCGGATGACCCGGCCGTTGACGAAGAAAAACTGCATGGCCCGGTTCCCCCGTCCCGCGGCAGGGGATCCCACGAAGCCCGTGACGGAAACGCCCTCGTTCTCCCCCTTCACCGGGAGCATGGTCAAAGCCGTTTCCCGGCCCAGCAGAGCGTACACGGCGGAGTCCTCCCGGCCGTCCCCCGGGGTGAAGAACTCCTCCTTTCCGTCCCGGATGCACCGCACGGACACCTCCGGCCGGCCCAGGGCCACCCGCAGCGCCTGCTGGACGCACCAGGCTCCCTCCGTCCGGTCGGACTTCATGAACTTGAGCCGGGCCGGGGTGTTATAGAAGATGTCCCGAATGGTGAAGTCCGTGCCCTTGGGGCAGCCTGTCTGGCGCATATCCAAGATATCGCCTCCCGCCACGGATACATAGGTGCCCGTCTCGTCCGACGCCCGCCGGGTGAGAAGCTCCACCCGGCTGACGGCGGATATGGCCGCCAGAGCCTCGCCACGAAAGCCCATGGTGGCAATGGCCTCCAGGCCCCGCTCGTCCTCCAGCTTGCTGGTGGCGTGGCGCAAAAAGCAGTTGCCCGCGTCCTCCGGCGCCATGCCGCAGCCGTCGTCTGTCACCCGGATATAGGTGGCCCCGCCGCCCCGTATCTCCACGGTCACATTCTTCGCCCCGGCATCCAAGGCGTTTTCCATGAGCTCCTTCACCACGCTGCCTGGCCGCTCCACCACCTCGCCGGCGGCGATCATATCCGCCACATGGGGGGAGAGTATGTTGATGACTGCCATAGTCCGTTCTCCTTTGAATCCTATACGTCCTTATCATATCACATGCGAACGTTTTTTTCCAGCATTCCGGCGGCTGTTTGTACCTTGATTCTTTTGCATCGCTTGTGCGGCCGGCACGGCATAACAAT
>CAZVRP010000011.1:0-29269 GCA_964630255.1 uncultured Oscillospiraceae bacterium | reverse complement strand
GTCTTACTCGGACTGTAGAAGAACAGAACCGCAGAATCGAAGAACTGCTTGAGCGCCTGAACAAGAACTCGCGCAACAGCTCGAAGCCGCCATCCTCGGACGGGTACAAGAAGCCGAAGCCAAAGAGTCTCCGGGAATCTACCGGGCGCAAGGCCGGCGGACAGGACGGCCACGAGGGACATCATCTCAATATCGAGCAGGCACCCAAAGAAATCATATCGCACATACCATCCGGCCGTGCCGCCGGTATTCTTGCCGGAATCAGCAGCTATGACGCTTTCATCCGACTGGCATCAGGAAAACCCAGAGCTGATGAACGCACCGGGGCAACGCGGAAGGCCCAAACGCGGCAAGCTCCTGGCGCTGATTGACCGCTTGCGGGATTACAAGGCATCCGTATGCCTGTTTACAGAGAATTTTGACGTTCGGTTTGACAACGATCAGTCTATCATTTATAGACAAATCAAAGGAGGCATGGATATGAACATCAAGGTATGCGCAGACAGCACCTGCGATCTGACACCGGAGCTGGTGGAAAAATACGGCATAACCATCGTGCCGCTGACGGTGAACTGCGCGGGGGAGAGCTATCTGGACGGTGTGGATATCGTTCCAGACCAGCTTTATGAAAGGATCGCGGCCAGCGGTCAGCTAGGGTCCACTGCGGCGGTAAACATGCAGGAATATCTGGATGTCTTCGCGCCGCTTTTGGAGGAATACGATGCGGTCATCCACTTCACCATCAGCTCGGAGATGTCCGTCTGCTATCAGAACGCCTGTCTGGCGGCCCAGGAGCTGGGGAATGTATATGTAGTGGACAGCCGGAACCTCTCAACCGGTATTGGACATCTGGTGCTGGACGCCTGCGAGATGGCTGCCGCCGGGATAGACGCGGCGGATATTCATAGAGAGCTGGAGGCCCGACGGGAGAAGCTGGATGTGAGCTTTGTGGTGGATACCCTGGAGTATCTGCGAAAGGGCGGACGCTGTACGCCTCTGGCGGCCATCGGCGCGAATATTTTGAAGCTGCATCCCTGTATTTTCGTTAAGGACGGGGCCATGGACGTGGGCAAAAAATACCGGGGGAAGATGGTCGACTGCCTCACCGCCTATGTAGAGGACCGGCTGGAGGATATGTCCACCGTGGATACCCGGCGGATATTCATAACCGATTCCGGTGTCAGCCAGGAGTGCCGGGAGGCTGCGGAGGCGGCCGTGCGCCAGATGGGCGATTTTGACGAGATCATCCATACCCGGGCAGGCTGTACGGTGTCCTGCCACTGCGGTCCTGGGACTCTGGGTATCCTGTTTTACAGGAAATAATGCCTGATATCATCGCTCTGTTTGCGCTTGGATAAAAGGTGCGATTTTTTGGTCTAAAACATTAGGGAGCCTCTGAATAATTCCACTTACTCTGGATTCAGCCGTCAAAGCCGCTTAAAAAATGCGCAGATGCAGCTTGAATCCAGAGTAAGTGGAATTTTCAGAGGTTCCTTAAGTAACTATTCAGATACCAAATAAGACGAATAATTTCCGAAATAAGAATCTGTATTCCGCTGTCTTGTTCCCAGTTTATCACATTGTAACGCGGCAAACCAGCCGGCACCGTTCAGGGATACGCCGCAGATGACGGCGACGCCGGCATCCGTGAGGCCGTCAGCGCCGCAGCAGCCAGGACCCCCTCAAAGCGGGAGAGAAACTGGCCGGTGAAGGCGGTGACAAGCGTCAGCAGCCATGGGATGCGGGGTTGAAGGCCTCCCAAACGCGCATGCGCGATAAATGGAGCCTTGTAGCGGACCGGCTGCCTTTAGGCGGTCGATCCTGCTTGTTTGTGTGACGATAATATGAACCATCTGTAAAATGAAGCATTCGCCGCTTGACGTCAGCGAATGGAGACGCTATTATAATTAACACCATTAACAAAAATGAGATCGAACCATATTTCGGCTTTTACGGGAAGGAGCGGCATGATGACAAGAAGAGACGAGGCAATAGCGATCATGAAGGAGATGTGCAGCTGTATCCCAAGGGATTTTTTCTCCAAGATGGACGAAGTGAACCGGGGCACCGGGTTTGTGCTGGCGTATCTGAATGATGCGGAGGGAGAGGTGTTCCCCTGTGACATCGCACGGGCCATGAACGTGAGCAGAGCCAGGGTCGCCGCTATGCTGAGAAAGATGGAGAAGGACGGATTTGTCACCCGTAAGCCATCTGAGCAGGACGGCAGAAAAACGGTCATCGCGCTCACAAAATTGGGCAGGACCTGGATACAGCGGATGATCGAACAGGTCATAGACAAAACGGAGCTGATCCTGGAGCGGGTCGGTCCGGAGGATATGCGGGAGTTTATTCGGATATCCAAGAAGCTAACAGCTGCGGTAGAGCAGTGATGGGGGCAGCGTATGTTCGGATATGTGCAGGCCAATTTGAATGATCTGTCGGAGGAAGAACAGACCCGATATCGGGCGGTCTACTGTGGGCTGTGCCGGACGCTGGGCAAGCGGTACGGTATGTGGGCACAGATGGGGCTGACATACGATCTGACCTTTTTGATTTTGCTCCTGTCCTCCCTATACGAGCCGGAGGAGCAGGAGGGAAAGCTCCGCTGTCTGCCTCATCCATGGAAAGCGCACGATTATATGACAAACCGCTGCACAGAGTACGCGGCGGACATAACGGTAGTCCTGGCCTACTTCAAGTGCTTGGATGACTGGCAGGATGAACGGAAATTATATGGAAAGCTGTATGCCGCCCGGCTGAAAACACCTTACGGGAAGGTCAAGGCGCTGTGGCCGGAGAAGTGCCGGGCCATAGAGCAGTCACTGGCGGGGCTGTCCCAAATCGAGACGGCCAAAACGCCGGACCCTGACGCCGCAGCAAAGTGCTTTGGGCGGCTCATGGAGGAGATCTTCGTGCTGGAGGACGACCGCTGGGAGAAGCATCTCCGCGCCCTCGGAAACGGTTTGGGCCGGTACATATATCTGGCCGACGCCATGGTGGACCGGGAGCGGGACCGCAAGCGCGGAAATTACAACCCCCTGGCGGAGATGGACGTGGACCCCGTAACGTTCCGCTCCACGCTGACTGTGATATTGGGTCAGGCGTCCCAGGCCTTTGAAGAGCTTCCCCTGGTGCAGGACATCCACCTTTTGCGAAACATTCTTTACTCCGGGCTGTGGATCAAGTTCAACCAGGGAACACAGCCGGACAGGAGGAAGGAAAAGACATGATAGACGATCCCTATAAAGTGCTCGGCGTTCCCCAGGGGGCAAGCCAGGACGAGGTGAAAAGGGCATACCGGCGCATGGCCAAGGAATACCACCCTGATCTGCACCCCGACGACCCCGATGCCGCCCGGAAGATGAACGAGATCAACGAGGCGTATGACATGGTGATGAACCCGGAGAAATACGCCGCACGGCGGGCGCAGCAGCAGGCACAGCAGCAGGCACAACAGCAGCAACAGCGGCAGTCTTACAACCAACAGCAAAGCCAGGGCCAGTATCGCGGTCCGGGAGGTTGGGCCAGCGACGACTGGGGCTTTGGTTTTGACGACTTCTTCGGCTTCGGATTTGGCGGAGCCGGGCAGCAGCAACAGGCCAGCACCCGGCCCCAGCCCCAAGCGGGAGACAGCCCGGAGATACAAAGCGTCATCAGTTATATCAACGCGGGCCGGTATCAGGAGGCCATCGACATTCTGACCCGCATCCCCAGCACAGGCAGGAACGCCCGGTGGTACTATCTCAGCGCCTTGGCCAATCACGGCCTGGGCAACACCGTCCAGGCGATGGACCAGATGCAGCGGGCCGTGCAGATGAATCCCAATGACCGCACCTATCGCCAGCTTTTACAGCAGTTCCGGCAGACGGGACAGACATACGAGCGCAACGCCCATGGCTTCAACATGCAGGCCATGGATCTGCCCAAGCTGTGTCTGGGCCTATGCGCCGCCCAATTATGCTGCGGCTACTGCGGCATGTTCAGATGCATTTGATGCTTTTTCTTGAAAGATCAAGCAGCAAAGAAGAACCTTTGAGCCGCGATCTGCGGCTCTGTCATCCAAGATATCTGTCCGGCAGCGAAAGCGGGAAGATACTGGAAATCATATAGACGAAAGGAAATGTGCAATGGCAAAAGCGATCGGAATCGACCTTGGCACCACCAATAGTTGTGTGTGCGTGGTGGAGGGCGGAAGGCCCGTTGTTATCCCTAATGATAAGGGCGGACGCACCACGCCCAGCGTGGTGGCGTTCACAAAGGACGGCGAGCGGCTGGTGGGCGAGGCGGCCCAGCGGCAGGCCGCTGTCAACAGCGCCCGGACCATCAGCTCCGTGAAGAGGCACATGGGCACGGATTGGCGCATCAACATAGACGGGAAGTATTTCACCGCCCAGGAGATCAGCGCCATGATCCTGCGCAAGCTCCGTCAGGACGCGGAAGCCTACCTGGGCGAGAAGGTGACGGACGCTGTGATCACGGTCCCCGCCTACTTCAATGACATCCAGCGCCAGGCCACCAAGGACGCCGGACGCATCGCGGGGCTGAACGTGCTGCGGATCATCAATGAGCCCACCAGCGCGGCGCTGGCCTACGGACTGGACAACGGCGCGGCCCAGAAGATCATGGTCTACGACCTGGGCGGAGGCACATTCGATGTGTCCATCATCGAGATTGGCGAGGGCGTCATCGAGGTGCTGGCCACCAACGGCGACAACCACCTGGGCGGCGATGACTTTGACGCACGGGTCAGAGACTACCTCCTGGACGAGATAGGCCGGACCCACAAGGTGGACCTGCGTAAGAACCCTGCGGCTGTACAGCGTGTGCGGGAGGCGGCGGAGCAGGCGAAAAAGGAGCTGTCCGGCGCGGAGAACGCCCACATCTCCCTGCCCTATCTGGCCCAGGGGAAGGACGGCATGATCCACTTTGAGACCAATCTCACCCGCGCCAAATTCAACGAGCTGACCCGGGATCTGGTGGAGCGGACGGCCCTCCCCGTTCAGAACGCCTTGAACGACGCGGGCATCGCGCCCTCGGAGCTGGGCCGGGTGCTGCTGGTGGGCGGCTCCACCCGCATTCCCGCCGTACAGGAAAAGGTGCGGACTCTTACAGGGATTCTCCCCTCCAAGAATATCAACCCCGATGAGTGCGTGGCCCAGGGCGCGGCGGTGCAGGGTGACACCCTCTCCGGCGGTTCCATGACACTGGCGGGGTCAGGGACAAGCATCCTCCTTCTGGACGTGACGCCTCTGAGCCTGTCTATCGAGACGGTGGGCGGCGTGGCCACCCGGCTGGTGGATCGCAACTCCACGCTTCCCATCCACTACTCCCAGGTGTTTTCCACGGCGGCGCCCTTCCAGCGAAGCGTTGAAATACACGTTCTGCAGGGCGAGCGGCCCATGGCGAAGGACAACAAGACCATAGGCAAGTTCAAGCTGGGCGGCATCAAGCGGGCCCCTGCGGGCGTGCCACAGATCGAGGTGACCTTTGACATTGACGCAAACGGCATTTTGAAAGTCTCCGCCAGAGACCTGGATACGGGCAAGGAGCAGTCCATCACCATCAGCGCCAATGAAAAGATGTCCGACGAAGAGATCGAGCAGGCCATCCGGGACGCGGAGCAGTATGCCGAGCAGGACTCTCTGCGCCGGGAGAGCATGGATGTGACCAATGAGGCCAACCAGGCCATGTTTCAGGCGGAGGACGCCCTGCGCAAGACCGGTAAGCGTCTGGAAAAAGAGGAGAAAAAGCGCGTCAAGACGGACGTGGCCGCCCTGCGCAAGCTGGTGCTGAAAGCCAAACCGGAGAATATGACGTCGGCGGACCTCGCCGCCATCCGGGACGCCATCCGCACCGTGGAAAGCTCCAGCGCCCATGCCCGCGCTATGGCCCAGACCGCCGCCCCGGAGGACGCGGAGCCGGAGGATGACAACAGCACCCGGGATTAGACAGCGCCCGCCCTGGAACGCGAGGGCGCGAGAAGGTGCTGGCGGCGTGAGTGACGGATCGCAGGGAGGTATGAACGATGATAGGTTTTCTGATAGGCGTCTTTATTATTGCGGCCGGCATTGCGGCCTTGCTTTTGGTGCTCGGGGGATTGATCCTCGCCAATCCGGGTATTGTCGTCAATGTGCTGCGCATTGGTTTGGCGGCGGCTTGTATCCTCGCAGGCGCTTTCCTGGCGCTGTTGATCATAGGTATACTGGGAATAGCGCTTTACTTCGCAATGAAAACCCGCAAACAGCGTAAACGGCAAGAACAACGGGCCGGTACAAGGGTACGGACGAGGCAGTCTGACCCATAAAGGAGAGATCGCAATGAACGAAGTGAAAAAGCCCAAGAAGCCGCTGTATTTCTATTACGGCATCGTGTTGGCGGCGCTGCTGCTGTTCAACCTCATTGCCATGCCGCGGTTAGCTCAGCGGCAGGTCCAGGAGGTGGACTATGGTACCTTTATGACCATGACGGAGGAGCAGAACATCGGTCGTGTGGAGATAGAGAGCAACCAGATCGTTTTCACAGATAAGGAAGAAAGTCAGGTATACAAGACCGGCCTCATTTCCGACTTGGGATTGGTGGAGCGGCTGCATGACGCGGGAGCGGTGTTTTCCAGCGAGATCGTGGAGCAGACGTCGCCTATCCTCAGCTTTCTGCTGAGTTGGGTCCTGCCCATCGGTATATTCATTCTTCTGGGGCAGTTCATGAGCAAGAAGCTCATGGAGCGGGCCGGCGGCAACTCCATGATGTTCAACATGGGCAAGTCCAACGCCAAGATCTATGTGAAAAGCTCTGACGGCATCCTCTTCTCCGATGTGGCGGGCGTGGACGAGGCGGAGGAGAATCTGCAGGAGATCGTGGACTATCTGGACAACCCGGACAAGTACAAGGAGATCGGCGCGTCCATGCCCAGGGGCCTGCTGCTGGTAGGCCCTCCGGGCACTGGCAAGACCATGCTGGCCAAAGCCGTGGCGGGCGAGGCCAACGTACCGTTTTTCTCCATGTCCGGCTCGGAGTTTGTGGAGATGTTCGTGGGCATGGGCGCGTCCAAGGTCCGGGATTTGTTCAAGCAGGCCAAGGAGAAAGCACCCTGCATCGTGTTCATAGATGAGATCGACGCCATCGGCCAGAAGCGGAATGCCGGGAGTTTGGGCGGCAACGATGAGCGGGAGCAGACGCTGAACCAGCTGCTCACGGAGATGGACGGGTTCGAGGCCAACAACGGCGTGATCATTCTGGCGGCCACCAACCGGCCGGAGGCCCTGGACCCGGCGCTGACCCGTCCGGGGCGCTTTGACCGCCGGGTGCCGGTGGAGCTGCCCGACCTGAAGGGCCGGGAGGCTATTTTGAAGGTCCACGCCAAGAAGGTAAAGGTGGCCGAGGATGTGGACTACGAGCGCGTGGCCCGTATGGCCTCCGGCGCCAGCGGCGCGGAGCTTGCCAATATCGTCAATGAGGCGGCGCTGCGGGCCGTCCGGGACGGCCGGCGTTTTGTGACGCAGAGCGACCTGGAGGAGAGCATCGAGGTCGTTATCGCGGGGTATCAGAAGAAAAACGCCATTCTCACAGACAAGGAAAAGCGTATTGTGGCTTATCACGAGATCGGTCACGCTCTGGTGGCCGCGAAGCAGACTGATTCCGCCCCTGTCCAGAAGATCACCATCATCCCGCGCACCTCCGGGGCGCTGGGCTACACCATGCAGGTGGAGGAAGGCGACCACTATCTGATGAGCAAGGAGGAGATCGAAAACAAGATCGCCACCCTCACCGGCGGGCGGGCTGCGGAGGAGATCGCTATCGGCTCCATATCCACAGGCGCTTCCAACGACATAGAGCAGGCCACAAAGCTGGCCCGCGCCATGATCACCCGTTTCGGCATGAGCCGGGATTTCGATATGGTGGCCATGGAAACGGTGACGAACCAGTATCTTGGCGGCGACGCATCTCTGGCCTGTTCCGCCGAGACCCAGGCGGAGATAGACCGGCAGGTGGTCGCGCTGGTGAAACAACAGCACGACAAGGCGGCGCAGATATTGATGGAGAACCGGGCGAAGCTGGACGAGCTGGCGGAATATCTCTATATACACGAGACCGTCACCGGTGATGAGTTCATGGGGATACTGGACCGCTGACGGGAGACAAACATGAAAAGGTCACATGCCCCAAGCGTTATGGCGAAACGATCAAAAGACCTGATGAGAAGATGAGGTGCCTGCCATGGGGATGAGGCAAAAACGAAAACTGAAAGAGCTGTCCGAAGCTATTTTGAATAAGTATGTAACACTTGCGGATAAGTGCGCGACAGTGGATCTGTATTTTGATACGTTTGAAGAACTGATCGACCAAAATGTGGGCGACAGCCGGGTCGAAAAAATGGACGGCGTCCTCAACGAAAAGCTCAATGACATGTTTTCGCTCATTCCGCCAAGATACGAAGTGTTTGTCAAGCTGCACTTCAAGGAGTTTGGCGACTATGACCGTGAGGAGGCCGAAAGGATCATCAAAGATAACTTTGCTCTTAAAATATATTCGCTCGTACTCGCCAGACGCAGGAAGACGGTAATGGCGCTGTCTCTGCTTGGCGGCGGCGTTGTCATGCTGCTCGTCAGCTACTTCCTTAGCAGATCGAACCTGCCGCAAATCGTCTTTGACGTGATCAATATAAGCGGCACACTTTTTGTATGGGAGGCTGCGGATATAGGACTGATCGAGCGTAATACCGAGGCAAAGCTGGGAAAGCGGTATTTAAAGAACTTCAAAGGAATTGCCGTTGTAGAAAACTGAGTGTAGATACCCTCAATTGCAACAGAATACGCAGCCAAGGGAGAAAGAACATTGACCCACTCAATCAACATTTTGGTCACGCTGGATGAAAACTATATCACCTATCTGAATGTGATGCTGTACTCGCTGTTATATACGAACCCGGACTGCATCTTTGACGTGTATCTTCTTCATACAGCCATCCCGGACGCGTCCTTTCAAGCCACAAGACGCCTGCTTCATTGTCGGGGACATCTCATCCCCGTGAAAGCAACAGGCTTGAATCTGGACAACGCGCCGACCACAGACCGATATCCTCAAGAGATATACTACCGCATTTTCGCCGCCCGGTTTTTGCCGGATACGCTGGATCGGGTGCTGTATCTGGACCCGGACATCATCGTGAACGGCCCCATCGTTCCGCTTTACGAGCTGCCCATGGATGATTATTATTTTGCGGCGGCGTCCCACACCGGGATCATCCTGCAAAAGGTGAATAATCTGCGCCTGGGCGCGGATGGGAACGGACCCTATATCAATTCCGGCGTCATGCTCATGAATCTGGCGCTTCTGCGCCGGGAGCAGAATTATGAGGATGTGTTCCGCTTTATTGAGGCGCGGAAGGGCCTTCTCCTTCTGCCGGATCAGGACATCATCAGCGGCCTGTACGGGAGCAGGATATATGCCCTGGACTCGTTTCGGTACAACATGACGGAACGGTTGTTTCAGGCGCATTCCACCTATGAGAAAAACCTGAATCTGGCTTGGGTCCGGCGTAACTCCGTCATCATCCACTACTGCGGCAGAAACAAGCCCTGGAAACCCAATTACTTAGGACAGCTTGATGTATTTTATCGGGAGGCTGCATCCCACATGGAAACTATACAGGCAGAGAAAGAGGAAACCTTATGAAACGACTGTTCAGTAAAAATCAGATTTTGACAATCCCCAACCTTTTGAGTTTTATTCGTCTGCTGCTCATCCCTGTCATTCTTTGGCTATACTATAGCAGGGAGCAATATCATGCGGCGGTAGCCGTCATTCTTCTTTCCGGCGTTACCGATATAGCGGACGGTTTTATCGCAAGGCGGTTCAATATGACCTCCGATTTTGGCAAAGCCTTTGACCCTGTGGCGGATAAGCTGACGCAGGTCGCGCTGTTTTGCTGTCTGGTATCACGGTACAGAGCAATACTCTGGCTGATCATCTTGTTCGTGTGCAAAGAGCTGTGCATGGGAACGCTGGGATATATCGCCCTGCGGAAAGGTTCCGTAAACAGCGCCAAGTGGCATGGAAAGTTGAACACTTTCGTGCTGTATGCCGTCATGATCATATTGATCCTTTTCCCCGGAATACCGGAGACTGCCGCGACCGCGCTCATTGCCCTGTGCTTCTGCACTATGATCTTGTCGCTGGTCCTGTATGTCCTGTTCTACAGCTTGATATTGCGAAAGATGAAACTTCGCTGGCAAGTAACTCCGGAAACGGATGATCGATCATCTGACGAACACGCGGCGCGATAATATGAGCCATCTGTAGACCCACGGAGGAAAGGTCCTGCTGAAAGAACGCCATATCGCCCAAGAGCATGGACGGCAAATCCGGCCGGGCGGGCGGCTTATGCAGGCGGCAAACCGACTATCTCGTGGCTCAGAGGTCGACTCAAATCACAGCGTTCTGGAAATATCCGGCATACGATAAATTTTTTCGGTTTTGGCCTTGACAGAGGGGAAAATCGGTGTATAATAACACTGCAGTAATAAACATACTTAATTGGTATGAAAAATAGGAAAAGGAGATGCGGTATCATGTCTGCTATTTACAAGTCTTTTCCCGAGCTGGTGGGAAATACGCCGTTGCTGGAGCTGAGCAATCTTGAAAGAAAGCTGGGCCTAAAGGCAAAAGTCGTGGCCAAGCTGGAGTATTTCAATCCGGCGGGCTCCGTCAAGGATCGGATCGCCAAGGCTATGATCGAGGAGGCAGAGGCCAGCGGCAAGCTGAAGCCGGGGGCCGTGATTGTGGAGCCCACATCCGGCAATACGGGCATCGGCTTGGCGGCCGTGGCCGCCGCCAAGGGCTATCGAATCATCCTCACCATGCCGGAAACCATGAGCGTGGAGCGCCGAAATCTGTTGAAGGCCTACGGCGCGGAGCTGGTGCTCACCGAGGGGGCTAAGGGCATGAAGGGTGCCATCGCCAAGGCGGATGAGATTGCGGCCTCAACACCCGGCGCGTTTATCCCCGGCCAGTTCGTCAATCCCGCCAACCCGGCGGCCCATCGGGCCACCACCGGCCCGGAGATATGGCGGGACACCGACGGGCAGGTGGATATCTTTGTGGCCGGCGTTGGCACCGGCGGCACCCTCACCGGCGTAGGAGAGTATCTGAAAGAGCAGAATCCGGCAGTGAAGGTGGTGGCGGTGGAGCCGGCCACATCTCCGGTGCTGTCAAAGGGCGTGGCTGGCAGCCATAAGATCCAGGGCATCGGCGCTGGCTTTGTGCCCGATGTGCTGAACACCGCCATCTATGATGAAATCATCCCCGTGGAGAACGAGGACGCTTTTGCCACAGGCCGGGAGATAGGACGCACGGAGGGCGTGCTGGTGGGCATCTCCGCCGGAGCCGCCGTCTGGGCCGCCATCGAGCTGGCCAAACGCCCGGAGAACGAGGGCAAGACCATCGTGACCCTGCTCCCAGATACCGGCGACCGCTATCTCTCTACCCCCATGTTCCAGGACTAGACCTTGTTTGAAAAATAAGCGGGCTTTGTATCATTTTCTTATTGCGCCTTCCTGGAAATAGTATAAAACTGTGTGACAACCTGACCGGTATGTGGTAAAATCGGTCTATGGTACGTTTGATCTTGGGCCGGGCCGGCGCCGGCAAGACAGCGCTGGTATTCCGGGAGATAGCCGAATATGTGGCTCAGGGCCAGGGGGAGTTGATCCTCCTGGTGCCGGAGCAGTACAGTCATGAGGCGGAGCGGGAGCTGTGCGCTGCCGCTGGTGACAGGCTGAGCCGGTATGGAGAGGTGCTGTCCTTCACCGGCCTGGCCAGGAAGGTATTTTCCCAATGCGGCGGCGGCCGTCCTGTGATGGACGGCGGCGGCCGCTTGCTGTGTATGGCCGTGGCGGTCCAGGCGGCGGCGGACAGTCTGCGGGTATACCGGCAGGGCCGTCGGGATCCCCGGCTGCTGGAGCGGCTGACCAGGGCCATGGAGGAACTGAAAAATGCCGGGATCAAAGCCCCCGCGCTGGCGGACGCCGCCGAAAGGACCGATGGCGCTCTGGCCGACAAGCTGTGGGACCTGAGCCTTTTACTGGCAGCCTATGAGGCCGTCCAGGAGCGCAGCGCTGCGGACCCCGCCGACCGGCTGGAGACTCTTGCCGCCCTGATTGGGGACAGCCTGGCTGTTCAGGGCCGGTTTTATATCGACGGTTTTTCCGACTTCACCGCCCTGGAGAAGAAGGTCATCCGCCAGATCATTCGGGCAGGGGCGGAGCTGACCGTGTGTCTGACCTGCGCCAAGGATGGCGGAGAGAGTGTGTTCGCCCTGCCCATGGCCACCGCTCACTGGCTGGCGGCCGTCGCCGGGGAGTACGGCGTCCCCTGCCGGGAGGAGTGGCTGGAGCCTAAAACACCCCAGGAAGCGCCCATCCCCTATCTTTGTGACCATCTGTTTGATTTTGCCCCGGATCAGGCTCCGGAAAACAGCGGGGCCGTCCGGTTGGCATGGGCCCGGGAGCCATATGAGGAGTGCGAGCTGGCCGCCGCCCAGATGGCGGAGCTGGCCCGGTCCGGATGTCGCTGGCGGGATATGGCTGTGGCGGTCCGGGGCTTCCAGGACTACCGCACGGCCCTGGAGAGCGCCTGCGCCCGGTATGGGGTGCCGCTGTTCTTGTCCGGCCGGGGGGATATTCTGCAAAAGAGCGTTCCGCTGCTGATCGTCTCCGCCCTGGAGGCGGTGAACCGGGGGTATGAATATGAGGCGGTGTTCGGCTACTTAAAGACCGGACTGACGCCCCTAGCCCTGGAAGACTGCGATGTGCTGGAAAATTATGTAATTTTATGGGATATCCGGGGCCGGCAGTGGGACAGACCCTGGTCCATGCATCCGGAGGGCTATAACCGCCCCATGGATGAGGCGGCCCAGGAGCAGCTGGAGCGGCTGAACGCCTGGCGGGAGCAAGTGATCGGGCCGCTGCGGGCTTTGGAGGCGGGGGTGAAGAGCGCCGCCACCGCCTGGGAGCAGGCCAAGGTTCTTGCGGATTTTCTCATGGATATCCGGCTGGGGGCGCGGCTGGAGGCGCGGGCCGGGGAGCTGGAGCGGGACGGCCGTCAGGAGACGGCGGCGGAGTGCGCCCGGCTGTGGGACCTGGTCTGCTCCGCATTGGAGCAGTTCGCGGCGGTGCTGGGGGATATGCCCATGGACGGCGAGCAGTTTCAAGGACTGTTTTCCATGATGCTCTCCCAATACGACGTGAGCGTGATACCCGTATCCCTGGACCGGGTGAGCGCGGGGGATATGGACGCCATGCGCCGGCGGCACATCAGGCATCTGCTGGTGCTGGGCGCCACAGACGCCCGCGTTCCCGCCCCAGAGGAGGCGTCCGGCATCTTCACGCCGGAGGAACGGGAGGAGCTGACAGGCCTGGATATCCCTTTGGGGACGGCGGAGGAAGATCTGTCGCGGGAGTTCCTGCGCATTTACAGCTGCCTGACGCTGCCATCGGAGAGCCTGTATATCAGCTGGCCCGCCGCAGACGGCGAGGGGGACGAAACCAGACCGTCGCTGATTGTGGAGCGGGCAAAGGAGCTTCTCTCTATCGAGCCGGAACGGGGGGACGTGCTCCGGGCGCGGACCTTTGCTCCGGAGGCGGCCTTCTCCCTGGCGGTGCGGGGCCGGGCGGGGGACAGCGCGGCGCTGTGCCTGGCCGCCGGGACGTATTTTGACCAGCAGGGGCGGGGAGCTGAGCTGGATCGGTTGGCCCGGTCCGCCGGACCGGGAAGGGAGCCGCTGGGGCCCTCCGCCGTCCGGGCGCTGTATGGCCCAAACCCCGTTCTGACCGCCACCAGGGCGGAGAAATTCGCAGACTGCCGGTTCGGCTATTTTCTCCAGTACGGCCTGAAAGCAAGGCCCCGTCAGCAGGCGCTGTTCGACCCCAGAGACTACGGTACCTTTATGCACTATATACTGGAAAATGTAGCTCGGGAGATCATGGAGGCGGGAGGCTTTTCCGCCGCCACAGCGGAGCAGGTGGGCACCCTGGCTGACAAGTATGTGGACAGGTATATCCATGAGGAACTCAACGATCTTAAAGACAAGAGCGAGCGGTTTGCCTATCTCTTTCGCCGTCTGCGGACCACGGTACACCAGGTGACGGAGGATATGTGGCAGGAGCTGCGGGATTCAAAATTCCGGCCTATCGATCTGGAACTGGATCTGCGAGCCCCCGGCGTTTTGGAGCCGGAGGAGAGCGGAGAGGGCGTCCCGCTGGCGGGCCGGGCCGACCGGGTGGACGGTTGGGTGAAAGACGGGGTGCTGTACCTGCGCATCACCGACTATAAGACCGGGGTGAAGAAGTTCTCCCTGTCCGACGTATGCCAGGGCATCAATCTGCAAATGCTGCTCTACCTGTTCACACTGCAAAAGCGCGGCGGGACCTATTTTGGCGCCGAGACCATCCGGCCGGCGGGCGTATTGTATACCCCCGCCCGTTTTGCCGTGGTGAACGCGGACAGCGACGTGACCGATGAGGAGCTGGCGGAGCTGCGCCGCACCACCGCCCGACGCAGCGGCATCGTGCTGGACGACCCCGATGTGCTGGAGGCTATGGAGCCGGGGCCGGAGAAGCGCTTTCTGCCCATAAAATTCACCCGGACCGGGGCCTATACCAAGTCCAGTCAGGCCAATCTGGCCTCCCTGGAACAGTTCGGGGCCCTGAGCCGGTATATCGACGACACCCTGAAGCGGCTGGCGGCGGAACTGCGGGCCGGGAGCGTGGCGGCGGACCCTTGGTACAAAAACGCCCGGGACAACGCCTGCGCCTTGTGCGATTTCAGGGAGGCGTGCCTGTTCGACGAGGCAGCGGACGGCTGGCGTATGCGCCGGCAGATGACCGCGGACGAGGCGTGGGAGAGGATCGGTGACGGGCCATGAGCGACTTTAAATTGACGCCCTCCCAAGCCCGTGCCGTGGAGACCCGGGGCGGCCCGGTGCTGGTGAGCGCGGCGGCGGGCAGCGGCAAGACTCGGGTCCTGACGGAGCGGCTCATAGCCCGGGTGGCCGAGGGGGAAGATATCACCCGCTTTCTGGTCATCACCTTCACCCGGTCCGCAGCGGCGGAGCTTAGAGGCCGCATCCTGACCGAGCTGAACGCCCGGGCAGGGCAGGACCCCTCCAACCGGCGTCTCCGGCGGCAGAGCGCCCTGCTGTACCGGGCCCAGATCGGTACCATCGACAGTTTCTGCACCGCGCTGGTGCGGGAAAACGCCCATTTGCTGGGCGTATCCCCCGGGTTTTCCATGCTGGATGAGGAACGGAGCCAGACCATGCGCGCCCGGGCGCTGGAGGATGTGCTGGACCGGGCATACGAAACCATTGAGGAAAATGACGGCCTGCGCTCGCTGGTGGACAGCGTGGGTGCTGGGCGGGACGACAGCAGGCTGGCAGAGCTGATACTGTCTATCGATGGACGGATGCAGAGCCAGGCGTTCCCGGACGCCTGGGCGGCGGACAAGCTGGCCGCCCTGGACGTCTCCGGCCTGACGGACGCAGCCGCTACGGTGTGGGGCCGGTATCTTCTGGACAGCGCGGCGGCGGAGGCACTGTACCGGGCGGAGGAGCTGGAAAGAGCCCGTGGGATCATGGCCCAGCCGGAGAATCTGCCTCTGCTGGCGGGCTATGGAGACGCCTTCGGCGAGTTGGCGCTAATGTTCCGGGATATGGCCCGGTCGGCGGACAGCTGGGACGGGGCCCGGGCCTGCTTGGACCGGCCCAATCCCCGCCTGGGCGCGGTGCGTAAGTTTCCCGACGAGGCTGTCAAGGAGCGGGTCAAGGCTGTGTGGGACGATGCCCGGTCCGCAGTGGGAAAGCTCCGCAAGCTCCTGGCCGGGGACAGCGCCTCCCTTCTCCGGGGGATTGAGGCGTCCCGGCCCGCTTTGAGGGCTCTGATGGAGCTGATAGCCGCCCTTGAAAAGGAGTACGCCGCCCGGAAGCGGCGGGCGGATGTATGCGATTTTTCCGATGTGGAGCATTTCTGCATAAAGCTGCTGTGCGCTCCCGACGGCGGCCCCACGGCCTTGGCTGGGGCCGTATCCGACCGGTTCGCGGAGGTGATGGTGGACGAGTACCAGGACGTGAACGCTGTCCAGGAGCTCATCTTCCAGCGTGTGTCCCATGAGGGGCGGGACCTGTTTATGGTGGGGGATGTGAAGCAGTCCATCTACCGCTTTCGGCTGGCGGAACCCTCCATCTTCAACAGCAAATACGCCGCTTTTGCCGAAGGCGGTCAGGGTACGCGCATCCTGCTGCGGGAGAATTTCCGCAGCCGCGCCTGCGTGCTGAATGCCTGCAACGCCGTGTTTGAGCGGATCATGTCCCCTACCCTGGGTGACATCGAATACAACGACGAGGCCCGGCTGATCCCGGGGGCGGTCTATCCCGCCTGGGGGGAGGTCCGGCCGGAGCTGTGCGTGCTGGACAGCGCCGATACGGCGGACGGCGACGAGGAGGCCCCGGACAAGGTCCTGCTGGAGGCCCGGTATGTGGCCGGGCGCATCCGGGCCATGGTGGAGGCGGGTGAGCCTCTGTCCGACGGGCAGGGGGGGACGCGGCCCGTGACGTACGGCGACATCGCCGTGCTCATGCGCACGCCCAACACCTCCGGTGCCGCCTACCGGCGGGCCCTGACGGAGGCGGGGGTCCCTGTGAGCGCCCGACAGGGAGGGGCTTTCTTCTCCCAGCCGGAGGTGCGCTTTGCCGTGTCCATGCTGTCGGTGGCGGACAACCCCCGGCAGGATGTGCCGCTGATTGCCGCCATGCGGGGGCTTCCTTTCGCCTTCACCACGGAGGAGCTGGCTGCCGTCCGGGCGGAGACCCGGGGCGATCTGTGGGACGCGGTGTGCCTACGGGCGGAGCGGGACGGGCGCTGCGCCCGGTTCGTGGCGCTGGCGGAGGAGCTTCGAAGCCTGGCCCGTGAGGAGCCAACGGACGCGCTGCTCCGGCACCTGTATGATAAGACGGAGCTTTTGACATTGTGCGGGGTCATGCCGGACGCGGACCGGCGGGTGGCCGACCTGATGCGGCTATATGAATACGCCCGGAAATTCGAGCAGGACGGGGGCCGGGGACTGTTCCGGTTCGTGGCATGGCTGCGTGAGCTGGAGCGGCGGGGCCTGGAGCCGCCCGTCCCCGTCCAGGGCGGCGCGGTGCAGATTATGAGCATCCATAAGTCCAAGGGACTTGAATTCCCTGTAGTGTTCCTGGTGGACAACGCCCACCGGTGGAACCGGCAGGGCGGCGGTCAGGTGCTGTTCCACGGAGGTCTGGGTCTGGGCATGCGGATGACCGACAGCCGCCGAGGCGTGAGCTGGCCCACTCTACCCTGGCGGGCCATCGACCGGATGGAGCGGATGGAGGATCTGTCCGAGCAGGAGCGGGTGCTGTATGTGGCCATGACCCGGGCCAGAGAGCGGCTCATCATGACATGCGTCCAGGCGAAAGCCGAAGAAAAGCTGGCCGCCCTGAGCCCCGGAGCGGACGGGCCAATCCCGCCTCAGGTGTTGTCGGGCGCCCAGAGCGCCGCCCCGTGGCTCATGGCGGCTGCTGTGGCCGACGGAGGCCAGACCATCGATATGAAGCTGGCGCGGCCCATGGCGGCGGCCCCCCCCGACCGGATGGAGCGGACCGAGATCCCTCCGGCGGACCCGGCGTTGGCGGAGGCGTTGGACCGGCGACTTTCCTGGCGATATCCATTTGAGGCGGCCGTGGCGCTGCCCTCCAAGCTCACGGCCACGGCAGCCAGGGACCTGGTCCCCGGCGGCGCCGACCCGGAGGCGGCGGAGCTGCCCGCCCGCTGGTCTGAGACCAGGCAGTTCCGCAAGCCGGACTTCGGTCGGCGGGACGGGCCTCTCACCGGGCCGGAGCGGGGCGTGGCCGCCCACCTGGTGATGCAGCACATCGACTTCAGAAAGACCGGCTCGGAACAGGAGGTCTCCGGGGAGATCGAGCGGATGTGCCTCCAGGGCTTTCTGGACGATCGGCAGGCCCAGGCGGTGGACCCCGAGGATATCCTGGCCTTTTTCCGCTCGGAGCTGGGGCAAAGACTTCTGAGAGCGGACCATGTGACCCGGGAGTTTCGCTTCTCCCTGCTGTGCCCCGCGAGGGACTGGTATCCTCAGGCCCCGTCGGGGGAAACCATTTTGCTCCAGGGCGTGGTGGACTGCTGCATGGAGGAGGCGGGCAGGCTCACGGTCATCGATTTCAAGACCGACGCCCACATCGACCCGGCACTGTATACCGGCCAGCTGACCGCCTATGCCCGGGCCATGGAGCGCATCTTCCAAAAGCCGGTGGAGCAGGCCGCGCTCTGGTACCTGCGCCGCAGGACTATGGCTCTGTGCCCGCTGCCGTCCCGGGAGGCGAATTAATCATGATTTTGTGCTTGCGCTTTTTGAAAACCTGTGATAATATACTCTTTGCGTCTTGTAACGGCGGTGCGCTCCGCACTCAAGACAGCTTGATATGAGGTGATTTATCATGAAGGAAGGCATCCATCCCAAGTACTACAAGACCACCATCCGTTGCGCCTGCGGCAATGTGATCGAGACCGGTTCCACCCGGGAGAACATCACTGTGGAGATCTGCTCCAAGTGCCATCCGTTCTTCACCGGCAAGCAGAAGCTGGTGGACACCAGCGGCCGCGTGGACAAGTTCAACAGGAAGTACAATCTGGGCTGATCAAACCGAATATGAAAACACCCCGCTCGGACGAGCGGGGTGTTTTTGCGCAGATGGGATTTACTGGATCTGGATCTGGTGCTGCTCGGGGATGACCTCCGGCAGCTTGGGCAGGGTCAGCTTCAGAACGCCGTTCACATACTGGGCCTGGATGCCGGCGGCATCCACACCGCTGACCTCGAACCGGCGCTCAACGGTCTTCTGGGCACGCTCCCGGCGGATATAGCCCTCGTCGGAGCTCTCATCCTCCTGGTGGGCGGCGTGTACGGTGAGCACGCCCTCCTTCATGTTGACGGATATCTCGCTCTTGTCAAAGCCGGGCAACTCCGTCTCAATTGTGAAGTCCTTGTCAGTCTCCCGGATGTCCGTGGCCGCGGAGTGGACCACGGTGCCAAAAAATTCCTGGAACGGGTCCCAGATCGTGCCGCCCTTATAGGACCTTGCACTGGAAAAGGGGATCATATCAAACATTGTATTCAACCTCCAACTCTTTTATTTGTCTACATCATACACATAAATTGTGAATAAATTTATGTGTAAATGTGAACGAATTGTAAATATTAGCACTCTTTAATGGAGAGTGCTAAATCCATTTCTCCGCCCTATTCCATTATATCCACCCGGGCGGGATTTCTTCCGGATCGGAGCCGGATGCCGGTTGTAAAATCATGGCGCGCATGCTAAAATGAGGCAGGATTATCATGATAAAAGGCGGAGGCATGGAATATATGAGACCAATGGTCGTTATCATGGCGGCCGGGATGGGCAGCCGTTTTGGCGGACCGAAGCAGATGACGCCGGTGGACGGCGCGGGACAGGTCATTTTGGACTATTCCGCCTATGACGCCCTCCGGGCAGGCTTTGAAAAGGTCGTCTGCGTCATCAAAAAGGATATCGAGGCGGACTTCCGGGCCCGGGTGGGCGACCGCATCGGCGCGAAATGCGATCTGTACTATGCTTTCCAGGAGCTGGGCGATCTGCCGGCGGGCTTTGGGGCGCCGGCGGGACGGACCAAGCCCTGGGGCACGGGCCATGCGGTATACGCGGCCCGGGACCTGATCGACCGGCCCTTTGCTGTCATCAACGCCGACGATTTTTACGGTCTGGGCGCATTCCGGGCGCTGTATGACTTTCTGTCCGGGTGTGAGGATGATCATACCCACGCTCTTGTGGCCTATGCGCTGAAAAACACCCTGACGGAAAACGGCGCCGTGGCCCGGGGCGTATGCGCCGTGGACGGGATGGGCTATTTGAAGACCGTGACGGAGCTGACCGCCATCCAGGGGCCCCCGTCGGCGCCCTCCTACACCGCCGATGGAGGCGGGACGTGGACGGCGCTGGCACCGGATACCCCGGTTAGTCTGAATACCTGGGGCTTCCACCGGCGGTTCATGGACGCCATTGGGGAAGACCTGGAGCGCTTTTTGCGGGAGGATATGCCCGGAAACCCGGAGAAGGCGGAGTTTTTCCTGCCAGGCGTGGTGAACGCCTGCCTGGCGGCGGGAACGGACAGGGTGGCCGTCCTGCCCACGGACGAGGTATGGCACGGCGTCACCTACCGGGACGACCTGCCCGCCCTGCAGAAGGCCCTGGCCGATATGTGCCGGGCCGGGATATACCCGGAAAATTTGTGGGCGTGATGACTTTTGCAAAAAACAGCCGCGGCGCGGCTGTTTTTTCTTCCCCTATACGCCAAACTATGGTATAATTCCAATGTTACAGTTTTGTATTACTTCGGCAGCACCATATCGATGCTGTATTTTATGACCGTTTCGTTGCCGGAGTGACGGGAGTAATAATGAGAAAGAATTTTGTTGAAAGGAGCAAACTATGAGAGCAAGCAGATGTATCGCACTGCTTCTGACGGTCTGCATGGCGCTGGCCCTGTCCGGCTGCACTGTGGAGATCACTGTGGACGACCCCGGCCTTCTGACCTCCGTGGCCGCCAACGCGCCGGAGGAGCCGGGGCAGGTGCAGGAGTACGGCGGCTGGTACTACACCATTTCCGGAGGCGAGGCCACCGTGGTATCCACCAGTGACGCTATCAAGACCGCAGAGGTCATCCTCTTCCCAAGTGAGCTGGGCGGCTGTCCCGTGACAGCCATCGGTGCCAACGGAACCGCCGTCATCACCAACGCCAGCGGATGGGTCCTGATCCCCGAGGGTGTGAAACGTATAGAGGCCGGGGCCTTCTATGATCTGAACCGGACACCCGGCTGGAGCTTCCCATCCACCTTGGAGAGTCTGCCGGAGACGGCCCTGGCCAGCTGCGGCGGCGTGTTCTACGCGGCTGTGAGCCCCGTGGCCCAGACCATGGGGGCCGAGACCGGCCATGAGCTCGACCTGGAGCCCATGGACACCGCCGTCATCGCTGGGGCCACCTATAACATCCCTGCGCCCTTGGCCGGCACGGACCTGACCATCTACGCCGCCGACGAGGAGCCGGAGCAGTCATCCATCGATATGTACGCCGCTGCCGAGGCGGCCGCTGGAGTGGATGCGCCCAGCGACAGCATTATCGACGGGGCCGTGGCTGAGGGCGCGGCGCTGCCCGAGGACGTGTTCGACCCGGTAGAGGACATCAGCGGCGAGGGTGCCAACCGCTATATCGCCACCATGGGCGTGGAGACCGGCACCTATTACGCCGTGGACGGCGTGCTCTATGAGATGATATATATCACCCAGAACGTTCGCTATGCTACCAAGGCTCAGATCATCAACGCGGTCTATGAGACCGAGGGGCTGGTATACGGCCGGGATTACGACCTCATCCGTCTTTTCAACTATGTCCACAGCTATCAAAACGGCCCCCGGCCCGGCGATTTCCACATCTACACCTGTTATCTGTATAAGTCCGTGGGCAGCGAGATCACCGGCGCAGCCACCAACCCACAGTGGGAACGGGCCTATGAGCACACCGTTGACGGCGTGGACCAGGTCATCCAGGGCGACGTGGCCACCCTGATGGTCCAGGCGGGCAGCGAGCCCGTCACCGTCAACGGCCTGAGCTCCTCTAACCATACCATCGCCTACGGTCCCTCCGAGGCGGCCAATTTCTACGGACTGGGTTCCTCTGTCCTGGTGGACGGCGGCAATTCCACCGATTATCGGATCGACTCCTTTGATGACATCGACTTCGGCGCCGATGACAGTGCCCTGATCCTAAACGACCCCGTCATCGTGGGAACGGAGAACGTGCTGTACGCCGTGGCGGGCGGCACCGCCTACGTCACTGGCGGCCGGTACTTCGGCTCATCCTCCGGCGGCCACGGCTTCTATGTGGGCATGGGCGGCAAGATCGCCCTGAATGCCGATGATTACATAGGAGAGGACGGCAAACCCATCATCGACACGGACGTGTTGAAGACCCTGGTGCTGGACCGGCCCGGTCTGGATCTGGGTTATGCTGTGCGCACGGAGCTGACGGAGGATTGGAACGCCTATGCCGCGCCTGTGTTCCCGGAAAACATTGATGAGGATATCGCCGTTTTGGTCACTGCCGACGAGACCGGCACTGCTCTGACCACCGATACCGGCGGCGGCGTCATCGTGGCCAACCGCATCTCCGCTACCACCTATGGACGGGGCTGCGCGGGCGTCTACTCCATCGGCGGGGACGAGAGCTATGTGTTCGTCTACAACTCCTCGCTGCACTCCCAGATGGACTCTGGTCTGGTGTCCGCCTCCAACGGCTACGTCTTCGCCTTCAACTGCGATCTGGAGGGCGTGTCCGGCATCAAGACCCGGTCCGGCGGCAGCGGCACATGGGTCGGCGTGGACGTCTACAACAGCCGCGTCATATGCTCCTTTGACCCCACGGTCTATGACTTTTATGATCTAGGCTCCGACCAGGACTCCTGGGAGGAGGACGCCGCGGCGTATGAGAACTGGACCTGGGCCGACGACACGAGCCTCGTCAACGCGCCCATGTTGAACATGTTCGTCAACAAGACCAACGCCGCCTGGGGCAGCGACCTATCCACCGTCCAGAGCTACTGGTTCCAGGACAAGACCACCGCCCCCCAGACCGGCGAGATCATGGCCTGCGTCATCCTTACCGGCACCGCCCCTGTCAAGACCCATAGCTGCCTGTTTGTCAATGAGAACTACCTGAACTACGCAGACCAGGGCGCTACCAACTATCTGGTTGCCGGCGACAACGGCGGCAGCGGCACCATCGACTTTTACGACCAGAACAGCCAGACCAAGTGGGACCTGACCGGCGAGTCCCAGGAGACCTGCGAGCTCATCGGCGACATCTATGTGGCGGAGCTCGTCACCATGTCCGGCCCCGACGCCGGCAGCGGCCCCGCCACTGTCAACGCCAACTTCCACAATTCCGAGTGGACAGGAAAGACTGTCAACTGGATGCAGAACGCCAACCTGACCTTTGACGCCGATTCCCACTGGACCGTGACAGAGAGCTGCGGCGTGGGCGAACTGACCGTGGAGAGCCTGGACCAGATCACCGCCAGCGGACCCGTCACCGTGACGGTGTACTACGGCCTCACCGTGGGGGGCCGGGCTGTTACCGAGGAGGTCACTGTGGGCAACGTGACATTCATATTTGCCGAGCCTTTGGAGGCAGCCTCCTCCGACAACTCCGCCTCCGGCGGTATGAGCAGCGAAATGGGTTCCGGCGAACCCTCCTGAATCCCTGTTCATGACGACTGCCCCGCAGGAGCTCCTGCGGGGCAGTCGCGGACTGACCAAGCCGTCTTTTTCCCATTTTTCACATCTTGACGCAGCAAACCCGCTTGCAGCCTGACGCCGCAAGCGGGTTTGTCAATGGGCTTCTGTTGTCTCTGCCAGGAAATAGTATAAGAGCTATTCCTCGGGCGTTTCAGCATCCGCACCCGCCTCCAGGTTGAATTCCAGACTCGCGCCGCAGACAGGGCACTGGATGCTGCCATGTTTCAAAATGCTTTCGTCAAAGGTGACAGTCTCACCGCAGGAGGGGCAGACAGCCTCATAAAACACGGTCTCTCCGTCCCAGTCCTCGATCTCTTCCCCGTCGTCATCCTCTTCCTCGTCCTCCTCGTCTCCGAACAGGATGGTCTCCACATCCTCCAGATCATCGCTGACGGCGTCCAGACCATCCTCCAGCTCGGCGATATCGTCGGCCAGGTCCTCCTGGTCCAGGGCAAGGTCCTCCAGAATATCCGTGATGAGGTTAAGGAGCTTTCCCTCCTTGGCAGAGGCGTCTATGCCGAGCCCCTCGGCCAGTCCTTTCAGATATGCGACTTTTTCAGCTGTAGTCATGGAAAAAACCTCCTTTGGGATGTTGAGCTTAGCCTTTGGCACGGCCCAGATATTCGCCGGTACGGGTATCGATCTCGATGCGCTCGCCGGGTTCGATGAACAGGGGGACCTTGATTTCCGTGCCGGTCTCCAGGGTGGCGGGCTTGGTCACATTGGTGGCGGTATTTCCGGCAAAGCCGGGATCGGTCTGGGTGACCTCCAAGGTCACGAAGTTGGGGGCCTCCACATTGAATACCACGCCTTTGTAGGAGCTGACGGTGCAGGTCTCGTTTTCCTTGACGAAGCGGAAACCGTCGGAGAGTTTGGAGCTGTCGATGGGGATGAGCTCATAGGTCTCGCCGTCCATGAAGTAGTACAGATCGCCGTCGGAATAGCTGTACTCCATGGCCTTGCGCTCCACGTAAGCGTTTTCGAACTTCTGGGTGGGATTGAAGGAGGTCTCCACCACCGCGCCGGTGATGACGTTCTTCATCTTGGTGCGGACGAAGGGAGAGCCTTTGCCCGGCTTGACGTGCTGGAACTCGACAACCTGCATAACCTGTCCGTCCATCTCAAAGGTCACGCCGTTGCGAAATTCGCCTGCTGAAATCATATGTTTATCCTCCGTTTATGAGTATATTCCAGTGAACGATTTATTGTACTATATATTTTTCCCTTTGGCAACCCCTTTATAGCACGATGAGTTCTTTGGGGGCCAGAGTGAGATTTTCCGCCCCGCCGTTTTTGAGCCAGAGCATATCCTCGATGCGCACACCGAACCGGCCGGGGAGATAGATGCCGGGTTCGGCGGAAATCACCGCGCCTTCGGGCATGGGGGCCTGGTTGGCGCTGCTGGCGCCCGGGGATTCATGTATCTCCAGCCCCAGACTATGGCCGAAGCTATGGCCGAAATAAGGCCCATACCCGGCGTCGTCGATGACCTTCCGGGCGGCGGCGTCGATGTCATGGCCGGTGACGCCCGGCGCGGCGGCCTCGATGCCGGCCAGCTGGGCCTGGAGCACCGTGTCATAGACCTTTCGCTGCTCGTCCGTCACGTGGCCCACAGCCACGGTGCGGGTCATGTCGGAGCAGTAGCCGTTATAGACGGTCCCAAAGTCCATGGTGATAAGGTCCCCGTCCTTTATGACCATGTCCCCGGGCACGCCGTGGGGCATACTGCTCTTGGCGCCGGTGACCACGATGGGATCGAAGGCGTTGGCCTCGCCGCCGTATTTATACATGCGGTATACCAGCTCCGCAGCCACCTCCTGTTCCGTCAAACCTGGCCGGATGATGCCCAGCACCTCGTCCAGTGCTCTCTCGGCGATCCGCTGGGCTGCGGTGATGCAGGATACCTCCGCCTCGTCCTTGCAGGCCCGAAGCTCGGTCAGCACCGCCCCGACAGGGACGAGAGGCACGCCCAGGGCGATCGCAAGATTCTCCCAGTCGGCGTGGGTTATGCGGTCCTCCCCGGCGCCGGCCCGATCAAAGGCATTGTGGTTGAATATCTCCCGCAAAAGGGAGTTCACACCGTGACCGGGAGATGTGCACAGCACCTTCGCATCCGCCACGGCCTGTTCCGCCGCCTCCGCATAGCGGGAGTCGGTGATGAGCCAGGCTCTGTCCCGGCTTATGACGGCGGCGCCGTCCGTGATATGAAAGCCGGCGGCATAGCGGATGCTGACAGGGTCGGTCAGGACCAGGGCGGGCATATCGCCCAGGGCGGCCTGGAGCTGCTTTATATGGGACATAAGTCTATCCTCCTATTATTCGATCATATTGAATTCATTCCACGGGCCGGACCAGTCCACACCGTCGAACATGGCGGGGCTGCCGCCGATGGTGAAGTATACGGCGTCCACATCGTCCAGGGCGCACAGGGTTGCGCCCATGGACTGGACCGCCGCAGCCCGGGCTTCTGCGGGCAGGGAGGCAAAAAAGCTCTCCGACAGATCCACCGTGCAAAGGTGGCCCCGAAGGCTCACATCCATTACGGTGCCGCTGCCGGAAAACAGGGTGGGGTATCCCGGCTCCGCTGCCGTAAGCAGGGCGCCCAGGACGGCCTCCGCCGGAGACGCATATTCCGTCAGATCGACCCGGCAGGGAAGAGGCGCGATGCGTTCCAACCCGGGCAGGGGAAGATACAGGTCCGCATCCGCTTCCCCTGTGGCATCAGATACGGGGCCGATGGCCTCCTCATACCTGCTGAGAGGCTCCGCCAGCGAGCGGTATACATAGGTGTCCAGGGGGCGGCCCTCCACCAGAAGGACCACGCTGTCTACCTGACTGAGGACGGTAAGGGAGTTGACGATGGAGTAAATTGCCAGCCGCTCCCCCAGAGCGGTTTGGGGCCGGTTTTCATAAAAGGCTCCGGACAGGTCCACAGTGCATACGCCGTTTTCCGTCTGGCAGGACAGAAGCTCTGTCCCCTCTGGCAGGGCGCTGCGGAGTTCGCCGCCGTTGGGGCCCCGGAGCAGCTCCTCCATCACATATCGGTCCAGGGAGGCGTTCTCATCTAGGGTGAGACTGTGATACTCGCTGACCAGATACCGGCTGTCTCCGTCGGCGAAGTACAGGCGCAGCTGCCGGGTATAGGGGTCGGTGTCCGTACCCCTGAGCAGGGCGTCCTCCGGCACCAGGCGGTCAAACAGGACCCGGCCCCCTGCGGTGACGGTCACCGCGTCCACCTCGTCCAGCTCGCAGAGAGTCAGCGCCGCGCAGAAAGCCGTGGCCGTGCGATCCATGTCGCCCAGCTCCAAAAAGCTGTCTGACAGCGTTAGGGTGATAAGGCCGTCCTCCAGCTCCCAGTCCTCCAGCGCCACGCCCTCCGGCAGGGCGCAGGTTAGACCGGCGGCCTTGCTGGGAGATGCGAACAGCTCGATGGCCGCTGCGGCCTCGGAGGTCGCGTCCGTCGGCTTGGAACATATCTCCCAGCCCAGCAACTCGCCATCGCTGTCCGTCTCCGTGCGGATGCGGTATACGGTGAGGGCATCCTCCTCGGCGGTATCCTGCCGGGTCCATGGGAGGTCAAAGGGCAGCTGAAAGGGGAGGCGGGAGGAGCATCCGCCCAGCAGCAGGAGCAGAGCCAGAACGGGCCAAAGGACGCGTATCCTTTTCATAGGCGTCTCTCCTTTCGGGGGCACAGAGGGAAGGTGACGGTGAAGATGGTGCCGCCCTCCGGCCGGCGGGCCACCTGGATGGTGCCGCCGTTGGCCACCACCGCGTCGTGGACGATGGCGAGGCCCAGACCGCTGCCGCCGGAGGCCCGGGAGCGGGCCTTGTCCACCCGGTAGAACCGGTCGAAGATGTGCTCGATATCCGCCTCGGGTATGCCGATGCCCGTGTCCGCCACGGTCAGGACGGCGACGGGCCTGTCCCGGCGCAGGGATACAGTGACGATGCCGCCGGGAACATTGTACTTTACACCGTTTTCGGCCAGATTGAAGATGATCTGGTAAAGATCGTCCGCAGACGCTTTTATGATGCAGCCGTCTGCCATATCCCTGGCCAGGGTCACGTTCTGCGAAGCGGCCAGCGGCTCCAAAAGATGTAGGGCCCGCTGGGCCACGGTCCGCATATCCACCGGTTCCTGCTGGCTTTGGGCCACGCCGGAATCCAGTTTGGTCAGGCTCATGAGCTTTTCCGTGATTCGCTGTAGGCGCTCGGCCTCGCTGCCTATGTCCTGAGCAAATTCCCGCATGGTGTCCATGTCCATGCTGTCGGACTGGGTGATGCTGTCGGACAGCAGACGGATGGCGGCCAGGGGCGTGCGCAGCTCATGGGAGGCGTCGGAGACGAAGCGGCGGCGAAGCTCCTCGGTGCTCTCCAGCCGACCGGTGAGGACGTTGAATTCCGAGGACAGCTCCGCCAGCTCATCCTTGCCCAGGACGGGGATGCGGTAGCTGTAGTCGCCGCCCCGGACCACGCCCATGGCGGCAGTCAGACGCTTGATGCGTCTGGTCAAAGTGGAGGATATGATGAAGATAATGATCAGACCGGCCCCGCCCAGCAGAGCGGATACGTTCAGCAGGTTCCGCTGCAGACCCTGGATGATGGCGCCCTGCTCCGCGTCGTATTCATAGAGGAACACCGCGCCCACGATGGACCCGCCGGACACCACAGGGGTAGCGCAGCGGCTGACGAAGGTGCCGCCGGCATAGGAATAGGCGCTGGAGAACGCGGCGTTCCCCTTCAGGGCGTCCGCTACCTCCCACAGCAGGGCGTACCGCCCGGCGGTGTCGTCCTCCTGGTCGGTGTCATAGAGGATCTGCCCCGTCTGGTCGGTGATGATCGTCCGGGTAACGGGGGTCACGTCCAGCAGTTCCATGACCTGCTCCACAGCCTCGTCAGTGAGGACCTCCAGGGCCGAAAGGGAGCTGGAGATCAGCGAACCCTGGGACTGGAGGGCGCTCTGCTTTGTGGCATACACCATGTCCCGGCTGACCAGGATGGGGTATATGTTCAACAGCAGCAGCAAAGCCGCCGTGAACAGGGTGAAGGTGGCCGCGATCTTGAATCGGACGGATACGCCTCGCCGCTTCCCTTTTTTCTTGGTCTTTTTTTTCTCAGTCTTTGAAATAGTAACCCACGCCCCATTTGGTAATGATGCACTCCGGCTCCGCCGGGTTTCGCTCCAGCTTTTCCCGCAGGCGGCGGATGTGCACGTCTACGGTCCTGATATCGCCCTGGTAGTCATAGCCCCACACCAGATCCAGCAGGTTTTCTCGGGAATAGACCTTGCCGGGCGTGCGCATCAAAAGCTCCACCAGGTCGAATTCCTTCACCGTCAGCTCCACGGCCCGGCCGTCCACCTCGGCGGAGCGGCGCTCCGTGTCGATGGTGATGGGTCCGTGGGTCATCCGCCCGGGGGCCTCCTGTCCGCCCTGGACGGTCACCCGGCGCAGCAGCGCGCGGACCCGGGCCTTCAGCTCTAGGATGTTGAAAGGCTTGGTGATGTAGTCATCCGCCCCGTATTCAAAACCGATGAGCTTATCCGTGTCCTCGCTTTTCGCTGTGAGCATGATGATGGGCACGGTGGAGAATTCCCGGATCATCATGCAGGCGGTCAGGCCGTCCAGCTTAGGCATCATCAGGTCGAGAATGATGAGCGCATAGCCGCCGATCCGGGCCATATCCACGGCGGTCTGCCCGTCATAGCAGGCGTCCACCTCATAGCCGTCGTTTTCCAGATTGAATTTGATGCCCTTGACAAGCAGCTCCTCGTCGTCTACTACTAAGATCTTCATGATAACAAGCTCCCCTGCGCGGTGGTGATATAAGGCGCGACGCCCGCGTAAATGGCCGGAC
>CAZVRP010000010.1:23281-30352 GCA_964630255.1 uncultured Oscillospiraceae bacterium | reverse complement strand
CGACTCCGGCTATATTGGCATTGAGAAACGCCCGGAAGTGACCGGCAATGAACACGCTGCCGATATTGCAGACCTTGAAGCCCTTTATCTGGAAAAGTTTGGAGAATGATGTTATGAGCAGGTTATATCAATACGAATTGAAGAAACTTCTGAAAAATAAAATGCTGTTAATTACCGCGGCGGTTATATTTGCCGGGGTAATTGCATGGGGGCTTTGGAATGGATTAGCACAGGCCCCCGAAGAAATTGACGGAGAACGCTATTCCCGCTATACCTACAATCAGTTGCGAGAAGAAAGTGCTTCCCAAATCAAAGGGCAAGTGATTGATGATACGCTGTTGGCAAAAATGAAAGAACACGAAAAAGGTACGCAAGCCTTTTTGCCTTACCACGATCTTTACAATTTTGTAGGATTTACGATAGATACCATGTCGCGTGTTCAAATTATGGAGATAACAGAGGAACAGTTGCAGACCACATTATCCGAAAGGCTGAACATTCATTTAGAGGAGTATTCTTCTGCGGAACAAGATTTTTGGAGTAATCAAAGCCAACAGATAGCGTTTAATCCCATTTCCTACGATGGTTATTATGAAGGTTGGGAACAGATTACAAGCATGATTAAAGTTCTTGCTTATATGGTAGTGTTGTTTATTGCGGTAGCACTTTCAACTATATTTACCACCGAAAGTACAAGAAAGACAGACCAGCTGATTTGTGCAAGCAAAAACGGAAAACACCGCCTGTATTGGGCGAAGCTGTTAGCGGGTGTTACCTTAGGGGTTGTATTTACATTGCTTCTGATTTCCTTGTTCCTTTGTGTAATTGCTATATTGTATGGCTTTGACGGCTTTGATACTATGCTGCAATTTGTTCTTATGCGTCCCTTTGCTTTGAGCATTGGAGAAGCAGCCTTAATTTTGTTAGGCTTGTTGACTATATCGTCGTTCCTTGTTTCTGTTTTTACAATGGTATTGTCCGAAATCACAAAGAACAGCATTGCTACATTGAGTGTTGTTGCGGGTATGCTCATGCTCTCTCTGTTTATAACAGAGGTACCGGGGAATATCCGTTGGCTGTCTGAATTATGGTTTGCTATTCCGAGTAATTTGGTTAATCTGAATGGAGCTTTTCGATATACAGTTATTTCCTTGTTCGGAAATAGTTTTACCACATATCAGTATGCGCCTGTTGTAATTATCTTGATTACCATAGTTGTGACAGCGTTGGGGCGTTGGTTATATGGAAAGTATCAAATCAACGCACGTTAATACTTTATCTCCTATATTTCAGCTTATGTTACTTGATTTCGTCCGCTACTTCGTTTTAGGGCAGGTTGCCCTTTGTAAATGACCCGATAATGCCGGGCTCCGTGATGATGACCCGGTTCATGGGCGCGGTGGAAACGCCCCGGAAAGCCGTGATGGGGAAGGCGTACAGGTCGTTTGAGATGCCCAGGGAGCGGCCCTTGCAGTTGAGAAAGCACTGGCCGCAGCTCTGGCAGTTTTCCGGGTAGGCGATCACGGACTTGTGTGCCTCCTGGTTGAAGTAGAACACGTCCAGAGGACAGATGTTTACGCAGTTTTCGCAGCCGATGCACTTGTTCAGATCGATTCGTACAACGCTCATTTGGCGCCTCTCTTTCCGCCCCAGGCGCTTTTCGGGGCCTCAAAGCCCTTGGCCTCCGGCTCGCCGGGAAAATAGTAGTGATAGCGGTCGGTGTAAGCGGCGGCCACGTCGCCAGTCCATTCGTTGGGCACAGGCCGCTTTTTAAGCTCCATGCCGTCCTCGCCCTTTTGGACAGTGACATAGCAGAGGAAATCATCGTCCACCCGGTAGGGGATATCGGCCCGGTAGTGGGTGCCCCGGCTCTCGGCCCGGAAAAGGCCTGCCCGAAGCTTCATCTCCGCAGACAGAACTTTGTGCTGTACCTCCAGGCACAGTCGCAGATCGTGGCCGCTGCGGGCGCATAGTCTGGGAACCACATGGTCCCGCATGTATTCCACCTGCACCAGCGCCGCCTGCAGCGTAGGCGCTGTTTTCGCCACGCTGACCCAATAGGGGGCCATGATGCTGTGGAGCACGTCCCGCGCCCAGTTGGGATCAAAGCCCTTTTCACGGGTGAGGGGCGCGGAGAGGGCCTGCGCTCTGGCGGAGATATCTTCTGCATGGATTTCGCTTTGCGCCCTGTCCTTGGCAAACGCCGCCGCCGCTTTACCGGCGTGGTCGCCATCGATGGAGCAGAAGCAGGAGGTGAAGCCCACGCCGCAGGGATAGGCGGAGCCGGAGGGGGCTGTGGCGTGGGCGCCGTCCCCGGCCACATACAGCCCGGGTACGCCGGGCACATCGTTTGCCGCGTCAAAGCCGGTGAATACGCCGCTCGTCAGATGGCAGCACATGCCGGTAGCGGCGCCGGCCAGATCGCTTCTGCCTACCGGAGTGGACATCTTGCCGGAGCGGACCTCCTCCGGGTCGGCGCCGTATACCCGGCTGCCGCCCCGGCGGGTGTAGTTGGCCGCAGCCACATCCTGTATCTCGCTGCCGTCGCTGGCAGCCACGCCGTACACGGCGTTCCGCACTCGGCCCAGAGCCATGGCGTTGCCCTTGTTTTTGGCGTAATCAGAAGCGTTCTCTTCCGCCACATCGCCGCCGCACAGCCAGATGTTCTCCAGATACTGCCAATGATTGTCGTAAAAGACGTTGCCGGGGGCGTTGTTAGAGGTGGAGTGGAAATCCTCAAACTCCTTTCCCGCGATGGGAAGTCCCAGCTGATAGGCCATGTACTCCCCGTCAAAGGTGTCGCTGCCCACGGGGTAGCCGGTGGGCTTGTAGCTGCCGCCGCCGGTGGCCAGTACCGCGGCCTTTGCACGGACGGTGATGAACTGGCCGCTGGGGACATGGAGGCCAAGCGCACCGCATACCGCGCCGCCCGCAGTGAGCAGATCGGCGGCCATGGTGTGCTCCAGGAAGGGAATGCCGTAACGGTCCAGCGCGGCGATCCACTTCTTATGCCGGTCCAGCCGGTCATAGGCGGCGCGGTAGCCCCAGAAGTCCTCTTTTTCGAAGAAGTCGCCCGCCTCGGATGCCTTGGGATATTGGGCCAGGATGCCCCAGTCGGTGAGGCGCTCATAGATGCCCTTGGATTCTTCCAGCCAACGGCGATACCAGTTGAGGTTGCTTATATAGTCGCCGCCTTCCATCATGGCCTGGATGTAGGCATCCTCCTTATCGCCCCGGTCTGGGTCGAACCAACGGAAAGAGCTGGGCCAGGGGGACAGGCCGGAATAGCCGGGACGGCCCTTGTCCATGACCAGCACGTCTGCCCCCGCCAGCTTGGCGGATACGGCGGCGTTCAGCCCGGCAAAGCCGCAGCCGATCACCAGCACGTCCGCCGTGTATGTATCCCCGTAGGGGCAGGGGACCTTTTCCGGGCGGGGAAGCTCGATCACCCGCGGTTTTACGCTCAATTCATCCATCGAATATACCCCCTTTAAAACATGTCGGCGTGTCTCGCCTTTTGTTCGATGCCCTGTGTCAGAAGCTGTATCTTCTCGTCCGCATTGATGACCACCGCGCCGCGCAGGACGCCATTGGCAAACCAGTAGGTCTCCTTGCGGTTTGCCACCTCGTCCTGAGTCTGCACCGTCTTATAGCGCAGGCCGGCGTTTTTGCCCGCGTCGCCGATGGCGTACATGGTGGCGCCCACGCCCTCCACATGCATGCCAAGCACACGGTTGGCGTAATAGACGCTGCCGTCGCCCACGGCGTGGGCTCCGGCCACGCGGCCCTGGGCATTGGCCTCCTGTATCAGCTGGTAGTTGACGCCGTCATATGCACAGCAGTCGCCGCAGGCGTAGATGTCCGGCACATTGGTGCGCATGAACATATCCACCTCAATGGCCCGGTCAGCCTTTACTCCGGCGGCCACGGCCAAGGCTATATTGGCTTTCATGCCGCAGGATACGATGACCATATCGGCGGGGAAGAAGCGGCCGTCTCCAAGCCGAACACCTGTGACGTGACCGTTTTCATCGCCCTCGATGGCCGCTACCGATACGCCCTCGTAGCAGTCGATATGGGATCGGCCCATCCGCGCCCGGAGATAGGCTGAGGACGCGGCGTCCACCTGTTTCCACATGATCTGGGGCGTGGCCTCCAGGACGGTTACGGGGATGGCGGACTTCATCAGCTCGCCCGCCGCCTCCAAGCCCAGTACGCCTCCGCCGATGACCACGGCGCTTTTGCAGGTGCGCATCCTGCTGACCATGCTTTGGGCGTCCGCCAGGTGCCGCACGGTGATGACGCCGTCCAGCTCCCGGCCCTTGAAAGGCGGCATGGCGCACTCCGCGCCTACGGCCAGGATCAGCCGGTCATAAGGCCAGATAGTATCGTCCGACGTCTGAACAGTCTTGGCGTCCGGGTCAATTGACGTTGCCGTACAGCCAAGATGCAGGATGATATCCCGCTCGTCGTACCATTCTGCTGGGTGGATATATATGGTCTCCGGCGCGGCAACCACCTCGTCGATGACGCCCTTGGTGATCATGGGCCGGTTGATAGGCAGATGCTCCTCCGCCGAAATAATGTCTATCGCGCCTGTGGCGTCCCGCTGGCGGATGGCCTCTGCCGCCGCCACGCCCGCTGAGCAGCCGCCGATAATGAGATAGCGCCGGCCCGTGTCGTTGCGGTAGGTGATCTCCTCCTCGTCCACCGGCTGGCACTGCTCCAGCCCTACGCCGCAGACGGGGCAGGCTCCCAAGGAGGCGTCGAATATCTCGCCGCAGATTAGGCATTTCACCAGCTTGGGCTGCCGGGGATTGGGGATACCCAGCACACTGCACCCGATGCCGAAGCCGTAGTCCGCGGTGTTTTTCAGGTCTTTCTCGGCCACCTTGCCGGATACGAACCAGTCGGGCATATCCAGCTTCATACCCTGGGCGGAAAGATAGGCCCGCAGGGCGTCGGGGACGTGACCCCCGGCGTTCTGCGTATAGAACACGGCGGCCTGCTTGCCGGACACATCGCTCTTATCCAGACTGGTCACGATGTCCCAAACCGCTTTTGCCGCATTGCCGCCGCAGTCGTCCGTACCGAAGAGATATGCGTCCGCGCGGGGGAGGGCGGCCAGTATGTCGTCCCGGCTCATGGAAGCCAGGTCAAGATCCAGCACGGTGACGGCGTGCTCGGCGATGCCCTTTGCGATATGCTCCGCCATCAGCCCTATGGATGTGCTGCCGGTGTGAACGATCGCTACGGCTGGTATGTCCTTTTGCGGCGGCCGCTTCTCCTGATAGATAGAGAACAGGCCGTTCAGACGGCTGTCTATCACGGGGCCGCAGGAAGGGCAGATCATGCGAACGCCATTGTCCAGCACCAGGGCAGCCGCCTTTTCCATCGCCGCTTTCCGCTTCTGTCCCCGGATATCCGCGTAATACTGTCGTGCGCCTCGAAGCCATGAGGCAATATCATCAAGCTCGCTGACCCGCACCGCATCGGCTGCGCCGAAGCTGCCGAAGGCGTCCGCCGTGTACAGCGTGCCGCCGGTCTTGTCCAGCACATAGAGCGACGGCGTCTCAAAGCGGTCGGCGATGATATGGAAAGTCAACTCTCTCGTCCCCAGCGTCAGCGTGCGGTCCGTGCGTATTTCCACCGTGCTTTGGGGGAGAACGCCCAGCTCTTTCAATTGGAAGAGAAGGGAGTGACCGGCAATGATGCGCGCCTTTGGAAAACGGTCGGAGAATATCCGCGCGCTGACCGCGTCGTCCGCCGTGCCGAAAAACACGGCGCTGCGGATCGGCTTTTCTCTCGCCAGCCTGGCCGCCTCGTCCAGCAGGCCGTCCATATATCCGGCCGGGAGGGAGCCGATCAGAACGCATTCCGCGCCCGCGTCCATCAGGTACGCGCCATACATCATGCCCGCGTCCGAGAAGGAGACATTGTGGAATCTCCGCAGGTCATTTTTCTTTGTGCCGATGTACCATAATCCGATTTGTATTTTTTTTACGAGCATGTGTGTTTTCTCACTTTTAAATTTGGGAACCAATCAAAATAATTCGGTTACCGTAATAATTGTATATGATAAGCCGGCCTCTGTCAATAGAAGGACATGAAAAAAGCCGGAAAATTTCCGCTTTTTTATAATTCTTCCACGCTCTCCCGGTTTCGCCAGTCGGCGCTGAGTTTTTTTAATAGCGCCGTCAGGGTCTCCTGCTCCTCAAAGGAGAGGGAGGCAAACAGATCCTTCTCGGTCTCCGCCGCCAGAAGCTCATTGAACATTTTCTCTCCCTCGGGGGTGAACCGGACCACCTTGGCCCTCTTGTCCTTTCCGGAGCTGGTGCGCTGGATGAATCCCTTGGCCTCCAGCTTGGTGATATGCTCGCTCATGGCGGCGGATTTGACGCCCAGGGCCTCCTGGATGTCCCGCTGTGTCGCCGCACCGTGGTTGTGCAGGAAACGGAGAACGCGCATCTGTCCGTCCAGACCGCCCCGGACGCGGCGGAACTGGTGCCAGCACATCTCAAAGCGCATGATCAGATTGCCGCTCTGCTCGTGGGAGGCTGGCGTAACGGCGGTATCGACCGCGCCGTAAAAATCCCGCCCCCGCTGGCATTGCAGATCGGAGAGAAAGCAGTGATTGTCGCATTGGGTGCAATAGGGCCGGGGATTCATCTCATAAAAGCGCTGGCCCTTGAGACAAGCAAGATCGTTCATTGGGCAGCGGTTTTCGCATAGTGTGCAGCACGGGGATTCGTTCATCTGATGTCCCTCCAGACTGGGAGAAATTATATATAGTATGATTCATAAAGCGGATTTCGTCAAGTGAGTTTGGCGGCCGAATAAAGTTGCGATGGCGTCAAGTCAGCAAAAATTTAAAAAGGTACCTTGACAAGAGAGGCGCGCCGTGTTATATTTTACGCGGTACCTAATAATTTTTGATTTTGAAAGGACGTTATCAATACACATGGAAGAAAGAACGAATGTATGTCCCTGCTGCGGCAGGCATTGTGATTTGAGCGCCCCCAGCTGCGAGCGGGGCGAGGAATACGCCCGTACCGGCGTCATACCGGAGGG
>CAZVRP010000010.1:0-23181 GCA_964630255.1 uncultured Oscillospiraceae bacterium | reverse complement strand
CCCCCAGCTGCGAGCGGGGCGAGGAATACGCCCGTACCGGCGTCATACCGGAGGGAAAAGGCCACGGCGAACACGGCGGCCACGGCGAGTACGGCGGCCACGGCGGCCGCAGCGAGGGCGAATACCACCGTGAGCGCGGACGTCACGGCGAACACGGTGAGCGCGGAGAGCATGATCGATATGACCACCGCGGCGAACACGGTAAGCCTGACCATTGCGGTGAGCAGGGTAGATGCGGACGGCACAAGGAGCACAAGAGTATCCTGGAGAGCGAACACTACGAGGCCATGGACTTGGACAACAAGCTGATGGCCATGCTCCGGGAGCTGCGCCATCTGGGCCGGCTCGGCTTTGACGGCAAGGGCGGACAGGGCCGCATCGTGAGTATGTTGTCCAAGGACGGTCCTATGACCCAACGGGAGCTGACCGATCGGCTGGGCATTCAGCCTGGCTCCGCCAGCGAGATCCTGGGCAAGCTGGAGCGGGCGGGACAGATCGCCCGCACACAGAACGAGACTGACCGCCGGACCGTGGACATCGCCCTGACGGAGGCCGGCAGGGCCAAAGCGGAAGAGGTCGCCGCCGAGCGGGAAGCGCAGGTGCATGAGATGTTTTCCGTGCTGACAGAGGAGGAGAAGGCATCTCTCCTGGCAGCGCTGGAAAAGTTGAACAAGGTTTGGCTTGAGCGGGACAAAAAACATCGTCACGACGAGCCGAAAGAGTGATACACCATGGCGGGGCCGGATACGGCCCCGCCAAACTCGAACAGGAGACGCGTATGTGGAAGTACATAAAGCCACATATCCACTTCATGATCCTGGCCGGGCTGTCCATGGTCTGCGAGGTAACGGTGGACCTGCTCCAGCCAAATATCATGAGCCGGATCGTGGACGATGGTGTGCTGGGCCTGAACAGCGGCGGCGTGGGAGATATGCACGTCATTTGGGCGATGGGCCTTCTCATGGTGGGGCTGGTTGCTCTGGGCGGCCTGGGCGGCGCGCTGTGCAGCGTGTTCGCAACTATCGCCTGTGAAAGCGCCGGCAACGGGATGCGGAAGGACTGCTTTGGCCGGATCATGTCTTTCTCCTTTCCCCAGGTGGACCGATTCGGGACCGGCGCGCTCATTACGCGCATTACCAACGACATAACCCAGGTGCAGAATATGATCATGCAGTTTGTCCGGGGTATGATCCGCAACTCGTTCATGTTCTTGGGCAGCATCTTTTTTATGTTCCGGCTTTACCCGCGCTTCGGGCTGATCGTGCTGTGCGTGCTGCCGTTTGTGGCGGGCGTCATGGCGCTTTGCCTGTCCAGGGCCAACCCACACTTCACCAAAATGCAGGAGCAGCTGGACGGCGTCAACGCCATCATGCAGGAGGATATCACCGGTATCCGTATCATTAAAGCGTGTGTGCGCCAGTTCCATGAAAAGATGCGCTTCGGAAAGGCCAACAGTGAACTGGTGGGAACGCAGCTGCGTGTGCTGATGATCTTTGCGTTCATGAGCCCGATGATGAATGTTTTCATGTATATAGCCGTGATCGTCATCCTTCTGGTTGGCTGGGTAAACGTATCCAACGGCGCGGTCAGTCCCGGCGCCGTCATGGGGGCCATTACATACACGACACAGCTTTTGAACGGTATCCTGGGCTTGGTGATGCTGTTTCAGAACCTGTCCCGGGGCGCGGCCTCCTGGAGGCGCATCAGGGAGATACTTTGCACAGAGCCGGAACTGAAAGACGGTGAATTTGAGGGGAAAACGGCCGCCCGCGGCCGAATCGAATTTAAAGATGTTTCCTTCTCCTATCCTGGCGCGGACAAGGTCGTTTTGAGTCATATTGACCTTACCATAGAGCCAGGGGAGACGTTGGCGGTCATGGGCGCTACCGGCTGCGGCAAGACCACGCTGGTGAGCCTGATCCCCAGGTTTTACGATGTGACCGAGGGCAGTATCCTTGTGGACGGAGTGGATGTACGCCAGTACCGGCAGCAGGCTCTGCGGGATAAGGTCTCCCTTGCTCTGCAAAAGAGCGAGCTTTTCAGTACATCTGTAGAGAAAAATATCCTTTGGGGCAATATGGATGCTGACAGCGCGTTGGTCCATAAGGCGGCGTCTATTGCTCAGGCCAGTGGATTTGTGGATGCTATGCCGGAGGGCTATGACACGGTGGTGGCCGAGCGGGGCATGAGCCTGTCCGGCGGTCAGCGGCAGAGGGTCTCAATTGCCCGGGCAGTGCTGAAAGAGGCGGAAATACTGATTTTTGACGATGCCACCAGCGCCTTGGATCTGAAAACGGAATCGGAGCTGCTCCATGCGCTGAACATGGAGTATAGAGGAAGCACAAAGATCATAGTTGCCCAGCGAATCGCCTCGGTGCGCGGCGCAGACCGTATTGCCGTTTTGGAGGACGGACGCTTGGCGGCCTGCGGCACCCACACAGAGCTTTTGGAAGGCTGTCCCGTTTATCGGGATATTTATAGCTCTCAAATGGGAAGTGAGGTGGAGACGGATGGCGAATAATACTCAGTCCAATAAGACCGCTTTCCAGCAGTATGGCCCCCGCCGGGGCGGACCTCCCGGCGACCGGTTCGGCACGATGGAGTATGCCGCGGACGTCAAGGGGACATTAAAGCGAGTCGCCGCATATTTTGCCCGGGAGAAGGCGATGCTGGCGGGCATGATCGCCGTGGTGGTGTTTGGCGCTGCCTGCGGCGTATATGCCCCCAGTCTGCAAAGCGCGGCGGTAGATATGATCGCGGGCAGTCGGGAGGGGCGGTTCGGTTTGACGTTGACGCTCATGCTGGGGACCTATCTGCTGTTCAGCGGATGCCAGTTTTTACAGGATGTCCTCAGCGCCCATTTGAGCCAGCGTATCGTCAAGACGATGCGTCAGGAGCTGTTCGCTAAGGTCATTGACATTCCCGTGAAATACTTGGACGAGCACTCCCATGGGGACGTGATGAGCCGGATGACGAATGACGTGGAGAATATCTCCACAACGGTCTCGCAGTCGCTTCCGTCCCTGTTTTCGGGCGCGCTCACCATTGTTGGCACTGTGGCGGTGATGCTTTGGTACTGCTGGCAGCTGACGCTTTTGAGCTTGATGTCCGTCTTGCTCACGATGCTGGTGACAAAGCTGATGTCCAAGCGGATGCGCCGGTATTCCAGGCAGCGCCAGCGTTTGCTGGGGCAGCTGAACGGCAGTGTGGAGGAGATGGTGTCCGGCTATCATACCGTGGTTGCCTATAACCATCAGGCGGCTTCCACGGAAGAATTTCGCGCCGTGTCGGACGGCTTGACAAGGGCCGGTATCCGTGTCAACGCCTTGGGCGGTATTTTCGGGCCGTTGATGAACTGCATCGGAAACCTGAGCTTTGTGATCATAGCGGCCTTTGGCGGCTATTTTGCCATTCAAGGCATCATCTCCGTGGGCGTGATCTCCGCTTTCATCATTTATGCAAAGCAGTTCAGCCGGCCCATCAACCAGATCGCCCAGATCTACAGCCAGCTGCAATCCGCCATTGCCGGCGCGGAGCGTGTCTTTGCGGTATTGGATGAGGCCGGCGAGGACATGGCGGGCGAGGACCTGTCGCTGGAGCGGGCGGCCACAGTGGAATTTGAAAATGTGGATTTTGCTTACCGGCCGGACAAACCTGTGCTCCGGGACTTCACGATGACAGTACCCAGCGGGAAAAAGGTAGCCCTGGTAGGAGCTACCGGCAGCGGTAAGACCACAGTGGTCAACCTGCTCATGCGATACTATGACATCGATGGCGGCAGTATCCGTATCAATGGCCAGGACCTGCGAGGTGTTGCCCGCGATGCACTGCGGAAGAATGTTGCCATCGTGTTGCAGGACACGGTGCTGTTCACCGACACGGTGCGAAGCAACCTAAAATACGGAAATCCGGACGCTGCGGACGAGCAGATGGTGAAAGCGGCCCAAATGAGCCGCTGCCGGGCCGTGATTGAGGCGCTGCCGGGCGGGTACGACACCGTGCTGACCGGCTCCGGAGCCAACATCAGTCAGGGCCAGCGGCAGCTGATGGCCATTGCCCGGGCGTTCATCGCGGACCCGAAGATCCTTATCCTGGACGAGGCCACCTCCAACGTGGACACCCGCACGGAGAAGGCTATTCAGGACGCTATGCAGATGATTATGCGCGACCGCACCAGCATCATCATTGCCCACCGGCTGAGCACCATCCGGGATGCGGACCTGATCGTGGTAGTGGACGAAGGACGCATTGTGGAGCAGGGAAACCATGAGGAGCTTCTGGCCCGAAAAGGAAAGTATCATGAGCTATACATGACCCAGTTTGCCGGGATCGCCACTTGACGCCGCGCCGGCATTCAAAAAAAGCAGCCGCTGTGGGAGCGATCCACAGCGGCTGCTTTTACAGGCCGCGCTTCAAAAGATCAGCTTGGCAAAGTCGCAAAATCCTTTGCGGAAGGTATCCCAGGTATGCGTGCCGTTGGGATAGAGGTGATGGTGATAGCATGGCATTTTGTCGATGCCAAGCGCCCGGATCAGCTCGTCCTCTTCCTTATGCAGGAAGCGTTTTTTCCTGAAATCCATCTTGTCATGTTCAAAGCTGCCGCAGCTGCGGAAAAAGACGCGGTAGTTTTTCTCCAAAAAGGCGGGATCACGGCGCAGCTCGTCCAGGTGGTGGTTGTCCTCAAACTCCACCCAGAAATCATGGCACCGAAGCCACGAACTGAACAGGCCAAGATACCCGAACAGATCGGGACGGGAAAAGCCCAGACGAGAGGTGGTCATGCCGCCGTAGGAAAGCCCGGCCAAGGCGCGGCCCCATTTGTCCTTTTGGACGCGGTATTCTTCTTCGATATAGGGAATGCAGTCGTCGGTCAGGATCTCCAGGAAGGAATCCATCTCCAACGGACCGTCCATATCCCGGCGCAGGATGCCGTGGTTCATGACGACCACAAAGGGTTTGCAGGCGCCCGCCGCGATCATGTTGTCCATCAGCATGGGCAGCTTGCCGCCGTATACCCAGCTGGTTTCGTTCTCACCGATCCCGTGCTGTAGATACAGCACAGGATATTCCTCTGTGCTCTTGTTATAGCCGGGCGGCGTATACACAAGGCAGCGCACCCAGTTGTCCATGGTTCTGGACCAGTAGATGCTGGACGTGACCGAGCCGTGGGGCACGTCTTTGATTAAGATATCATCAAAGCTGTCGCTGGGATACTCGATGTAGTTCGTCAGGCGGCCAAAGCTGAAAAAATGGGGGATGTCCGGGATCAGGCTCTCTGTGCCGTCGATGTAAACCACAACGCTTCTCGCGCCGGCAAGCTCCGGGTCATAGGGAAATACGCCCTCGAATACGCCGTCGTCCTGCTTTTCCAACACCACAGAAGGGCTTTTCCCGCCCATATTGCGTATGTCCGCGTGAACCTCCCGGGCCTTTGGCGCGTAGACACGCAGCAGGATATCGCCGTTGGGCTGATAGAATACGCCGGTCGTGACCCGGGTCATGGGCTGGCCCCAGCCGCCGACCTCCTTGACAAAGGGCGGGTCAAAGGAGTCTGCCATGCAGGTCAGGGAGCGGTTTTTGACCCAGTCTGTAAAATCATACATATCGTTGTCCTCCATGTTTCCGGTCGCTTACGCTATTTTAGCATATTGTCAAGGTCCCATGCGCACAGATCGTGTGCATGGGACCCCGCTTATGGTTTGATGTGTGCCGTTACACCACAGGCTCACAGAGCCATTCGCCGGTAACGGTCCAGGTGGCGGAGCCGTCTTCCGCGAAGAACTCGGACATGGGGCCGCCGACCTCATCCCAGGCGCCGGTGGTGAAGGTGCCATCGCCATTGTCGGACCAGCTTTCACAGTTGTGGACCTGGTCGCCGATGAAAGAGTTGGCCTCGGTGACGGTAGCGGTGCCGTCCTCGTTCAGAGCGATAGTCCAGGGGATGACGCCGAAGTCGCCCTTGTCCTCCTCATAGGTATAGACGCCGGCCGTGACGGCTCCCTCAGAGTCGCTTTCGGGGGCTTCCTCGCCCTCGGGGCCGTCTTCAGGAGGGCCGTCGCCGGTCAGATCGGCCAGATCGCTGCTGGCAGCCGCCTCCACAAGGCTGGCGTCAGCAGAGGGGGTGCCGCCCACAGGCTGGCAGATGCCGTCCTCGGGGATCTCCCAGGTGGCGGAGCCGTCCTCGGCAAAGAACTCGGACATGGGACCGCCGACCTCGTCCCAAGCGCCGGTGGTGAAGGTGCCGTCATAGTTGTCGGACCAGCTTTCACAGTTGTGGACCTGGTCGCCGATGAAAGAGTTGGCCTCGGTGACGGTGGCGGTGCCGTCCTCGTTCAGAACGATGGTCCAGGGGATGACGCCGAAGTCGCCCTTGTCCTCATAGTACATATAAGTACCGGCCTCCACGGTGGCCTCGGGTTCTTCCGTGGGTTCTGGCTCGGATTCTTCCGTGGGCCCGGCTGCTTCTGCGGTTTCCGGGGCGTCGGCCTCTGCGGCCTCGTCAGCAGGGGCGGAGCTGCCGCCGCAGCCGGTCAGTGCGGCGACCAGCGCCAGGGCAAGAAGGAGTGCAAAGAGCTTTTTCATGTTTGTCTGTTCCTTTCTGTTATTTTATTTCAACTGTGCTTTCGCCCAGTCAAATATGAAGGTGAGACTTAGGCGCAGATGGAATCCACATACTGCTGGATGTTCTCAAAGGTGTAATCCGCCGTGCCGTGGGGCTTGCCCCAGGTAAGGCCGTAATCTACATCCTCCACGCCGGGGATGCTCTGCAGCAGATTGGTCATCAGCCACGCGGTAGACGCGCCCAGATCGCCGTCCGTGGTGCCGATGCGAAACCGCCAATGAGGCGCGATCGTGCTCTGCTCCTCACCGGTGAGGAAGGTATTGGGTGTCATCATGCGCAGCACGGCCAGGCGCTCGTCTGTGAGCTGCTCCTGATATTTCGGAAGCGCGCTGGCGGCTTTCTCATATTCGCCGGAAAGCTCCTCCAGAGCGGCCATGACCTCCGGACTGAAATGCTGGTTGCCAAACAGCTTGTTTTCATTGCTGCCGGTGTATGTGACGTCGAAGGAGGGGACGGACTTGGCCCGGGGCATACTGTTGGAGACGAAGGTCTCCACATCCGGCGCGGTGACGGATGTTCCGTCGTAGTTCAAATAGGGATACTCCGCCGCGAAAGCCTCCACATCGTCCACATAGGTGTCGATATAGTTTGCGATGCACTCGTTGATTTCAGCCAGAAACCCGTCATAATAGGCATCGGCGTCAATGCCCATGGCATCCAGATCTGCCAGAAAGCGGTTATACAGATTTTCTTGCAGCGCCAGGTTGAACTCATCAAAGGTGACGGTGGGGGTGATGGGCGTGACGCCGTTATTGGATTCGCCGCTGGCGCTGTTGTCATGGCTGATGGGCGCCAGGCTCGTCTCTGAGGCGTGCAGCCACTCAAAGGCGCTGTCCGCCGTGTCCAGGTTGGTGATGGGGCAGTAGGCCGCCACGCCATAGATGTCGTCGGTGGAGTCCATGACTGCGCCCATTTCCTCCAGACCGGCCAGGTAAAGGTCGGAGTTGCCGGAAGCGCCCAGCAGGGAGGCCATACCGCCGCCCGCGCTGCCGCCGGTGGCGATGATCCGGTTCATGTCGCCGGGCAGGTCAGCGTCGTTGGCCTTCAGCAGACGCACAGCCGCTTTCATGTCCAAAATAACAGCGGGGGCGGTGCCGTCCACGGAGCTGTTGGAGCCCCGGCAGGCCAGCGATACCAGAACGTAGCCGCTGGCGATGAAATCATAGTAGTCGCCAACGCCGTTGCCGGCCTTTCTGGGGCCGGTGATGTCGATAGGATCGCTTTGCTTGTAGCCGTCAACGCTGTTCTGGAAAATGACCGGCGCGGTGGCGGCGGTATAGGTGACGCCATTGGAGTTCGTGATCGCGCCGTCTTCCCGAACGGACACAGTGAAGGTGCCGTTGCCGTTATCCACGGCGTCCACATACTCTACGGGGACGTAGATGTCAATGAACTGCACGCTGGGGTCCGCCGGTTCGGTGCAGTACGGCACGTTTTGCAGAGCATAGCAGGCTCCGGCCTCTCCGACGGAGATATACGTCCATTGATCGGCGTAATTGAGAACGGACAGCGCAGGCAGGTCCGGCTCGTCCGTGAGCGGTTCTTCCGCCGGACCCGGCTCACCGGCGACGGCGGCCGGGTCTTCTGCGGCTTCCGGGGTGCTGCCGCCGCTGCTTCCGCAGGCGGTCAGAAGAAGCGTCAGTACCGCAAGGAGATATGCTGTGAGCTTTCTCATAAAAATACCTCTTTCCTGTGATGGACACATTTTATGAGCTGCAAAAAAGACGCGCAAGTCCACAATTTTTCACGCCAATAACATTTTTGAACCTGGAAAAAGCGAAAAAGCGAAGAAGTCAATGCTTCTCCGCTTTTTCGGTAAATACGAAATATTTATTTGCTGATCTCCCGGTATTCCGAGGGGGACATGCCCACATGGCGGTGGAAATTGCGGGTGAAGGTGACGTTGTTGCTGTAGCCCACAGCCTCTGAAACCTTGTTGACGGTCATGCCCTCTTTCACGATCAGTTCCTTTGCCTTTTCAATGCGCTGGGAGTTGATGTATTCCACAACGGTGATATTGTACTTCCGCCGGAAAGAGCGGGACAAGTGCTGCATGCTGACGCCCACCGCCTCGCTGACGCCGGTCACGCTGAGATTGACATCAGCAAGATTTTGGCGGATAAGGTCGCATACCTTTTCCACGATGTCCGTCTCGGCCGTGCTTTTCGGCTGCCGGCTGAGTGCCTGGACGATCTCCAAGGTCAGGTCGTTCAACCGGGGCGCAGAATCCACCGCCTGCAGGGCGCTGACATAGCGCAGGGCATCATCCTTGGAAAGATTGCTGGCCGCAACGGCTTCAGCCAAAAGATTGGCCACTGCGGCAATGCGGCCATTGGCCAGTACATAATAGGGACCGAGACTGGAGACGTGCTCTTTCAAGATCGCATCCACCAGCTTGGGCACCATGTCGTACCGGCTCATCTCAAGGGCGGCGGAAATAAGCTGGAGCTGTTTGTTGAAATTGCCGCCCAGCATGACGCCCGCGTCCTCCTCCATATCGGCGGATAAAAGTACGGAAATGTCGCTGCCCGCGTTGCGGGCAAAGTCATAAAGGCTGACAGTTTCCCGGTAAGCCTTTTGGATATCCTCCGCCGAGGATACCGGCTGACTGACGAGAGCCATGATCTGGCTGCCGTATTCGCTTTCGCAGGCCAGGACCGTCTCGTCCAGAATGTACCGGATGTCCTCCTTTGTGACCACAGGGGACGTGACGGAGATAATTGCCACATAGTTCCGCTCTGTGTGGGCTATGGCTATGCTCATATAGTCCTGGGCGGCTTTCACCAGAGCGGAGTGCAGCACGGTGCAGGAAATGTCGATGTTGGTGGGAACAGGGGTATTCACGGCCACGCCGGGAGCGCCCATGAAATGGATCAAGGCCACATAGTAACCGTATTCGGCCTTTTTCAGGCCGCTTTTTTCCAGCGCGGCATCATCCGCGCCGGGCATCGCGCCCAGCAGCAGCGCAATGATTTGGTTGCGGGTCTTGAAGCGGAGCTGGCTGTTATAGTGCTGCTTGTAGCTCTCCAGAGACTGCTGCATGGCGCGGATGATTTCCTCATAGGTGGAGTTCTTCGTCACGCCATGGGGCAGGCCGTCGATCATGGCGGCTGCCTGGTCGTACCGCTTCCGAAGAAGGAAACTCAGATAAAGCATTCCAAACACAAGACACAGAGCGGCATAGACGCTGAAGATAACGATGATGACCTTCAAGGGCGCGTTATATTCACTGCGGGACAGCGCGGTCATATAGGTAAAGCCGTCCTGTTCCAGATAGAAGGTCTTGACCGGCTCGCCGGCGATTTGGGATACCTGATCCTCGTCGGTCCAATCTGTCTCGGGATAATTGCCCAGGACGCTGGCGATGCTGAAATCCTCGTTGAACATACAGCAGAGAGAGGCGTCATTGTGATAGAGCGTACGGATGAAGCTGGTCTTGTCCAGCGTCACCAGCAGCATGGCGTCGCTGCCCGGGAATGCGGAGAGGTAATAGGGGGCGGTGTAGTTGGAGTTCAGTACGTGCCAGCCCAGGCCTTCCGCTGTCAGCAGCGCCTGGGCGTCCTCGCCGGTGATACCTTGCAATATGGTGTTCAGCGCGTTATAGGCGAACACGGCGTTGGAGCTGTAGATATGGTCCTGCGCCTGATTGATAAGGAACACATCGCTGACGTAGGGGCTGTGAGAAATATGGCTATTTAATAGGTGAGAGATGGCCAGCGGATCTTCCGGCGCCGACGTCTGGGTCATGGCAGCGTCCAGTGTGCCGTCCGCGATGATGGAATCACTGACCAGCTGCATCTCCCGTACCACGCCATAGACCTCTGCCCGGAACCGCTGTACGGAACTTTCACCGTTTTCATTCAGCTGCCGGTTGGTGACGGAACTGACGCACACAAACAGCACGCAGCCCAGAAGCAGCGGAATGAGAAGCAGAAGCCCATAGCGCAAAAATTCTCTGCGGTACCGGTTAAAATTCACTTTGATGGAATCAAATGCCGACTTCATAGAAACACCCTTTATAAGGATATAAGCTTGCGGGGAAGAAATCAAGAAACGAACGGGAAGAATGCGAAAAATTGTTGCGGCGGGTTCAAAATTGTATGGTCCGGGAGGGTTCAAAATTGTTTGCGGCTCCACGTGTAGTTCAAAATTGTGGGTTTTCAGGGCCGGATTAATATGTTACTCTTCCAGCAGAAAGATCCCGGCCGGGGCAATGCCCGGCAGAAAAAAAGGAAAACGCGAGACATTATATCATGAAAAACGAGGGAGGATTGAAAATGAAAAAATCTCTTGCGATGATTCTTGCGGTGATCATGCTGCTGGGCCTGTGTGCCTGCGGCGGCGGAAGCTCTCAGCCTGCCGCGGCAGATGATCAGAGCGGCGCCGGTTCGGCGGAAAATGTGGAGACCGGCTCCGTCAACGACCTGGAATACGTGGAGGGTTATTGGCCCGATCCGTATCTGAAAGACAAGATCGTGGTAGCCACCAGCCGGGACGGCGGCGGCTTCGCGCCGGTAGGCAACGACTCCTGGGGCAGCGTCAACTTCTGCCTGTATGAGAAGCTGATCTATACCGACTCCGAGGGCGTCGATCACATGCAGATGCTCAAGAGCATCACGGAAGTGGATGAGCTGACCTATGAGTGCGAGCTCTGGGACTGCATCTATGACACCGACGGCAACCACATCACGGCGGATGATGTGAAATTTTCCATCCAGCTATTCGTCAACGAGGGCCAGAAGGGCGGCGTCAACTGCCTGAACCTGCTGGAGGGCGACATTGTCGATATCGATGTGACGGGTGATTACACGTTTGTTTGGCACAACAGTCAGCCCTTTGGCCTGGGCGAAATGGCCAAGAACCTGGGCAACCCCACCATCATCTCCCAGACCGGCTATGAGGCCTCCGGCGAGGACCGGTATCTGACCCGTCCCGTGGGTACCGGCCCGTATATGCTGGAAAGCTATACTATCGGCTCGCAGGCAACCTTTGTGGCCAATCCGGATTACTGGATGAAGAACATCGACGACGATGAATGGCTGGCGGAGAACTTCTATGCCATCAATTGCCAGAACGTGCGCGAGATCGAGTACGACATCATTCAGGACGCCTCCACCCGCGCCATGGCCCTGGAGATGGGCGACGTGTGCGCCATCGACACGGCCAACGCCGCGGACATCGACGCCTATCTGAACGATCCCTCCTTTGGCATCGGCCCCGTCCGCAAGAAGGTCAACGCGCCCCTGGCGTTCTATTTTAACTGCAACGAGGCGTCCGCCTTCTCCGACATCAATCTGCGCATGGCCGTGTGCTATGCCCTGGACAGCGAGGGGATTGCCGGCGGCATCAACTATCCCGCTTACGCGGTGTACGGCCCCCAGCCCAACATGTTTGACGCGCCGGAGAGCTGGACCACCGGCGAAGGCCGTGACTATTACGCTTACAACGCGGATCTGGCCAAGGAGTATCTGGACAAGACGGATTATGCCGGCGAGACCCTGACCATCATGTATGTGGATCAGAGCGCCATCACCGATCTGGTCATCATGATGCAGTCCCAGCTGCGGGAAATCGGCATCGATGTGTCCCTGCAGCCACTGGAGGCCACAACGTTGGACTCTTACCGCAGCCAGTATGACCAGTGGGATATCATCTGCGATATCCAGGGCGGCGGCAACTACTGCGCCAACACGCTGAAGAAGTTCTGGTCCGGCGACTACACGGACTCCAACGGCAACACAGTGCTGGGCATTGTGGACGATGAGCTGGATCAGCTTTACATCAACGTGCGCGATGACGGAAGTCCTGAGACCATCGAGGCTTGGGATCAGTACTTTACCTATGACAACTGCTACGGCATGGCGGTGGCCCGATACTTTGAGCAGACGGCCTGCCTCGACTCCGTCAACGCAGTCGTGGTCGGCACGCAGAACATGCTCAACCCCGGCGCGTTCACCTTTAACGACTGACAGCAAGCAAATGGAAGGCGGCGTCCCCAACGGAGGCCGCCTTCCGCGGAAATCGAGAAAGGAGGCAGGCATGAAACGGTATATTATCAAGCGTCTGCTCATCACCATTCCCACGATCCTGATCATTGCTATTGCCATTTTTACCCTGCTGTACTTCACACCTGGCGATCCGGCCAAGATGATCCTGGGCGATACCGCCACCACGGAGGAGGTCGAGGCCTACCGGGAGTATTTGGGCATTGACCGGCCCTATTTCGTACAGCTGGGAGATTACCTTTATAAATTGTTCATCAAGTTCGATTTGGGCAAGTCCTGGGTGTATCAGACCAATATCACAGATGAGATCATAGCCCGGCTGCCCCGAACCTTTGCCATCAGTATGTACAGTCTTCTGATCGGCGCATTCTGCGGCATTCCCATGGGCGTCTGGGCGGCCACCCATCAGGGCGGCAAGGCGGACAAATTCGTGTTGCTCATCTCCAGTATCATGCACTGCGTCCCGGGCTATGTCATAGCGCTTTTGCTGATCATCGTGTTCGCCCTGCACCTGGGCTGGTTTCCCGCCTACGGCATCGGCGGCATCAAGTATTACATATTGCCCTGCGCCAGCATTTTGATCGGCAGCTTTTCGGGCCTGTCCCGGTCCATGCGTACCAGTATGCTGGAGGTCATTCGCTCCGACTTTGTGGTGTCCGCCCGGGCCCAGGGGTATTCCACCCGCAGTGTGTATTACCGCCACGCGCTGCCCAACGCCCTGATCCCCATCGTCACCCAGATGGGCGCCCAGTTTGCCGGAGCGCTTGGCGGCACCATCATTCTGGAGACCATTTTCACCATTCCCGGCATGGGACTTTACGCCCAGAGCGCCATCAGCAGCCTGGATATCCCGGTGGTCACCAGCACGGTGGTCATCCTGGGCATTTGGTACTGTCTGGTGATGGTGTTGGTGGATATCCTGTACGCAGTGCTGGATCCCCGCATCAAGGCCCAGTATGAGGCCCAGAGCAAGGGTAAGCCCCGGAAAAGAAAGGCAGGGATAGCATGAGCACAGCCGCACTGCAGTATCTTTCGGAGAAAGAGGAACAGGCCGTTCGGGAAAAGAAGGAGACCAACTTCTCTCTTATTCTGAAAAGGCTTTGGAGAAACAAGCTGGCCGTCACAGGCGGCATCGTGTTTTCGATCCTGTGCCTGACAGCCATCTTCGCGCCGCTGATCGCGCCCTATGACTATTTCACCATTGACCCGGCCAACAAGTATGCCTCCCCCAGTCTTGCCCACCTGCTGGGTACGGACCAGTACGGACGGGACATCTTCTCCCGCATCATCTACGGCGGCCGCTGGAGCCTGTCCCTGGGCCTGGCCTCCACGCTGACCAGCACCTTCTTCGGCATCGTTGTCGGCTCCATCGCCGGGTATTTCGGCGGGAAGGTGGACATGGTCATCATGCGCGTGATCGATGTGGTCCAATGCGTGCCGGGGATGCTTTTGACCATCTGCCTGTCCATGCTGCTGGGCAGCGGCATTGTCAACACCGTTATTGCCATGTCCTTCGGCGGTATTTGGGGCACGGCCCGTATGCTGCGAGGACAGATACTCACCGTGCGGGAGAGCGAATATGTGGAGGCGGCCAGTTCTACCAATGTGTCCTCCTTTAGGACCATTGTGAAATATGTCCTGCCAAACTCCATACAGCAGACAGTGATCAGCGCATGTATGGGTATCGGCGGCTCCATCACCCAGATATCCGGCCTGAGCTTTTTGGGCCTGGGCATCCGTCCACCCCTGCCTGAGTGGGGCGCCATGCTCAGCGATGGGCGCGCTTATATGCGCTACCACCCCAATATGCTGATCGCGCCCTGCATCATGCTGACGCTGACTGTGCTTTCCGTCAGTCTCTTCGGCGACGGCCTGCGGGACGCTATGGACCCTCGCATGAAGGATTGAGGTGATGCAGCGATGAAAGATAAGAACGATAGATTTGACCGTAAACCTCATCATAAATACCATGACCCGAGCGCACGCCATGACCCTTCCTCCGGAGAGCATCATGAACGCTGCGACGAGCCGCTGCTGAGCGTCAAGGACCTTTGGGTGGAATACAGCTCCAACAAAAAGGCGGTCCACGCCGTCAACGGCGTGTCCTTTGCGCTGAAAAAAGGCGAGTCTTTGGGCATCGTCGGTGAATCTGGCTGCGGCAAGAGCACCATCGCCAAGGCCATTTTGCGCATCCTGCCTGACCACGGCGCTGGCATCACCCAAGGCGAAATCTGGTTCAAGGGCCGCGATCTGGTGGGCCTGCCGGAAAAGAAAATGGAGCATATCCGAGGCGACCACATCTCCATGATCTTCCAGGACCCCATGACGGCCTTGAATCCCGTCAAGCGGGTCATTGACCAGGTGGCCGGCGTCATCCGGCTGCACGGCCGCGGCATTTCCAAGCATGAGGCGGAGGAGCGGGCCATTAAGATGCTAGCCACGGTGGGCATCACCAGAGACCGGGTGCGGGATTTTCCTCACCAGTTTTCCGGCGGCATGCAGCAGCGGGTGGAGGTGGCCATAGGGCTGGCCTGCCATCCGGAGGTGCTATTGGCGGATGAGCCCACCACGGCCCTGGATGTGACCATCCAGGCCCAGGTGCTGGATCTGATCCACGACCTGATGGAGGAGCGGGGCACCGCGCTGATCCTGATCACTCACAACCTTGGCATCGTGGCCGAGATGTGCGATAACGTGGCCGTGGTCTACGGCGGCGAGATCATCGAATACGGTTCCAAGCGGGAGGTCTTCAAAAATCCCAGCCACCCCTATACCATCGGTCTGTTCGGCGCGGTGCCCAGCCTGACCAGCGACGGAGAACGGCTCAAGCCCGTGGAGGGCATCATGCCGGAGCCCAGCGAGCTACCAGCCGGCTGCAAGTTCCATACCCGCTGTCCTCATGCCACGGAGGCGTGCATGGAGGGGGAGGTCCCCGTCATTGATCTGGGCGGTACCCACCGGTGCCAGTGCCATCATATTGAAGCGGTAAAGGAGGCCAACCATGAGTGAAGCGCTGGTAGAGCTGAAAGGCCTTAAACGATATTTTGATGTGCCCGGCGGCAAGCTCCATGCGGTGGATGACATCAACATGGTCTTTGAGGAAGGAAAGACCATGGGCGTGGTGGGAGAATCCGGCTGCGGCAAATCCACCCTGGCCCGCACCATCATCCATTTGCAAACGCCCACGGCCGGCCAGATATTATATAAGGGCCAGGATATCACCTATCCCAACAAAAAAGAGCTCCGCGCTCTGCGGGAGGAGATGCAGATCATCTTCCAGGACCCATACATGACACTAAACCCCCGCTACACCGTGGAGGACACCCTAAAAGAACCCTTGGTGATCTCCGGAAAGTATGAAAAGGCATCGCTGGATAAGCAGATCAGAAAGCTCATGGACATGGTGGGCATTTCCGGAAAACTTCGCATGGCCTATCCCCATGAGCTGTCCGGCGGCCGCCGCCAGCGCGTGGGCATCGGACGGGCTATCGCCATGAACCCCAGGTTTATCGCCTGCGACGAGCCGGTGGCCAGTCTGGACGTTTCCATCCAGGCGCAGATCATCAACCTTTTGCAGGACCTGCAGGGGGAGTTTGGCCTGACGTATATGTTCGTCACCCACGATTTGAGCGTTGTGCGGCATATTTCTCACGATATTTCCGTTATGTACCTGGGCCAGCTGGTGGAGGTCAGCCCCAGCAGGGAGCTGTTTGAAAAGCCCCTGCATCCCTATACCAAGGCGCTCATTTCCGCCATCCCCAATACGGACATTGACGCGCCAAGAAAACATATCGCCCTCAAGGGCGAGCTGATGAGTCCCATCGACCCGCAGCCAGGCTGCCGCTTTGCCCCCCGCTGCCCCTATGTAACGGAAGCCTGCCAACAGTCGCAGCAACTGGAAGAGATACTGCCTGGCCACAAGGCGGCCTGCTGCCGGGTGAGAGAACTGAACAAAGAGATCCTTTGAGAGGAGTTGAATGAATGACAACAAATAAGCTTAGAGCGGGCGCCGGTTCGGCCAGTATCCTTTTTCCGGCGGAAATGTTCCCCACTGATCTTTTGAACGGCGTCCACGACGATCCCCACGCCCGGCTGCTGGTGATAGACAACGGTGTGCGCGTGGCTATCGCAGCGTTGGAAATGGTCAACGTGGGCGAGGAGGAGATCGACGCCGCCCGCAAGGTGATCGAGCAGATCACGGGAACACCCTATGACAATATCTGGGTCCATGTGACCCACGCCATCACAACGCCCCACGCCCCCGGCGGCCCCAATTTCGGCAAGCCTCCCATGCCGGGCCAGCCCACCCCGCCCCCGGGTATGCGCAAGGACCCGGATGCCGGGAAGAAACGTGAGCTGTACGTGCAGGCGCTGGATGAGGCCGTTCGCTCCGCGGCGGAAGCTGCCGCCGCCAGCTTTCAGGAGGCCAAAATCGGCGTTGGCGCCGGGACATGCAGCGTGAACGCCAACCGGGATGTGGAGACGCCTTTCGGCTGGTGGGTGAATATCTCGGATACGGAGCTGTCCAACAAGAAGATGACAGTGGTACGTTTGGACGACCTGGACGGCAAGCCCATCGGCATGCTGCTCAGTTACGGCCTGAAGCCCTGCGCCATTGATCAGGCCGGGCGGAAGGACGGCGCCGCCGTGGTGTCCGCCGATGTGCCGGGCGTCGCCTGCCGCATGATGGAGGAGAGATTCGGCGCTCCCTGTCTGTTCTGCATGAGCGCCGCCGGCGACCAGGTCCCCCGGGAACAGGCTTCCCTGGAGGTGGTGGGCAATGACGGCATCGCCGTCATGGAAGACTACGGCGTGGAAAAAGGTCTGGAGATCGTGGACCGCCTGGGTGCGGAGATGGGCCGGGATGCCATAGCCGTTGCCGAGGGCGTTAAATGTGAAGTCACTGACCCGGAGATCGCCCATATTGCCGGCGTGACCATGGTGGATACCATGAACAGCGGCCCCAGAGCCAGAGGGCCTAAAAAAGAGGCTGAATACAAGGAAAACGGCAAGACCCTGGTGGACGCCGAGGTGATCCGTGTGGGCGAGATCGCGTTCGTGGCTGTGAAGCCGGAGGTGAACGCCCAGACAGAGAAAGAGCTTTGGGCGGATTCTCCCTTTGAGCATACTATTTTGATCTCTATGGTGAACGGCGGTATGAAGTATATGCCGGACAGGCTGGCTTATGAGCGCTGCAGCTGGGAGGCCCAGAGCAGTATGCTCATGCCCGGCGCGGCGGAGAAGTGGGAAAAGCGAGCCGCCGACCTGCTGCGGGACTTGAAAGGCAACCGGGTGGAGCCGGTCATCACCGCTGTGGCCCCGCCCCGGGAGGACGGGCAGTGCATTGACCGGGCCATTATTGAATTTGCCGGCGAAGTCCCGGCCATAGAGGACATCACCGTTGTGGGCCGAACTGTCACGGCCAGCAAGGCGGAGGGGAAAACCGTCACGCTGGAGCTGTCTCCGGAGGATAAGTTGGCTCCGGTGATCCCCAAGTTTGACTTCAAGCCCGGCGGCCCCGGTGGTCCCGGCGGCCCCGGTGGTCCCGGCGGACCCGGCGGTCCCGTCGGCCCCGTCGGCCCCGGCGGCCCCGGCGGACCCGGCGGACCCGGCGGCCCTGGCGGACCCGGCGGGAAGCGCATGGGTCCTCCCAGAGAGGGGAAAAAGCGCCGTCCTGTGGCAGTGGAGGTCACGCTGCCCGGGTATGAGGCTCCCATTGCCTCCACCAAGGCTATCCAGCCGGTCATTGATGATTTTGTGCCGGGATTCTATAAACGTGTGTTCTATAACCTGTTCACGCCGAAGGACTACGATCCCGCCAAAAAGTACCCCCTGGTACTGTTCATCCCCGACGCCAGTCCCAACGGAAACGACCCGTTGCTGGCCCTGTCCCAGGGCATCGGCGCCACCTGCTGGGCAACGCCGGAGGAGCAGACGAAACACCCCTGCTTTGTCCTGGCGGTCCAGATCCCCGCGGGCATAATGCTGACCACGGACGAGTACACGGTGTCCAACGAGTTCGAGGACATCGTGGAGCTGCTGAATCAGACCATCGAAAAATACAGCATCGACAAAGACCGCATCTATACCACCGGTCAGTCTCAGGGCTGTATGGCCTCCTGCGAGCTGATGTGGCGCTATCCCGATCTGTTCGCGGCGGCCATGCCCATCTCCGGCCACTGGGATTATGACAAGATGACCAGCCTGACGAGCAGCAAATTCCTCTTCGGCCTGTCCGAGGGCGGCTTGAAGGAATACCCCAGCTTCAACGCCATCACGGAGGGGCTGGAAGCCAAGGGCGTCAAGGTGCGCCGTGTGCGTCTGAACTTCCGGGACGGCTGGGAGATCAACGAGGCCAAGACCCGTGAGGCCATCGGCGATCCGGCCCAGGCCCAGGTGGTCTATGTCATCTTCGACAAGGACACCGCCTTCCCGGAGGATGATAAGTTCCGCCCGCCCTTTGCCCACCACAACCGGGGCTGGGAGCTGACCTATCAGCTGGAGGCCGCAAGAGACTGGCTGTTCGCCCAGCACAAATAATACTTATCCTACAACCAATTCTATAAAAAGGAAGGGAAGCAAAATGAAGACGATCCACAAGCTGTTCGCTTTTATCCTGGCTCTTTGCATGATCTTCGCCCTGGCGTCCTGCGGGGCGTCGGAAGCTCCCGCAGAGGAACCGGCGGAGCAGCCCGCCGAAGACTCTGCCGAGGAGCCCGCGGCCGAGGAACCGGCCGGTATCGGCGCCGGGACTTACCATTTTGAGTATCTGGATGAATATGGCGACACCTCCCGATTTTCCATCAAGCTCCGGGAGGACGGGACCTTCACGGTCATGACCTCCGTCGGCGCCCTGGGGGACAATGTGTGCAGCGGCGCCGGATGGACGGATAACGGCGATGGCACCTTCACCACCGGCCAGACAGACATTGTGCTGGATCTGGACTTTGTGGGCGAGGACGGCGTCATCACCTGGAGCCTTCTGGATGGGGACGGAACGGTGATTCCCATCGGCTATACCGAGCCCACGGAGTTCCTGGAGAAACCTGCGGAGGATGACAACGGGGTTTCCTCCGGCATTTATACCTACAAAGAAAACAACGGCTTCATGGATATCGAATGGGTCCTGCTCCTGCGTACTGACGGGATCTACGAGTTGACTGAAAATGACCGCGACACCTATGTAGGTCCCTACACCATCGAGGGCACTCAGGTCATCTGCGGAGCCATGACCGATTTGAAGCCGCAGCTCTTCGACTGGTGTGACCCGGAGGGCTTCACAGTCACCACCGGCGCCACCACCTTTGTCCCTGACTATGACGGCCGCACGCTGGAGGACGAGGAGCCTGCCGCCGCGATCCCCCAGGGCTACATCGTAGCCACCGGATGCTATGTCTATACAGAAAATAACGGTTTCATGGATATCACCTGGGAGATGCTGCTTCTGTCTGACGGCACCTATGCCCTGACCGAGAACGACCGCGACACCTATGTAGGTCCCTATACTATCGAGGGCACTCAGGTCATCTGCGGAGCCATGACCGATTTGAAGCCCCAGCTCTTTGACTGGTGTGACCCGGAAGGCTTCACCATCACCACCGGCGCCACCACCTTCGTCCCCGACTATGATGGCCGCACGCTGGAGGATGAGGAGCCGGCTGCCGCTGTTCCGCAGGGTACCATGTTCAAGGCGCCTGTGGTCTACACAATGAAAGAGAACAACGGCTACATGGACATCGAATGGGAACTGGAGCTCCGGGATGACGGCAGTTACGCGCTCACTGAGGTGGGCCGGGATGTCTATATGGGCGAGAGCTACACGCAGGATGGCAATACCGTCGTCTGCGGGCCTATGATCAACGCACCGCTCATGTTCACATGGGCCAACCCGGAGGGCTTTACTGTCACAGTGGATGGCAGCGCCTTTGCTCCTGTGGAGTAACATCATGTTATGCGCGATTGCGGCGGTCCGCTGGGCCGTCGCAATTGGCACAGAAAGCAGATACAGCTGCAAAATCATCTGCAAATCATATTATACGAGGAACCGTTCTTATGAAAATACAAGAGGTCATTGAGAGGATCGAAAAATACCACCCGCCTGTGGATGAAAGCCATACCTGCGATGTGGTGAAGGTTGGCGACACCGGGGCGGAGTGTACCGGCATTGCCGTGACCACCTTTGCCTCTGTGGAGGTCATCCGCAAGGCCATTGCGGCCAACTGCAACCTCATTGTGGTCCACGAGCCGCTGTTTTACACCCATGAGGATAAGACCGACTGGCTGACCGAAAACAGTGTTTTTCAGGAAAAGAAGCGCCTTTTGGATGAAAACCATGTCACCGTCTATCGTGATCACGACCGCATCCACGGCGGACCCCGCCGGGAGCGGGAGCACATGGATATGATCTTCTACGGCATCATGAAGACCCTGGGCTGGGAGGACTATAACATCGGCTTCGACCTGAAACCCCAGGTATATAAGTTCTCGCCCAGAAAGGCCATCAGCGTGGCAGACGAGCTGATCGAAAAGCTGGATCTGAACGGCGTACGCATGGTGGGCGACCCGGAGACTATGGTGGAGACGGTCTTCTTGTGTGAGCATGTGACCGGGGCGCACTTCGGTCCCCATGATAAAGACAGCGAGCTCATCAGCGAGGTGGAGGCGAAGGGTTATGATCTGATGGTCCCCTTTGAGATCATCGACTGGACGCTGACCGAGTATGTCCGGGACGCTGCCGCCCTGGGCCGGCCAAAAGTGATCGTGGAGGCAGGACACTTCAACGTGGAAGAAGCGGGCATGAAATACATGGCCCAGTGGCTTCCCTCGCTGCTGGACGCGTCCATTCCTGTGACATACATCCAATCCGGTGATTTTTTTACGTATCGGAGGAATAGTCTAAAAAGCCGGAAGATGCCATAAAGATTTGGAGCGGGATTTTTTGCGGGGCCAGGCGGAGGACGCAGGCGGGCTGACGCCCGCTAAGGACGGAAACGGCGCCGCGTGGAGATCCGACCTGAGGATCAAGGCCCCTAACTTTTTGGACAGGCAAGCAAAAGAAATCAAATGTGGTAATTCATAATTCTTATGAACCTTTCACGCTTGCTTCATGTTGCGGTTATATCATACGCTCAGCATCACAAACCGACGGAGGAAAACTGATATGAAAAAACTACTTGCAATGCTCTTGGCTGCCAGCCTGGTGATGAGCATGACGGCGCCGGCCTTGGCGGCCGATGATGAAGCGGATATCCATCTGGTTACCGACGTATACGGCGATGGACAGAAGGCATGGTATGTTGTGCTGGATTACGGCACTCAGATCGACCCTGACAGCGTCGCCGCAGAGGATTACGCTGTGGATGGCTACGAGATCATCGGGGCCTATACCAATGGGGAAGCGGTCATTCCCGAAGAAAGCGTGGCTGGAGAGTATGTGCTGGTCGAGCTTTCGACGGACTATACCACCACCAATTATGGCGGCCCCGGTGTGAACACAGGCTCCGACAGCAGCGGAGGCCAGAGCGGTCGCGGGGGCGCAGGCGCGTTGACCGGCGGCGCCAGCAACCAACTGTCCGTGACGATCCGGCAGGTGGGTGAGATATCATCTATAGACGGAAGCGTCCTGCCGGCATGGGATGACGGCATTGCTACCGACAGCGAGGAAAATGACAACCTCCAGGTCAAAAATTTTGAGCAGCTCGTTTTTGCCGCCTCCGACGGCACGGAGCTGATGTATAACCTGTTCGTGCCTGAAAGCTATGACGAGGGCGAGAGTTACCCTATATTGCTCTTCATGCCTGACGCCACCGGCGAGGGCGGCGATCCTGTCAGGACGCTCACCGAAAGTCTGGGCAGCGTAATCTGGTCCGGCGAGCAGTGGCAGCAGGAGCACCCCTGCATCGTTCTATGTCCGCAGTACGTGAACGAAAACAGCAGCGATCCTGTTTATACGGTGGAACTGGTGCAGGAGATCGAGAGCACTTACAGCGTGGATGAAAGCCGAATCTATACAGTCGGGCAGTCTTCCGGGACGATCCGATCCATCAAGCTCATGATCGACTACCCGGGTATGTTCGCCGGCGGCATGCTGGTGGCGGGGCAGGCAGAAGGCGGATATGAGGATCTGGTGGGCGGTCTGGCCGGACAAAATATCTGGCTGATCTGCTCCGCCGGCGATGTGAAGGCCTATCCGGGCATGCAGTCCATTGTGGATGCCGTAGAGGACAAAGGCGAAGAGGTGACGATCGCTCAGTGGTCCGCGAAGCTGTCCGACGAGGAGCAGGAGGCCCTTGCGGCCGAGCAGGCTGCAAGCGGAACGGCAATCAACTGGACGATCTTTGACGCGGAAACCGTCATGGAAGACGATGTGACGCCCGGCGCAGCCACAGAGCACATGAACACCTGGCGTGTTGCCTACAACCTGGACACCGTGCGGCAATGGCTGTTTGAGCAGACCAACGGATAAGTACATACCAGAAGCCTCAGATGCTTGTTCTATCAAAAAAGTAACTGTTCAGACACCCTGAAAAGGTATCTGAACAGTTATCGCATATC
>CAZVRP010000009.1:0-30472 GCA_964630255.1 uncultured Oscillospiraceae bacterium | reverse complement strand
GATTTGGCGGAGAAGGAGGGATTTGAACCCTCGCTGCGCTCAACACGCACTACTCCCTTAGCAGGGGAGCCCCTTCGGCCTCTTGGGTACTTCTCCAAGCCGAACATGAACTTTTCAGGAAACCGGCCCCGCAAATCAAAAAATGGCGGAGAGAGAGGGATTCGAACCCCCGGCCCCTTGCGGAGTCACTGGTTTTCAAGACCAGCTCCATAAACCACTCGGACATCTCTCCGCATGCCCATGTATATTATCACATAAAAACCGGCCTGTCAATTCAAACCGTTGAAATTTTTCTCCGGGTCTATCCATCCGCAGAAAAATATGTTATCATAACCACAACACAACACACCACACCACGTGGAGGAACTTATATGATAACCGTTGAAAACCTCTCCCTGCAATACGGCAGTCAGGTTTTGTTTTCCGGCGCCGACCTGCAATTCACCACCGGCAACTGTTATGGCATCATCGGTGCCAACGGAGCGGGCAAATCCACCTTTCTGAAGCTGTTGTCCGGCGCGGAGGAGCCCACCAAGGGCCATATCTATATAGACCCAAAATGCCGTATGTCCGTTCTGCGGCAGGATCAGAATATGTTTGACGAGTATAGCGTCCTGGAGACGGTTATCATGGGTAACCAGCGGCTGTATGAATGCGGCAAGGAAAAGGACGCCATCTATGAAAAGGCCGATTTTACCGATGAGGACGGCATCCGTGCCGCAGAACTGGAGGAGGAATACGCCGAGCTGGGGGGCTGGGAGGCTGAATCTGACGCCGCCCGCCTGCTCCAGGGACTGGGCCTCCCCGCCTCCCTGCACGGCAAGCAGATGAGCGAGCTGGAAGGCCGGCAAAAGGTAAAGGTACTGCTGGCCCAGGCCCTGTTCGGCCATCCGGACATCATTCTACTGGACGAACCCACCAACAACCTGGATCTGGCGTCTACCGTGTGGCTGGAGGATTTTCTCATGGACTACGACGGAACCGTCCTAGTGGTCAGCCATGACCGGTACTTCCTCAACAACATCTGCACCCATATCGTTGACATTGACTACGGAAAAATACGGATGTATGTGGGCAACTACGACTTCTGGTACGAGTCCAGTCAGCTGATGCAAAAGCTCATCAAAGACCAGAATAAAAAGGCCGAGCAGAAGATACAGGAGCTCCAATCCTTTATCGCCCGGTTCTCCGCCAACAAGTCGAAATCCCGCCAGGCCACCAGCCGCCGCAAGCTGCTGGATAAAATCACTGTGGAGCAGATGCCCGCCTCCTCCCGCCGGTACCCCTGGGTGGGTTTCAAGGCGGAACGAGAACCCGGTAAGGACCGTCTGTTTGTCTCGAACGTCTCCAAAACCGTAGATGGCAAAAAGCTCATCAACAATATCTCCTTCATCATGGGCAAAGAAGACAAGATCGCCGTCATCGGCGCCAATGAAAACGCCATCACATGTTTGTTCCAGCTTCTGGCCGGGGAGATAGAGCCGGACGAGGGTGAGATCAAATGGGGCGTCTCCACCACTCAGTCCTACTTCCCAAAGGACTTCAACGCATACTTTGACGGCTGCGATCTGGAACTGATGGATTGGATACGTCAGTTCTCCACCGACAAGCGGGAGAGCTATCTGCGGACTTTCCTGGGCCGTATGCTCTTCTCCGGTGACGACGTCTATAAGAAGGTCAGCGTCCTATCCGGCGGCGAGAAGATGCGCTGCATGATATCCAAGACCATGCTGGCCGGGGCCAATGTGCTCATGTTCGACCAGCCAACGAACCATTTGGATCTTGAAAGCATTGCGGCGCTGAACAACGGCATGGCGGCCTTCCCCTACAACATTCTCTTTTACAGTCACGATCACCAGCTGACGGAGACGGTGGCGAACCGTATCATTGAGCTGACGCCCGACGGCTGCATTGACCGGATGTGCACGTATGATGAATATATGCATATCATGGGCCGGGATGTGAATGGGACGGAAGTATGAATCATTCGAGCGATAAGCGACAAAGAAAGTCCTGGCAGCGCAGCCAGGACTTTCTTTATATTCAGACAAATACCGAAAATAAATCCGCAATTTTGGATATATTTTCTTAAAATCCTGCAATTTTTAGATATTATTGCAGAATATGACTGTAATTTTTCGTTTCTTATGAATATAGAGCTTATGCGTTTTCGCTTGCATACATCATTCCTGTATTATCTATTTCATAGCTCCCCGTAAGCAGCAGTTCCGATACGGGAACGATATCATACCCCTCTGAAAGCAGGTATTCTATGATATCAGGCAGAGCCTCCGGTGTATGCAGAGCCGCATTATGAAACAGAATGATGCTGCCCGGCTCCACATTGGATGTGATGCGCTTATAGATGTCCTGTGCGCTCAGCTCTTTCCAATCCAGTGAATCCACGTTCCACTGGATTGGATACATGCCCATATTGTTTACAGAGGTGATGACCTCATCGTCATATTCCCCATAGGGACAGCGGAACAACTCCACCGTCCCGCCGGTGAGGTTCTCTATTTTGCTGTTGCAGAGCGATACCTCATTCATGATCTCCTTTTCCGACAGCTTCGCCATGTGGGCGTGCGTATCGGAATGGTTCCCGATCTCCATGCCGGCGTCATATAAGGCTTTCACGCTCTCCGGATATTTATCCACCCAGGATCCTACCAGAAAGAACGTGGCCCTGACGCCGTATTGATTCAGAATGTCGATAAGCTGCTGGGTATCCTCGTTGCCCCAGGCCGCATCGAACGTCAGGCTGACCGCTTTATTGTCACGCTTGACGCTGTATATCGGCAGCTCACGGGACGAAGCGGATACCCCAACGATGGCGGGGCTGTTCACCGTCCAGAATATAGCCGCCACCGCAAGCACAAGGGCCAACGGTCCCCATAGCCTGCGGTGTCTCATAAGCATGGATTTGAAATTGTTCACAGGGCATACCTCCGACTTGATTTTGGTACATCCTATGTTTTCTTCTGTCGCTTTATGAACCGTTCATATTCCTCCGGCGTATTTAGATTTGTGAAAAACATCCCGTCATTTTTGGGCAAATATACCGCGTCTATCCGCTGCAGAAGTCTGCGTAAAGACCGCTGGCCCAACGCCAGACACTCCATGGCCGGAGCAAGACAGCTGCGCCGGTACAGGGCAAACAGCGGCTCATCCTCATAGAGGCACGCCTCATGGCCGCCGATGCCGTCCATAAGACGCCGGACCCCGTCGGCACCGCCGTCCGGCATATCCGTCGCTGTCAGAAAGATCATATCCTCGTCCGTCTCAAGAAAAGCGGACACGATGCCGTTCATCGGCCCCTGACCGGGAAACCTGTCAATGAGTTGTCCGTAGGAGCCGACGTCAAAACGCCCCTCCCTGTCCACGGCAAAGGCAACAGGACCCAGCCCGGCGTATCTGTCCGCCAGCGTCAGCGCCATCGTTCGCCCCGCCAGCGGCAGCGCGGCCTTGTCTCGGCCCATCCGGCGGCTGGCGCCGCCGGTTAAGATCACAGTAAGCATATTTGTATTTTATCACAACTCGTGGTAGAATCAAGCTATGACTAATATAAATGACAGCATACGATATTTGAAGGGCGTGGGCGAGACGCGGGCCAAGGCCATGGAAAAGCTGGGCATCCACACGATACGGGATCTAATGAGCTTTTTCCCACGGGCCTATGAGGACCGCCGGCATTTTTATGCCATCGCGGACGCGCCGCTGGACACGCCGGTGTGCGTCAGGGCCATGGTGGCCAACTTCCCCACCTCCGCCCATGTGCGAAAGGGCATGGACCTTGTGAAGTTCCGCGCTGTGGATGAGACCGGATCGCTGGATGTCACCTATTTCAACCAGTCCTATCTGAAAGCCCAGTTCACACCGGGCACGACCTATATATTCTATGGCAGGGTCGGCGAGACAGGCCGCCGCCGGACCATGGCGAATCCCGCTTTTGAGGCGGAGGGCCGCCAGGGCGTTGTGACAGGCCGCATCCTGCCCATCTATCGGCTAACGGCCGGAATATCACAAAAGATCATGCTCAGTGCTGTTTCCCAGGCACTGACGGCCTGCGTCAGCCAGGTGCCGGACCTGCTTCCCCCTGCTCTGCGGGAGCGGCTCCATCTTGCCCAAGCCCGGTATGCCTATGAGAACATCCACTTCCCCCGGGATGAGCAGGCGCTGGAGCAGGCCCGGCAGAGGCTGGTATTCGAGGAGCTATATGTTCTGGCGGGCGCTCTGGGGATGATGCGGGAAAAGCGCTCTGCCGGTCAAGGCAGAGTCCTCAAGGCCTATCCGATAGAAAAGTTCTGGAGCGCTCTTCCCTTCCGGCCCACTGACGCCCAGAGGCGGGCCGTGGACGAGGCCATGGCCGACATGACCTCCGGCATTCCCATGAACAGGCTGCTCCAGGGCGACGTGGGCAGCGGCAAGACACTCGTGGCGGCGGCACTTATATGGCAGGCGTCTAAAAACGGCCTCCAGTCGGCCTTCATGGCACCCACGGAAATATTGGTGGATCAGCATTATGTTAACCTTTCACGGATGCTGGAGCCATACGGCATCCATGTGGTAAAGCTCACCGGCTCTATGACGGCGGCCCAAAAGAGGACCGTCAACGACCTGCTCCGCCTGGGACAGGCAGATGTGGCCGTGGGCACCCACGCGCTGATAAGCGAAAAGGTCACATTCGCCGACCTGGGACTGGTCATCACAGACGAGCAGCACCGCTTCGGCGTGGAACAGCGAGGCGCGCTGTCCGGCAAGGGTACGCGGCCCCATGTGCTGGTCATGTCCGCCACACCCATCCCCCGTACTCTGGCGCTCATCATCTACGGAGACCTTGACATCTCTGTGCTGGATGAACTGCCCCCGGGGCGGCAGAATGTGGATACTTTCGCTCTGGGCGAGGATATGCGGGCGCGGATATGGCAATTTGTGCGCCGCCTTGTGGGCGAGGGCCGGCAGGTTTTCATCGTCTGCCCCATGGTGGAGGACAGCGAGGAGCTTCCGGCCAATGTAAAGAGCGCGGAGAGTTATGCAAAGACCTTGCAGGCTCAGGTCTTTCCTGATCTTCGGGTGGGCTGTGTTCATGGGCGGATGAAGGCCCGGGACAAGGATAACGTTATGGCCGCTTTTGCCGCCGGCGAGTACGACATCCTGGTATCCACCACTGTGATCGAGGTGGGAGTGGACATCCCCAACGCGGCGCTGATGATTGTGGAGAACGCGGACCGTTTCGGCCTCAGCCAGCTCCACCAGCTCCGGGGCCGAGTGGGCCGGGGGGCGTATAAGAGCTACTGCGTCCTGTTCTCCGATGCGGAAGGCCCGGACGCGAAAGCGCGGCTGGCCATCATGACCAAAACCAACGACGGCTTCAAAATTTCCGAGGAGGACCTGCGCCTTCGTGGACCGGGGGACTTCTTCGGCTCCCGGCAGCATGGCCTGCCGGATATGCATGTGGCGGACCTGTCCGCCGATATGCGCGTTTTGAAGCTGGCCCAGCAGGAGGCTCAGGCCGCGTTGGCCCGGGACCCGGAGCTGAAAGCGCCGGAAAATCGTCCTCTGCGGGAACGTATAATGGAGCTTTTTGAGCTTCACGCGGACACATTTAACTGACAGCTCCGCCTACCCCCGGCTATGTCAAAAGCATGGCCCCCAGCATGATGAGCAGGTCCTTATCTCCGCTCTCCCGATACATGAGATATAAGATCAGCGCCATGATGAGATCGTCCGTCTCCATGTCGACGGATTCCAGCTTGCGCATCAGTGCGCTCACCGCCCCGGCCAGGGGCTGTTCCTTTGGCCGGGGCGTTCCTCTCTCAGGCGTCGGGGCCGCCGTCTCTGCGGGTCCGGTATTCTCTGTTGTCCCGCTCATTCGAAACGCGCCGCTATATGCCATCGCCGCTACCGCCATATTCCCGCAGAACCATCCCTGCTATATTTACCATCCTGGCAATCTTCATGGCCCGATCCAGTTTTTCTTGTTTTTCCGGGCGCATATAGGGCCGCATCGCCGTGAGAAGGGCCGTGGAGCGAGTCGTCTTTCCTTTCCCTCCGGAAAACGCCTTCCCCAGAGCGGAGAGAAGCTTGGTATCCCCGATCGGGACAGCCGCAGCTTCCGCCTCCGCCGTCTGTGTTTCCTCTGTGGCTCCGACGGCCGGAGTCGTCTGCCCCATCATACTCATCGCCATCTGGGTGAGCTTCTGCATCTGATCCGGATCGGACAGCACCGACTCCAGCTTCGCCCCAAGATCACCGTCCATTAGTCTCCACCGCTTTCTCCACCTGTGCGGCAAAGCTTCTCCCCTCCGGCGTTGCCAGGATGCTCTTGAGCATGTCGGAGAGCGTCTGGGTATCTCCCCGCCGCGCCGCGTCCTCCAGCTTTGCCGTATCCAACGATTTTGCAAGCTGAGCTCCGGCCTTTGACTCCGCCAGCTTTTGCAGCGCCGAGCCGCTCTTTCCCTGCTGAAGCTGCCGGGCATATTTCTCAAGGTCCATAAAAATCCCCCCTCTGTATCGACCCATTCTATGCGGACCGGACAGAGGGGGTGACTTTATTCATTTTGAGCCGCTCATGTCACACATTCAAAAATTCGTACAGGCGCATAAACATGGTGGCCACCTCGGCGCGGGTAGCGGCATTCAAGGGGTTGAAATTGCCCTTTTGATCGCCTTCGATGATGCCGATATTCGTCATAGCCGCCACCGCGTCCTTTGCGTAGCTGGTGATGCTTCCGCTGTCATTAAAGGTCCTGTCAGCCGTAGTGGACAGCTGGATGCCCATATATTTCTGCAGATAATTGTACATGATGACGCAGATATCCTGACGGGAGATCGCATCAGCGGCGCCGAAGCTCGTAGAGGACTTACCGTTGATGATACCATTGAGATAGGCCCATTGGGCATAGCCGTTGCAGTAGCTCACGCTGATGGCCCCGAGATCGCCGAAGTTGCAGACATAGACGAGCGTCTTGCCGCTGGAGTCGTTCATAGTGCTGCGCACATAGCCTGTCTTTCCGTTGTAGCTGACCTGATACCACACAGCGCCGTCTGAACTCTTGGAGGCAGACACCGTACTGAGGATGGGGATATACTGTCCGGCCGCCCCGATAGTGGTGACCAAGCTAGCACTCGTGGACGTTCCGCTGCGGACATTGATATCATAACCGTTGGTCATGCCCATCTGACCGGACCACGTCTCAATGCCGTTGCCCGGATTGGCCAAGCGGCCCAGGACCGTGATGAACTGCGCGCGGGTCATACTGGTATTTGGCGAAAAAATCGTTGTGGAGACGCCGTTGGAGGTAGTAGTGATGCCGTTGAAAAGCTGGTTTGCATAGACAAACGCCACCGCGTCCATATACCACTTGCTGGAATCCGTCGTATCAGCAAACGGCAGATCCACCTCCGCGGAGATAGTATGGTTGCCCGTCACGTTATAGAAGGTATAGCTGCTCACCTTGCCAACGCTCTTGCCGTCCACCTTTATATCCGCCAATGTATAGCCCTCTTGCTCATATACATTGAAGGTGATATCCTTTCCGTCCAGTACATTGGCGGAACCCGCCGGCGTTATGAAGCCGAAGGGGTCGTCGACCTGAATGGTATGCAGATTACCGGGCGCCACATCATAGCTCACAAGCGCACTGGGTATCCCCGACGAAGTAACGGCAAATGCCTTGATCGTTGTTTTCCCTGTCACCTTGATGGACGTATCGCCTGTGATTTTACTGCTGTTCATGTCCGGCGTAGAGCCGTCGGTTGTATAGTAGATCGTGGCCAGAGCGTCTGCCTGGAGCGTCACACCGGCGCCGGTGGGGATATAATACACGCTGCCGTAATCGTATACGCCGTTGCCTGTGGTATCCCCTACCACTAACAGCGTGGGCGATGTGGAGGGATTGATCGTCTCGTTGAGGGGGAAGCCCTTTGTATAGCCGGGGACAGACGCCACAGCCTGGATGGTCACAACCTTGGCCTCGCTGAGCTGGGCCATCTCCCCCGTCACCCTGAACGGTCCGGTATACTTGGTGCCGTTGGAACCGTCAGTGGCGGGTGTAGTGCCGTCAATGGTGTAATAGATGACCGCGCCGCTGACAGCATGGGTTAGGGTGACCATAGCCTCGTTCGGGCCGGTGGCTGTAACGGTCATCGTCGGCGCCTCGGCATAGCTCAAATTCGCGTCATCGCTGGGTTTGGAGACACTGCTGCTGCATTTACGGCGGTAGATGTAATAGCCGTTTCCAAGATAGTAGGATGTCAGACTGGCCAGGGACGCGGTAGCATCATACCGCTTACCCGAGCCGGTGATGGTTTCGCCGTAGCAGACGACCCGCATCTTGCTGGGGGTCTGCTCCGTTATCTCTACGGAGATGACTTTGCCGCTGGAGTCATAGGCCATATCCGTGATGAGCATAACATGGCTGTTGGGGTTGTTGATCGCGTCACCGATCTGCGCCTTGTTGATGTCCGTGCCGATGTACGAGGAAAAATTCCTCAGGCTGTCGCAGGTGCAGCGGTATGGCAGATCCCAGGCCCATGACACAAAGCCTGAGCAGTCGCTTCCGTAATAGGGCGCGGTCCTGGAATAGGTTGAATAGCCGGAATAGAACGAGCTGCTGGAATTGTTAACAGCGTTCAAAAAGTTCTTGATGGACAGATCCCAGCCCACATAGCCTGTATACACCGCCTGTGAATACGGAACGCCTCTATAAGTGCGGCCGGCCAGGAACATTCCTCCCTTGCTGTTATTGACCGAATAGCTGCTGACCCCGTTGATATCCCTTACATATGTGGACGCCTTTGCGCCGTAATAGCTCCAGCTGTCGCCGCCCCAGGCATACCGGTCCTTTAGCGGCGTCCAGGTGACCTCCGACATCTGTTGGGCCCGCAGGATGATATTCTGCTGGTTGGCTGTAAGCGTCTTCGTCTGCGCATAGGAGGCGCTCATCGTCATGATGCCGTTGTCATGATACTCCTCCAAGGGTTCCTGGAGAGCCTCGTATTCATCTGACTGCAGGAAAGCCGCCTCGTTGGCCAGCTGCTGCTCATCGCTCAGGCCGTTCTGGATAAGCTCGTCCTGGTGCAGGTCGTATGTCACCAGATTTATCATGCCGGAAAACAGGCCGGACAGAGACGTTTGCAGCGTCTCCCCGCCCTTCACGACAACGAGCCACTCCCCATCCGGATAACAGCTGTCGATGCCGGATTGAAGCTCGTCCATCTCCGCCCAAAGTGTATAGTTGAACACAGCGCCGGTAAGATAGAGATTGCCGTACTCCGTGGGGATGAGGCCCAGCAGACCATCCGGACTCTCCAATGCTTCCAGGTCGCCGCTTGCCATGTCATAGGAATAGGCAGCCCCGCCGGCAATAAAGCGCAGCTCCTCCCCCATGACATACATCTGGCGGATATATACACCGACTGAATAGACCGTCTCCGCGCCGCCGCCGTCTTCAGGCATACGGTATACGGTATCATCCACAGTATAGTAAAGCCAACCGCCGCTCAGATTCAGATTTTCCGCAGACACATTGGCCAGCAGGATATCGCTGCCGTTCATGTTCAGCCACAGACCGTCTTCGCTGTAATAGAAGCGCTCTCCGCTGATAAGGCTAACGCCGCCGCCCAGAATGGCCGCCGCAGTATTTCCAGGCTCCGTCCAGGGCCAGATCTTGGGTTCAAGCGCCTCAGACGCCTCTTCCTCAGGCTCCGCTTCCTCCTCAGGCTCGTCCGACGCCTCTTCTTCCTCGGGCACGGGGGTCTCGGTCTGCTCGGGCATCTCCGTGCTCTCAGGCGCCTCCGCCGCAGTTGTCATCTCCGGCGTTTCCGTTGTCTCAGGAATGGGAACGGCCGATGCCTCCGGTTCGGGGACCTCCTCCTCGTCAGCGTCCTGAACGTCCGCCATTGGAGGCACATCCTCCTTTACTTCTTCCACGACAGCAGGAACTTCCTCCTTCGGCTCGGCAGCCAGAGCAGGCGCACCCGCGGGAAGCAACGTCAATAAGGCAAGCAAAGCGGCCAGCGATCTCTTGCAAACAGCCATACTCTTCCTCCATTTGAAACGGATAATGCCCAAACATACATGAACAGGGCCTAATATGCCATATACAAAGCCAAATATATCACAAAAGGTTAAGCTATGCAAGGGATTCCAAGCATTTTTTGTATCTAAAATGTAAATTTTTGATATTCTTTGTAATTATGTAAACAATCGGACCGCCCTTAGGGAGCGGTCCGCCATTTCAGTTATATGGACTTGTTGTATGGACTTACAGGATGCGCAGACGCTTCACATGGGGCACTGCGGCGAAGCGTGCCGCCAGTTCAGGGCTCACAGCGCTGCCCAGGTCGATGACGGTATACGCCACGCTCCCACGGGCCTTGTTCTGCATGTGCTCTACGTTGATATTCTCAGAGCCAATGATATCCAAAAAGCTGTTGAGCATACGGGGAACATTGTCATGCATGGCGCACAGGCGGCAGACGCCCGCCCGCTCCAGCACGAGCTGCGGCATATTCACGGAATTGCGGATATTGCCGTTCAGAATATAGTCTGCCAGTTCCTCCGCCGCCATCACGGCGCATTTCTCTTCGCTCTCCGGGGTAGATGCGCCCAGGTGTGGGAACGCCACCACACCCTTGACGCCGATGGTCTTATTGCTGGGGAAGTCAGTGACATACCGGGCCACCTTTCCGGACTGGAGCGCCGTCAGAATGGCGTCGTCATCAACCAAGCCGCCCCGGGCCAGGTTGATAATCCGCACCCCGTCCTTCATCTGGGCAAATGCCTCGGCATTCAGCATGTGATGGGTGGACTCGTTGTGGTGCACCTGGATAAGGATATAGTCGCTGCTACGATAGATGGTCCCCAGATCTTCCGCATGCTTCACATCGCTGGAAAGACGCCATGCCCCCTCGATGGAGAGGTAAGGATCGTAGCCCATGACGTCCATACCCAGGGCGACAGCCGCGTTGGCCACATGGGCCCCGATATTGCCCAGGCCGATGATGCCCAGGGTCTTGCCCATGATCTCAGGGCCCACATAGGCTTTCTTTCCCGCCTCCACCTGGGCCTCCACGTCGTCCCGGCCCTTCAGGCTTTTTGCCCAAAGCAGGCCCTCCATCAAGTCCCGGGAGGCCAGCACCAGGGAGCACACGGCCAGCTCCACCACCGCCTGGGCGTTGGCCCCGGCGGTATTGAATACCACGATACCCTCTTCGGTGCAGCGCTCCACAGGCACATTGTCCGTCCCCACACCGGCCCGGGCAATGGCCAAAAGGCCCTTTCCGAACTCCATATCGTGTATCTTGGCCGAGCGGATCAGCAGGCCCGCCGGGTCCTCCGCCTCGTTATTGACCGCAAAACCCTTGGCGGCCAGCACGTCCAGCCCCCGTTGGGCAATATTGTTCATCGTCTTGATCTCATACATGATGCTTTACCTCAAATTCTTTCATATACGCCGCCAGGGCCTTCACGCCCTCCATGGGCTGGGCGTTATACAAAGACGCCCGGATGCCGCCCACGCTGCGGTGACCCTTTAGATTCATAAGCCCCCGGGCCTGGCCCTCCTTGGCGAACAGGGCGTCCAGATCGGCGTCGCCCGTGCGGAAAGTCACGTTCATATCGCTCCGGCTGCCCGTGCGGGCGCAGGGCTTATACAGGCGGCTGTTGTCGATGATATCGTAGATGATGGATGCCTTCTCGTGCTTGATGGCCTCCATCCCGGCCACGCCCCCCTGCTCGGCGAGCCAATCCAGCGTCAGGCCCAGCATATAGATGCACCAGCAAGGCGGCGTGTTGTACATACTGTCCTTATCGATCATGGTCTTATAGCTCATTATCAGCGGCGTGACGGGCATTTCATGCCCCGCAAGGGTCTTGTCGATGATGACCACCGTCACGCCGGCCGGGGCCATATTCTTCTGCGCCCCCGCCAGGATAAGGCCGTATCTGGATACGTCTATCTGCCGGGAGAGAATCTCTGAACTCATATCACACACCAGCGGCGCAACCGTCGCGGGAACATAGTTCCAGGCGGTGCCGTAGATGGTATTGTTGGAGCAGTAATAAAAATACTTGGCCCCCGGCGTCAGGTCCAACTGGTCCTGGGACGGTATGTATGAAAAGTTATCGTCCTGAGAGGAGGCGGCTACATGGATGTCGCCGTATTTTTTTGCCTCCTTCATGGCGATGTTTGCAAAATGGCCCGTCACGGCATAGTCCGCCGTTCCATCCTCCAGCAGGTTTAGGGGAACCATGGAAAACTGCGCCGACGCGCCCCCCTGCAAAAACAGGATCTCATGGGTGTCCGGCACGTTCAGGGCCGCTTTCAGCTTGGCTTTCGCGGCGTCAAAAATCTCCTGAAAAAAGGAGCTCCGATGGCTCATCTCCATGACGGACATGCCGCTGCCATGGTAGTTGAGTATCTCCTTGCCCGCCCGTTCCAGCGCCTGCCGGGGCAGGACCGAGGGCCCGGCTGAAAAGTTGAATACTTCTTCCCGTTTCATTGCCATACCTCTGATTTCTGATGATTCAACAAACTGAATAATATTTTATACATTATAGCACAGTGCAGGGAAAATGCAAATTCCGTTTTTTGTTACGTTGGCAATGGGTGCGCAAGCCATTTTTTACTTTAACGCGAACAAGTTACTTCCGGCGTTCCCTGGAGCACGTCTTCGGACACGCCCGTGATCGCCACCGGCACAACGGCGCCGCGATCCATGTCGGACTCCACGGTCACCCGGCAGTAATTGTCCCCGTGGCCTTCGTGGGCATTTTCAAACAGAACCGGGATCACGCGCCCCACACAGCCGGCCAGATAGGCCCGCTCCATGCGGCCGATCACCTCGCTCGCCCGGCGGACCCGGTCCTCCTTCTCCTCCCGGGTCAGCTGGCCCGGCATCTCCGCCGCCACGGTGCCGGGACGGACGGAATAGGGGAAGGCGTGGACATGGAGAAAGCCGCAGCGTTCAATAAACGCCAGCGTCGCCGCAAAATCGGCCTCCGTCTCCCCGGGAAAGCCGCATATCAAGTCTGCCGTCAGGCTGCAGCCGGGAAAATACTGGCGCAGACGCCGGCATACCTGTAAAAAGGCCGCCGTGTCGTATTTCCGATTCATCCGCGCCAGCGTATCATCGCAGCCCGATTGCATGGACAGATGGAAATGGGGGCATATATTCCCCAGAGACGCCAGCCGGGCACAGAAGTCCTCCGTCACTACCGTGGGCTCCAGAGACCCGAGGTGAATACGGACGCCCGCTGCGGCCTGGGCTATGGCTTCCGCCGCGTCTGCCAGGGATGGCTTGCCCGGCAGATCCTTTCCATAGGAGGCGATTTCTATGCCGGTGACCACGATCTCCCCAAATCCCTCCGATGCCAGGCGGGCCGCCTCACCGGCGCATTTATCCAATCGGAGCGAGCGGACCCGTCCTCTGGTGTAGGGGATGACGCAGTAGGCGCAGAAATTGTCGCACCCATCCTGTATCTTCAGCATGGCCCGGGTCCTTCCGGAGACCGCCCCGGCCGGCAGAGGCTCAAAGAAGCGGCGGCGGAAGGGGTCGTCTATCTCCACCAACGGCACAGCGCTCACGATGGCCTCCACCAGCTTGTGCTTGTCCCCGCTGCCGAACACGATATCGACCCCCAGGTCCCTCACCTGTTCCGGCTCCAGCTGGGAGAAGCAGCCGCAGACCGCCGTCAGAGCCCTCGGATGCCGGCTCTTTAGCCGCCGGATGGCCTGACGGGATTTCCGGCCGCTCTCCGCCGTGACGGCGCAGGTGTTCACGATCACCACGTCGGCGTCGGCATCGGCAGGCTCAAAGCCACGCTCCCGGAGCATGGTCTCCATGGCCTGGGTTTCATATTGATTTACCTTGCATCCCAAGGTATAGACGGCGTATTTCATATACTTGTATTTTCTTCCTTCCCGGTTTATAATCGTGGAGGTGATTTTTGACATGATATATCTTGACAACGCAGCTACGACACAGGTCTGTCCCGAGGCAGCCCAGGCGGCGCTGCGGATGATGACGACGGATTTTGGCAACCCCAGCTCCACCCACGCCCCCGGCCGGGCGGCCCGGGAGGCGCTGAAAGCGGCGCGTGATACCGCAGCCCGCTCTCTCGGCGCCGCGCCGGAGGAGATCTTTTTCACCTCCGGCGGGTCCGAAGGGGACAATTGGGCCATCCGATCAGGCTGCTATCTCAACCGGCACCGGGGACGGCACATCATCAGCTCCGCCACGGAGCATGACGCGATACGCCGCACCCTGGACATGATGGAAGCCCAGGGCTATGAGGTCACGCGCCTGGCCCCCGGCTCTGACGGGGCCGTGCACGCCGAGGACGTATCCGCAGCCTTGCGGCCGGATACGGTGCTGGTGAGCCTTATGCTGGTCAATAATGAGACAGGCGCCGTCACCGATATCCCCGCCGTAGCCCGGGCCATCCGCTCCTACGGTACCCCCGCCCTGCTCCATACGGACGCCATTCAAGGATACATGAAGCTCCCCTTCACGGCCAAGTCGCTGGGGGCGGACATCATCACTCTGTCCGGCCATAAGATACATGCCCCCAAGGGCATAGGCGTCCAATATATCAGAAAAGGCCTGCAGCTGCCTGCCCTGATTGCTGGAGGGGGCCAGGAGAACGGACGCCGCTCGGGCACGGAGAATCTCCCCGGCATCGGCGCGTTTGCCGCCGCGGCCCAGGCGGCCATGGCGGACCGGGACGCCCAAAAACGCATGGCCGCTCTCCGGACCCTGGCCATAGACACGCTCTCACAGGCCATACCGGACATGACCGTCATCGGCGGCGGGAACTGCGCCCCCCACATCCTGTGTCTTTCTCTGCCCGGCTATAAGAGCGAGGTGCTTCTGAACTATCTGGACGGCATGGGTATATGCGTCTCCAAGGGTTCGGCCTGCAAGCGGGGCGCCCGGAGCCATGTGCTGGAGGCCATGGGCCTGCCGGCGGCCATTATCGACGGCGCCATCCGCGTATCCTTGGGACGTTTCACCACGGAAGCGGATATCCAAGCCTTTTGCCGGGCCCTTATCCAGGCCCGGGACAGGCTTTTGAAGGTGCGGTAAAATGCGAAAAAGGCGGGACAAAAGCCCCGCCTTTTCGTTTATTTCATAATATATTTTGTGACGTCAGGGCCATAAGACGAAGGATCAGCAGAGACAGTCAGCGTAAAGGTGATGCTCTCCGTCTGACCGAACTTATCCAACCAAGCGAGGAACTGACTTAATGTCTCCTCCGGCACCTGGCCGATGATCTTGAACAAATTGTCGATAAACACATGGGTGATATCAAAATTGCCAGCAGCCAGACCGCTGATAAAGCCGCGCATCAATTCAATGGAATTGATCCCGTACTGAGAGGCATGCACCAGGCGCGCCTGATAGGGGATGTCGTATGTAAGGACCTTATCCTTTTCGATGCAGATAACGTCGCCATGTTCCTCCTCCACAGCCTTGCATACCAATCCAACCAACGTTTTTGTCTTGCCGGTCCCTTTGAGACCCATGATCAATCGATTCAAAAATCATCACGCTCCCTTGTTTAATTTATCGCCATTCTACCATCTTTCTCCGCAACCTTCAATGGGAAAAATGAGAAAACAACAATAAATTTTTGTTCATCCGGCCATCAGGCGCCAGGCTTGCCCAGCATGCGGAACATATTCTTCTTATACGCCTCCACGCCAGGCTGATCGAAGGGGTTGACCCCAAGCATATAGCCGCTGATGCCGCAGGCCGTCTCGAAAAAGCAAACCAGGTCCGCAAAGCCCTCCTCGTCCCGAAGAGGCACGGAGACGCCGATATTGGGCACGCCGCCGGCCACATGAGCGGCTTTCACCGCCTCCATGGCCACCCGTGATATCTCCCCCAGGCCCCGGCCGGCCAGGTAATTCAGCCCGTCCGGATCGCCCAATGCAAAAGGCATCTCATAGTCGCGGCGGGGCCGCTCAAAGCTGACCACCGTCTCCATCAGGATACGGGGGCCGTCCTGGATATACTGGCCCATGGAATGCAGGTCCGCGTTATACTCCACGCTGGCGGGATAGATGCCCACGCCGTCCTTCCCTTCGCTCTCGCCATAAAGCTGCTTCCACCACTCCGCCATATAGCGGAAAGATGGCTCATAGCAGGCAAGTATCTCCACAGTCTTGCCCTTTCTGTACAGGGCGTTGCGCGCGGCGGCGTACTGCCAGGCGGGGTTATCTGGATTGCGAAGGTCCAGCTCATACAGCGCTTCCGCTGCGGCGCCCACAAGGGTGCGCACATCGCATCCGGCGGCCGCCAGAGGCAGCAGCCCAACCGCCGACAGCACACTATACCGGCCGCCCACATCGTCAGGCACAACGAAGGTGTCATATCCCTCGGCGTCCGCGATGGTCTTCAGAACGCCCCGGGCAGCGTCCGTGGTGGCATATATACGCTTGCGGGCGCCGGCGGCGCCGTATTTCTTCTCCAGCAGTCCCCGGAAGATACGGAACGCCGCCGCAGGCTCCAGGGTGGTGCCGGATTTTGAGATCACGTTCACGGAGAAGTCACGGTCGCCCAGCAGCTCCAGCTTGTCGTTCAGATCGTCTGGAGACAGGCCGGTGCCGGCAAAAATGATCTCCGGGCCGTTCCTTGGCCGGATCAGCTCAATGCCCGCCCGGGCGCCCAGATAGCTCCCGCCGATGCCCACCACTACCAGCACCTCGCTGGTATCGCGGATGCGCTCCGCCGCCGCCATGATCTGTTTGAGCTCCTCACCCTGCACCCGGCGGGGCAGCTGACGCCAGCCGGTAAAATCGGCGCCGGCGCCCGTTCCCTCCGCGAGGATCCGGTGAGCAAGCCCTGCGGCGCCGTAATCCGGCCCCGCGCTGTCCATAAATCCAAGTGCTCCCGAAAGATCGACCTTTACCATATTTCAGCAGCCCTCCTGCTTCTTTTGTATCCCGGCGTTCTCCGCCTGTAATAGCGTCCTCATTATAGCGCGCCCCACCACGTTTTTCAAGGGATTTTAACGAAAAAGTGGGGCGTTCTAAGCTCAAAACAACGTTTTTTAGGACAAAAATGGGGAGCTTATTCCACGTTCCAGCCAATAAGACTCCCCACCAGCCGTCCATATATCGCCAAGAAGGACAGCCTCTCCACTGATTCCGATGCCACAATCGGCACCTCCGCCAGGATCTGCTCCCCGCTCATCACCGCGAGCGAACCCAGCTTCTGTCCCTGAGCAACCGGTGCCGTAACGTTCTCTGCCAGTGAGACGCGGTAGTCCAGCTCGGAGATCTTTCCCTTCTCCTCCAGCAGATATTCGTTCCCCTCATACACGGGCTGGACGCTGTCCGCTGTGCCAAGGGCCACGCGCACCGGCGGCAGAGCCTCCCCCGGCCGGAGGGAGGCCAAGGCATAGTTGGCAAAGCCAAAGTTCAAAAGCGTCCTGGCGTCCGCGAACCGCTGGGCAGACGTGTCCACATGCAGCACCACGGCGATATATTCCACCCCGTCCCGCATGGCCGTAGCGGACAGGCAGTACATGGCCTTGGAGGTAAAGCCGGTCTTCAGACCGGTGGCCCCTTCATACCCGAATATGAGCCGGTTGGTATTGGAAAGGCCGAACTCACCGTCCCGGATGGTATCCATCCACACAGTGGTATAATCCTTTATCATGTCGTGAGCGATCAGAGCCCGACTCATGAGCGCGATATCATAGGCCGAGGTGTAGTGGTTGTCATCGTCATGGAGACCGGTACAGTTGGTGAAGTTGGTATCCCTCATGCCCAGCTCCTGCGCCCGCTGATTCATCCGCTGGACGAACGCCTCCTCCGTGCCGGAGATCAGTTCCGCCAGGGCCACCGCGCAGTCGTTGGCGCTTACCACCGCCACGCATTTGAGCATCTCGGACACGGTCATCCTCTCCCCCGGCTCCAGCCATATCTGACTGCCGCCCATGGAGCAGGCTGTCTCTGACGCTGTCACCACCGCGTCCAGAGAGATGGTCCCCGCCTCGATAGCCTCCACAACCAGAAGCATGGTCATGATCTTCGTCACACTGGCCGGCGCGGCATGCTCGTGGGACTGCTTTTCATAGATCACCGTGCCCGTAGATTTTTCCATCAGGACCGCATAGGGCGCTGAGATGGTGATGGCCTCCGGGTCCAGTGTGTCAATGGCCATCGCCTGCGTCGTCAGCAGGATCGCCGACAGCACCGCTGCCAATAGCTTTTTCATAGATACACCCCCATATCACCATGGATATGGGGGCTTTTCCAAAAATATGATTTTTTCACCGCAGTCAAGGCAGTCCACAGCTGCGACACATATCCGCCCCTGAGTCCACGTTTCAAACAACGTCAACACGGTTTTACACAAACATCGGCGAAAAATGTGTCGAAAAACTATATGATCTGCCGAATCATTTACAGCTCCCTGTACATAGCCGGGGCGTCGGCCTTCGAGGTGTTCTCGCCTACGGATACCACCTCCACCCGGGTCGTCCGGGCACCGAAGCGTATTTCGATCACGTCCCCCGGCTTGACCTCCCGGGACGCCTTGGCCGTCGCGCCGTTTACCGTGACACGTCCGCCATCGCACGCCTCGTTGGCTACGGTCCGCCGTTTGATGAGCCGGGACACCTTTAAATATTTATCAAGCCGCATTGCTCGCTCCTTATGCCGATGCGGCGCAGATCGTCCCGCGCCGCATCGGTGATCATTCCTCCGGCAACACCGTATCAAAGCTGTGCTTTACGATTGTTTAGAACCTGTATTCATAAGCGGAAAATTTCTTGCTCATCCGATATTTTCCGCTTATGAATACAGGTTCTTAGGCGCCGGAGTATTAAATTATTTCGCCACAGCGTCCTTCAGAGCCTTGCCGGCCTTGAACTGGGGGACCTTGGAAGCGGGGATCTTGATCTCCTGCTTGGTCTGAGGGTTGCGACCAATGTGGGCAGCGCGCGCCTTTACGTCAAAAGCGCCGAAGCCGACGAGCTGGACCTTTTCGCCCTTGGTCAGAGTATCGGTGATGACGTCCAAAGCCGCGTTGACAGCCTTCTCGGAATCCTTCTTGGACAGATCAGCTTTCTCCGCAACTGCCGCGATGAGTTCTGCTTTGTTCATAGTTGTTAACCTCCTAATTTTTGGCGGTCGCCCGCCGCTTTTGTATTTTTTATATATAGAATTTGCAAACAGCAAAGTTCTAGCCTATTTCTCCTCGGCCTTCGCCCGATCCCAAAGCCCGTTCTGCTCCCGGAGAGGCAGCTCGGACAGCTTTACTCCGGCCTGCTCCGCCAGCTCCTCCATCCTGCCGTACCGGCGGATGAAGCGGTCGCTGGAGCCATTTAGGGCATGTTCCGGATCGATCTTCAACAGCCTTGCCAGATTGACCACCGATGCCAGCACATCGCCCAGCTCGTCCTCTATCCCCTCTCCGGAGGCGATGGCCTCGTCCAACTCTCCCAGCTCCTCAGTGAGCTTGTCCCGGGCACCCCGCCAATCCGGCCAGTCAAAGCCGGCGTTGTGAGCCTTTTTCTGGATCTTCTCCGCCCGCCACAGCGCGGGCATCGCGTCGGCGACATCCGCCATGGCGGCAGATACGGACGCCTGCCCCTTCTCTCCGCGCTTGACGGCGTCCCACGTGACCAGGACCTCCTCCGGTGTCTCGACCGCAAGCTCGCCAAACACATGGGGATGACGTCGAATGAGCTTTTTGCAGGCCTCATCGCACACATCATCGAAGGTAAAGCCGCCCTTCTCTTCCTCGATCCGGGCATGGAACAAAACCTGCATCTGCAGGTCTCCCAATTCCTCCCGGAGGTTGTCCATATCCTTGTGGTCGATGGCCGTCGCGGTCTCATAGGCTTCCTCCAGCAGATCGCGGCGGATAGACTCATGAGTCTGCGCCCGGTCCCACGGACAGCCGCCCTCTCCTCGGAGGATGGCCATAATGGTCCGAAAGTCCTCGATGCCATATTTCTCTTTGTACTGAAAATTTACCATATATTTTTACTCTCTGCAATAGAAAAATTCAAAAAAACGTGATTTTGCAAGGGTTTTTTTAAGATTTTCAGCGTATATGGAGCAATTTGGCCAGCTTCTCGCCCTTGGGGAACAGCTTCATATCCTCCAGCGTAATGGCCCGCAAGGCGATGGCCATGATGAAATACACCGCCACGCCGGTCAAAACAGCCGCGCCAAAGGGCAGCAGGATATTGATGTCCCGCCCCGCGAGGCTTCCCTCAACGCCGCCCATCAGCCCATGGAGCAGGCTCCATACAGCCCAGGCCGCTACGCCCATCACGGCGCAGCTGATGCCGCTGCGGCCAAAGATGCGCCACAGATTCATAGGCCGCTCCATGTGCCGGGCCATATTGATAAGATTCACGCTCAGCATCACGATATAGCAGCACAGGGTGCCGATAGGCGCGCCATAGATATTGATAGCGGGATTGCCCACAAGCACGTAGGTGACCGCCACCTTCACGATGCCGCCCAGCAATATGGCCACCAGCGGCAGACGCTCATTGCCGTTGGCCGGCAGGATAGAGTTGGTCATAAGGCTCATGGTCATGAAATAGCAGGTGATGCCCAGCTCACACAGCAGTACGGCCCCCTGGCTGGCAGATTCGGGGTACAGCACGTCCATACAGGGCCCAGCCAGCACCGCCATACCCACCGCCATAGGCAGGCACAAAAGCGTACACATCCGCATGGCGCTCTCGGCAATGTTACAGACCTCCGTCCGGTTGTTCCGTATCCGAGCCGCAGAGACGGCCGGGACGATGCTGGACAGAAATGGGACCACAAAGGAGGAAGGCACGTTATATACCGTCATAGCCTTGCCGTACACGCCCCCCAGCACGATGGCCGCCTGATACTCATAGCCTGCGGAATGCTGGAGCCGGTTGAGGGTTATGCCGGAGTCAGCCAGCTGGATCAGGCTCATAACGGAGGTGGATATGGTAATGGGAATACCGATCCGCAGCAGGTCCCAGAGTATTTTTTTGTTGCTGTCCGGCACATCTCCGCCCGTGTTCACAGGCTTCACCTGATACTTCCGGCGTACCTTGATCCGCATATAAAGCATGGCGGCCAAAGAGCTGACTGTGGTGCCCAGGATCGCGCCCGCGGCGCAGATATCCACGCTGTAGCCCTCTTTATAGAGCCACCCGGCGCAGCCAAGCCCTACGACCACCTTCACCGCCGTCTCGATGACCTGGGAGACGGTAGTGGGGATCATATCCGCGTGGCCCTGGGCATAGCCCCTGTAAGCGGCCGTCACGCACACAAGGAGCACGCTGGGCGCCATGATGAACACGCACCGCGAGGCCTGTACATCCCCCATCCAGGCCGCCATCTCAGCGGGGAAAAGCATCATCAGAAGCGTCCCGATGGCCCCTAGGCCCATGAAGGCGAAAATGCTAACCCGGAAGACGCGATAGACCTGGTTCTCCCGGTCCAGCGTGTCGGACTCGGAGATCAGACGGCTCATGGCCACCGGGATGCCGGCAGTGGAGATGGTGAGAAAGACGTTATATATACGATAGGTCATGTCAAAATGCTGAAAGCCGGCGTCCCCCAGGATGTTTCCCAGCGGGATCTTATAGACCGCTCCCAGGATCTTGACAAGAACGATGCCTGCCGTATATATAGCCGCGCCATGCAGAAAATTTTGTCCTTTTTTCTCAGACATAAACGCTCCTTAAGCCAATAACTGGATAAACGAATATATGCCGGGACATCTTATACCATGACAGCCCCGCAAAAGACAAGGGCGGCTTAACGCCGCCCTTGTGCCAAAGAGCTTTTTAAGCGTGACGGACCGAGTCGATATATTTGGTCAGGTCCAGCATCTTGTTGGAATAACCCCACTCGTTGTCGTACCAGGCGATCAGCTTGACAAAGGTGTCGTTCAGGGCAATACCGGCCTTGGCATCGAAAATACTGGTGTGAGAGTCAGTACGGAAGTCCTGGCTTACACACTCCTCATCGCAGTAATAGAGGATGCCCTCCATGGGGCCGTCGGCGGCGGCCTTGACAGCGGCGCAGATCTCCTCATAGGTGGTGGGCTTTGCCAGCTTGCAGGTCAGGTCCACCACGGACACGTCAGCGGCGGGAATGCGCATGGCCATGCCGGTCAGCTTGCCCTTCAGCTCAGGGATGACCTTGCCCACGGCCTTGGCAGCGCCGGTGCTGGTGGGGATGATATTGTCAAAGCAGCTGCGGGCCAGGCGCCAGTTCTTCTTGTTGAAGTTGTCCACGATGTTCTGACTGGCGGTGGCGGCATGGATGGTGGTCATCAGGCCCTCGACGATGCCAAAGTTGTCGTTGATGACCTTGGCCAGGGGGGCCAGGCAGTTGGTGGTGCAGGATGCGTTGGAGACGACCTTCAGGTCGGGGGTGTACTTGTCGTTGTTGACGCCCATGACAAACATAGGGGTATCGTCCTTGGAGGGGCCGGACAGAACAACAACCTGCGCGCCGGCGTCCAGATGGTCCTGTACGCCTTCCTTTGTCAAAAATTTGCCGGTGCACTCCAACACGTACTCGGCGCCCAGCTCGCCCCAGGGCAGCTCGGCGGGCTTACGGCTGTTCAGCAGAGGGACCTTCTTGCCATTGACGACAAGAGCGGAACCGTCCACCTCCACCGTGCCGCGGAAGCGGCCGTGGACCGTGTCATATTTCAGCGAATGGGCGAGCTGCTCGGGCGTCTTGTCCGGGGCGTTGACGCCTACGAACTCCACGTCTCCGCGCTCGCAGCCGGCGCGAAACACGAGACGGCCGATGCGACCAAATCCGTTGATACCGATTTTTACCATGATAATGTCCTCCTATATAGAAATTTCATTCTAAAATATATCTATCCCAGCCGGCTCTGGTCCTGGCCAGTCTGGGCGGAGATATCAAAAAATGGACTCCCCGGACAACTCCCCTTAGGATATTATAACATCATTGTCAACTTTTTCTACCGGGGATTGCTCTTTTGTGAAGGATTTGATATGATATGAGCAAGAGAATAAGAACAAGCCCGACCACATAAAAGAGAGAGTATGGATATGGATATGAATCTGCAGCCAGATGTATTTGGCGGATTGTTTGATATGAGCCGCGATGCCGTCTTGGGCGTTGACGCCAATGGGATCATCGCTTTTGCAAATCCCGCCGCAGCCGTCCTGCTGGGCGCCAGCGCCGGAATGCCGGCCATCGGCATCGTTCCCGATTATATCCTGGAGGAGCAGGCGGAACGCTTTGTCGCTTCGGCGCAGATCGGAGATCGGAGCGCCGACGTCTCTGTGGCCCGCCAAAACGGTATGACCCTTTTGAGCTTCATTCCTCTGCCCACCGAAAATGAACCCCGGAATGTCCTCTCATCCAAGGCGCTGCGGGACATGAGTGACTACCTTCAGTCTGTCCGGGTCGCCTTCGACATCATCGTCCGGCGCACAGGAGCGGAAAGCAATCCGTCTCTGAAAGAGTATGTGACCATAATGTATCACGAATACTACCGCATGAGACGTCTGTGCCAGCACATGACCTATGCAAACGGCATTTTGCAAAACAATCTGCCCTTCTTCCCTCAGATGACGGATCTGGCCGCTCTGTGCAGGGATCTGTGCGACACGGTGGACCGCTTTTCCCAGGAAATGGGTATCGCCGTGCGTTTCCACACCGACGGGGCTCTGTATCTGACGATGGCGGATGAGCACCATTTGGAGATCATGCTTTTGAATCTCATCTCGAACAGTCTATCCCACTCCCGGGAGGGAGATGCCATCGATCTGGATCTGACACGCAAAAACAACCGCTTTGTCCTCTCCCTCCATGACAGGGGCGACGGCATCGCCCTGGATCGGCTGTACAGCGGCATCGGTCGCGTTGCCACGCTGGATATGACGGATACGTCCGCCGGCGCGGGTCTGGGCCTTCTCATCGCAAGAGGCATCGCTGTTCGCCACGGCGGCGCCCTCATCCTTGAGCGGAGGCCGGAGGGCGGCACCTCCGTCCGCATATCTCTCCCCCACCGCGTGCCGAAAAATCCGGAGATCAGAAGCCCCAGAATATCATACCGGAACGAGAGCATGTCAAATATTTTAACGGAACTCTCCGTGGTCCTGGACAAGAAATATTACGATCACAGGATGTTTGACTGATACGATCAAATCGAGGACGATTTGTGCAGGGCAAGGCGGATGGCACAGACGGATTTCGCCCGTCAAGGAGGGCGACAATGCCATCTGCAGATCACCCTGAACAGAATTTATGATTTTCCCGGGGAGTTTTCCCGGGGAATAGTATAGATTACCACCGGCAGGGCCTCCCCGCCGGCTTTATTATTCTATGCCAAAAAACCGGCGGCCGTTTTCCGCGCACACCCTTGCAACCAGCTCCGGCGTGGTGTGGCGGACCTGGGCGATCACCTCCGCTACCCGGGGCAGCCTTCGGGAGTCGTTGCGCTTACCGTCCTTCCGGGGCATGGGAGCCAGATAGGGACAGTCAGTTTCCAGCAGCATCCGATCCGTGGGCATGCTCTCCAGCACCTCCAGGGCTCGTCGGGCCCCCTGCATGGTGATAGCCCCGTTAAAGCCCAGATACCATCCCCAGCCGAGTATCTCCTTCGCCATTTCTGCGCTGCCGGAGTAGCAATGGAACTCCCCCCGCACATCAGGGTGCCGCCGGAGGATGTCCATGCAGTCCCCATGGGCCTCCCTGTCATGGATGACAACAGGCAGAGCCAGCTCCTCCGCCAGACACAGCTGAGCCTCAAACACCTCGTGCTGGGTCTGTTTCCATTCCAGATCGTAGTGGTAATCCAGGCCGATCTCCCCGATGGCTACCACCTTTGGGTCCTTCGCCCAGGCTCTGATCATGTCCGCGCTCGCATCCGTCCAGCCCCTGGCATCATGAGGGTGCCATCCCACCGCCGCATAGAAATAGTCATATTCATGGGCAAAGGCAATGGAGCGCCGGCTGGATGGTTCGTCACACCCCACATTCACCACCAGATCCACGCCTGCCCCGGGCAGGCCCGCCAGAAGCGCCTCCCGGTCGGCGTCGAACCATTGGTCGTCATAGTGGGCATGAGTATCAAAATACATGGCTTTCCTCCTATTACCTGTTCAATATCCGTGCTATGAGCGGACGGGCCACCTTCATGGCCCCCTTGGGGCAAAATTCCTGGCAGCAGAAACAGTGGATGCATTTGCTCCGGTCGATGCACGGCAGCTTATCCCTCATGGAAATGGCCTTAGCCGGACAGATATAGGCGCATTGACCGCAACCCACACACTCCTCCGCCGCCACCTGCGGCCGGGAGCGGAGGGCGGACTGCATAAATCCCGCCGCCAGCCGATGAAAAACACTCTTACCATCCCGCATGAACAGGATATCATTTTTCGCGCCGATGTTGTTGAAGTCCTTTACCCGAAAAGCGTCTACATCTCCGCTGATGTCCAACTCCCGCCAGCCGGACGGGACCAAGCCGCGCTCATAGGCTGCCTCCAAGGTTGGAACATCCTCCCGATGAAGACCGATGAGCTCGGCGCAGACCAGATCCGCCTCATGGGGAGATCTGGACGCCAGCAGCATGCCCATGGGTTTGGCGTCGCCCATGGTGGGTCCGTTGCCGTCCATTCCTACCACGCCGTCCACGATGGACAGAACGGGCCTGAAATACTCATCCAGATCGACCACCATCCGGGCAAAATCCGCCGCGTTGGAGTATTTATAATGGTATTCCGGCTTCATGGTGCCGGGAATGGTCCCAAACATATTCTTCGCCGCCGCCGACATGGCCATCATACCGTGACTTTTCAGCTTACAGAAGTCGATGATCCCATCGCATCCGTCCAGCCAGCCGGTATAGGTGAACCGCTTGGCCACAGCCGCCCCGGGGTATTCGGCCTCCTTCTGGGAAAAGTCCATATTCAGCTCCGCCCCAGCGTCCTCTGCCCGGTGCATCCCCGTGGCGCGATAGACATTTTTTACATAAGCCGCCGTATAGAGCCCGCCGGGACTGTCCCCGATGACCACCGACGCGCCCCGCTCCTTGATGAGCTTTGTCAGCTCCGCGAGCAGGCTGGGGTGGGTGGTAGCGCCCGCCTCCGGCTTCATAAAGGACACCAGGTTGGCCTTGATTCCCACACGCATGCCAGGTTTTATAAAATCCAGTCCCCCCACCGGTCCCAGCACCTCTATCAGCGCCTGACGGCACACCGCCGGGTCATAGGACGGACAAGATACGATGGATACCTGAGCCATAGATCATTCTCCACAATTCATTTTTCTCATCATATACCATCTGGCCTCGCAACGCAAGAAAAACAGTATGTGAACGCCCTGGTGGTCAGTGCCGTGGCCGCAGCGGCGCTCTGGCGGCCGTTTACGCGGGCTGCGGCCAATCACAGACTGGACAGCAAAACTGGATCTGCCGCCAATTTTGCGGCAGATCCAGTTTTGCCGTGTTCCTTACGCCTCGGCGGCCAGAAGTCCGTTTACCCAAGCGATGTAGTTGGCTGCGGAGGAGCCGACGCGCTCGGCCTCAGTATGGGCCTGGGCCCAGACCGTCTCAAAGTCCACGTCCTCCACCCCATCGTAGGCGTTCAGCGCCAGGGCCAGATTCATCTCCACACACAGGGAGGTATCCCCCTGGGTGATGCCTGTGCGGATGCGCCAGTGGGGCGCTACGGCAGCGGTGCCGCAGCCGTCATAGTAGTCTGCCAAATAGTACATGGGGTTATACATATCCTGCCGGACCAGGGAACAGCTGCCCAGGGCGTCCACGCTGTCAAGATACTCCTGGTAATCCGTCACATAGGCTGGGTCAAAATCCTCATAGGCCGCATATTCTGCCTCGTTGTCCGCCAGCAGTGCCGCCAGAGCTGCGTCAAAATGCAGCGAGTCGGTGTCCCCGTCTCCGAAGACCGTGTTCTCCGCCTGGCCTCGGGTGAGTCCATCAAAGGCGCCTACAGCCTTGGTGGCGTTTTTGATATTCCGGGCAAAGGCGTCAATGGATGCCACGGCAGCTTCGGCGCCGTCCCAAGTCACCCATTCCTCGTCCACGTTCAGAGAGGCGACGTACTCCGCGCCGTCCAGACTGTTGTCAGCTATGTAGTTATTGAGGCTTTGATCGATCTGGCCCAGGATGTAGTCGTAATAGCTGCCGGCTGCATAAACGCCCTCCGCTGACTCCTCCAGGGTCAGGACATTCCCGTCCTCGTCTACCAGGCCCAGCTCATTCAAATAAGGGCCGTAGAGTCCCGCCAGATCATAGCTCAGCTCCCTTGTCCAGGTACCGTCGGTCCGGGTGCCCCCGTCGCAGTACTGGCCCATGTTCCATTCATAAGCCGCGTCGGCCATGTCCAGGCTGGTGATGGGACACCAGCACATGGCGGACCACACCGCGTCGGAGATGGGCGTGCCATCCGGATAGGTCATGCAGGCCCCGATACTCTCCAGATAAGGCATATACAACTCGCTGTCGCCGGAAGCGCCCAGCACAGCCGTCTGGGCACCGCCGCCGGACATACCTGCCGCACATATCAGCGCGGCATCGCCGGGCAGAACATCGTCGTTGTAGCGCAGATAGCGGATCATGGCCTTCAGGTCGGTGACGCCCCAAGGCGCGCCGCCGTCATAATCCTCGCCGTTGGTCTTGCCCCGGCAGCCGGCGTTGATGTAAATGAAGCCCGCCTGCAGATAGGCCGCGACGCGGCTGTACTGGTAGGCGCTGGGGGCCCGGAGGGCGGAATATCCCGGGGTGTCCACAGGAAACAGCATGGGCGCCGTGTCAGCCGTTAGGCCGGCCACCTCTCCGGTTGTGTCAACGGCGCAGGTCCATGTGCCGTCGCCGTTCTCCGTACCGGTCATATAGGGCCCGGGTACGCTGATGCCCAGTGATTCATAATCCACCGTATCCGGGTCGGCACAGTATACCACGCCCACCTGGTACCAAACGTCGTTGGCCTCGTCATAGTTCCACTTGGTATTGTCAAACTCCATCACATAAGTGCCGTCCTGATTTTGGGCCGTGACTATCTCCGCAGGCACGGAGCTCATCTCTCCGGAACCTTGGCTGCCCCGGGCAAAAGCCGGAACACCAAAGCCCAATACGAGACACAGCGTCAAGACCGACGAAATGATTCGTTTCATAAACGTATCCTCCCTGATTGATGATGCAGTCATAATATCGTTAAAAAATGAATTCAACATGAATGGTGCGATTCAATTTCAGAATCGCACCATTTGTTTTACTTTTTCCCGCAGGCGGCCCGTACAGAGGCCACCCTGCTGATTTACCACTATCCTGCAATGCGGTCATCCATAAATATCCGTCCGGCGGGCGGAGAGCAGCGGCAGCTGGGCACGGATGTCGTCTACATACGCCAGATCGATCTCGTGGACCATGTATCCCGGCCCCCGGTCCAACTGGTCAATGACGTCCCCCCAGGGAGAGACAAGAATGCTATGGCCCCAGGACCTGTAGCTTGCGCCCTCGTTCCAGGCGTCGGACGTGCCTGCATAGTAGCACTGATTATCCAGCGCCCGGCTGCGGAAATTCAGTTCCCAGTGGGCAGGGCCGGTGGTGTCGTTGAAGGCCGCCGGCACGAACACCACCTTCGCCCCCTTTAGGGCCATCATCCGGGCCAGCTCCGGGAAACGGATGTCAAAGCAGATACAAAGCCCCATCCGGCCAAACTCCGTGTCAAATACCGTGATCCGGTCCCCTGCGGTCAATGTCGCAGATTCCTGAAAGGACTGCCCGCCCCGGACGTCAATGTCAAAAAGATGCACCTTCCTGTGCTTTGCAATCTGACGGCCTCGCCGGTCAAAGACATAGGCCGTGTTATATACACGCCCCCGGCCGTCCCATTCCGGCACAGAGCCGGCCGCAAGGTATACGCCGTGCTTTGCCGCGAGGCGGCTCAAAAACCGCCAGGTCTCCCCGCCCTCCTCCTCCGCATAGGCCGGGAATCGCACCGTCTCATAGGGGCAGTTGAACATCTCCCCCAGGGCCACGATATCCGGCGTCTGAGGTGCCAGAGCTTCCATGGCCCGCTCCAGCTGCCGGAGGTTTTTCCCCTTGTCCTCATAGACCGTAAGCTGAAGCTGTGCGATCTTCATCTTATCTTCCATCGCGGGCCCTCTCCTGGAAGGCGGTTTGCATAAATTCGTCTATCTCCTTCTTGGTATCAAAGCAGCAAATAATGACCTGGTTGCCCATGGTCCCGGCAAGGGCGGGGGGCATCCGGGTGAGCAGGCGGACGCTGCCGGCATACTTTTCCCGAAGCTGCTCATGAGTCAGAACGTAATCACGTTCGTCCCAGCGCCCCGCGTAAACACAGAAGGTGTGGGGCCCGTCATAGACATGGCGGCACTGGTCAAAGGCCACCATATCGGCCCATATCTGGTACACATCAGCGCACTGGCTGAAGTTGAGCATGTCCGGAGTGTAGCCGCCTGCCGGGCGCATATTGACCTCCAGGGCCACGATGTCGCCCTTCCTGCCCAAGCCCTTCTTGTCGGCGGTCAGCCGGAAAAACTCAAGATGGAAGAAGCGGCTGAAAGCGCCGAATGCCTTTAACGTGGCCTTGCCGGCCGCCTCCACCTCCGGCGGCACGTCTTTATTTACATAGTATGAACACGGCGTGTGCTCGTTGACCATATCCATGATGGAGCCGGGGGTGATGTGGCTGGCGGCAAAGAGGACCTGGCCCTTGGAATCACAGACTCCATCATAGGTGGTGACCTCGCCGGGAACAAACTCCTCCATGATGTAGGGTATATTGGGCCGGGAGGCGAAAAACGCCTTGATATCGGCGTCGCTGCCGAGCCTATAAGTGGCGGAGGCGCCCACGCCATTGTCAGGCTTCGCCACCACGGGGTAGCCCACCTTCGCGGTGAAGGCCAGAGCCGACTCCAGGGTGGTGACAGGCAGATACCGGGCGGCGGGAACCCCGGCCTTTTTATAATACTCCTTCATAAGGGTCTTGCTCTTGAATCGGGCAATCTGGTCCACTTTCAGACCCGTCGTCACATTAAAATCCGTGCGCAGACGGGCGTCCTGCTCCAGCCAGTACTCGTTATTAGACTCGATCCAGTCGATCTTTCCGTATCTGTAAGAGAAGTAGGCCACAGCCCGGAACACCTGGTCATAATTTTCCAGGCTGTCGACCTTATAATACTCAGTCAGCGCACTGCGCAGATCCAGGTGCAGCTCCTCATAAGGACAGTCGCCCACGCCCAGCACATTCACGCCATTGTCTGCCAGACGCATGCAGAAAAAGCGGTACGCCTCCGGGAAGTTGGGGGAGATAAAGACAAAATTCATGGCAAGGCTCTTTTCTTTGTTGATTTGCCGAATAAGGGCTTGTTTGAAAATGGGCGCGTGAGCCATTTTTAAGACAAGCCTTAATGATAAGAATATTATACAATGACCCTGCCGCGATTGCAAGTGTCCTGACGGCCGACGC
>CAZVRP010000008.1:1648-30488 GCA_964630255.1 uncultured Oscillospiraceae bacterium | reverse complement strand
CATACTATCGACCGTCCTTTCAAACTATTGCAATAGTTTACAACAGCTATACTATCAAAATAGTTTCGGTTTGTCAACACTATTCCAGTAGTTTATAGGATTTTTTGCGGGTGCGAGGCACAAAACCCGGATGAAGCGCGGGCAAAATCCGCCTGCCCATGTGCGGAATGCGGGGAACGACCCGGAGCGGAGAGCTTATTCGGCGCCGGAAAGAGCAAAAGCCATATCAAAGCCTCCGCCGCGCCGCTCTCGATGTCAAACCGAATCTCACGCCACTCGCCGCCGCAGTCTGCCTGATATCCACAGACTGCGGCGGCGACTCTCTTTTTCACCGTAAACGTCAGACGGTATAATCCATAACCTCCAGTTGCTTTACAGTCTCGGCCACCAGCCGCTCCGCCGCGCCGGGCATGAACATAGCGCTCTGAGCCTCCCATGTGCTCCGATCAAAGGAGCCTTGGTCGGGCATGTACTTCATATCCCCATTCACCATGGAGATGAGCACGGTCCGCTCAAAGGGGCTTTTCTCCATGAGCTCCCGCTCCGTGACACAGTTGATCTCCGGCTTTGCGGCCACGAATGCCGTACCGCCCAGGCAAAACAGTTCCGCCGTCACGTCAGCCGTGCCGTCGGGGATGTGCTCAAGCCGCTTTGTCAGCTTCCTGGGCCCGCCGCCCCGACGCTTTTCCCAGGGAAACGAAACATGGCCCCAGCCAGTTACATGATCGCTTTCATTGCAGGTGATGGCCTCTATGATCTTCCCGGCGGCGGCCGCCATCTGCCTGCCAAGCTCCGCGGCATATTCCAAGCCTCTTGCGGGGCCCTCGTCCGCCTGGCCGGTCTGACCGTCATCGGTGACCACGTCCAGCAGAGACTGCTTGACCGGTACCTGGTCCCCTGCCGCCGTCATGCAGAACATCACCGGGGCGCCAAAGCGTTCCTCCAGCTCCAGGCAGGCCATGCCGGTCAACTCGGAGGACACAAGTCTTGTATTCTCCCGCATGCCGGAGTTGTCAATGGCGCAGGGTTTGACGCCGTAGAACAGCGCAATCCCCTTCGTTGTTCCGCCCTGCCCGTTCACCCGCAGGACGTTCATGGCGTGGTTGGAGGGGCCGTCTCCCGCCGGGCCGACCCACCAGCCATAGGAGGTTTCCACGTCCCGGTTCCCGTTGATGTGGCACTGCCCTGCGCCCCAGCCCAGGCCGGCCGGAGCCATATCCTCCCCGGCCGCCGTGACAGCCTCCGCCACAGCGGCGTTCACCGCCTCCCGGTAAAGGGCCGCTTTGCGCTTATCTTCCTCCGTGGGCGCCGGTCTCCTGTCCGGCGGTCCTTTGGGTCCCGGCTCATGGGGCGTGGTGATGGTGTGGTTCACATGGACCCACACTTTCTCCGCGGGCATACCGAACGCATCCCCGATCTGCTTCCGCCAGGCGCTGACCATATCCTCCGGACAAATCACCAGCTCCAGCGACATCAAAGCAAAGGCGTCGTTCTCTGGCTTCAGTACCATCAGCCGGACGTGCGGGTCGTCATGAACGCCCCGAAATCCCTCCGTGGGGAACATCTCCGGGGAGAACCGGACGGTTCCCCTCCCGAATCCGACTGGTATCATCGTCCGATCTCCTTTCCGCTTCCGGCCAGGGCCTTCCAGGCCTCGGTCCGGAACTGTCCGCCTCCGTTGACGCATCCGCCCGGGCATGCCCAGACGGCCACCGCCTTTTCTCCGCCGGCGGCAAATTCCCGGGCCTGGGCCACGCCATCCGCCAGAATCAACGCGGGCTCCGGGCCGCATAGGTCCCGCAGCTTTTCATACCAGGACGGTCCTTCTTTCCAGGCGGGCAGCTCCTCCGGCCGGGTCTTGCTCCACACCTCCCGCAAGGTGAACTTACTGACGCAGACCCGCGTAAGCCAGGCATGAAGCTCCGTGGTGGTCAGCGCCAGATCGCCTGCATGGTCCCGCTTCGCCGCCGCGCAGGGGGAGACATATACTGTGAATATATCCTCCGGGGGCAGTCCGTGAGCGGCAGCGTATTCCGACCGCATTTTGCCGGCGAAAACCTTTTCCGCCGAGGGGAGCTCGATCAGCTCCATCTCCCCCGCCAGGGCCTTGGCCGCCGCCGGGCATCGGGTGACCGCCGCCGGGCCGGCGGCCGCCTTTACCGCCTTCGCCGCGTCCTCCAGAGTCTCATCGCCCCAGTCCGTCACATCGAACACCGCGGCCGCTCCCACCTTTTTCAGCAGGGCAAACAGCTTTCCCATGTGATCTGCCGGTTCCCGCTCCCCGAAGAAGCGGCCGATATCTTGCCCCGTATGCCGGGTGATGCCAAAGACGATATGTTTTTTCCGGTTGACGGCCCGCAAAAGCTCGTCGGAGTCATTGCGGATGAACAGCGCGCCTGTGGGGCAGTTTCGCACGCACTGGCCGCAGCCCATGCAGCCGCTCTCTCCCAGAGGGACGATGGCGCCGATCTTTGTCCCAAAGGCCCGGTGGAGCGGTCCCGGCACGGATAGCCCCTGCTTCTGGCAGGCGGACACACACCGGCGGCACAAAACGCATTTGGACGGGTCCCGCACGATGCAGGGCGACGTCTCATCGGCGTTTCTGGGATGATACGCTTGGCTGTAAGGCCGATCATCCACGCCGTACCGGCGTAAAAGCGCGTGCAGCTCGCAGAACGTGTAGTTGGGGCAGTATTCGCAGTCCATGCGGTGGTTTTTGCACATCAAGTCCAGGGTCTTTTTTCTGGACTCCACCGCTTTTTCGCTCTCGGTCCGGATGACCATGCCGTCCCGCGCCTTGGTGACGCAGGCGGGCATGAGCTTTGGCATGCCCTCGATCTCTACCACGCACATGCGGCAGGCAGCGGGCCGGTTCAGGTCTTTGATATAGCACAGCGTGGGGATGTCGATCCCCGCCTGCCGTGCCGTTTCCAGAACGGTCGCTCCGTCCTGGAAAGTCACGTTTTGCCCGTTGATTTTACAGGAAGGCATGATCATCCGCCTCCTTGCAGGCTGCCCGAAATTCCTCCGGGAAGGCCCGAAATGCTGTTGCGAACACGCCGGGGGCCGCCTGGCCCAGGGCGCAGCGGGCGCTCCGGCCTATATAATCCGCCAGGCTTTCCAATGTATCCAGGTCTTCCATCGTGGCCTCGCCGGACACCATCCGGGCCAGCTGATCCCGCATTTCCCTCAAACCGTACCGGCAGGGGACGCACATGCCGCAGCTCTGCTCCGCCAGAAAGGCGATGCTGTCATGGCATAACGCCGTCACGGATTCATCCCCGCCGATGCAATAGATGCTGCCGGTACCCAGGGACAGGCCCTTTTGACGGCAGCCGTCATAGTCCAGCGTCATGTCCATGACGTCCCCGCCGCCGAAGCCGCCTGTAGCGCCGCCGCCTATCTGTATCCCCTTGAATGTCTTCCCCTCCCGGATGCCGCCGGCGGCCTGAATGGCCTGGGCCAGGGTGGTCTTGTGGGGCAGTTCATAGACGCCTGGCTCCGCCACGCAGCCGGTGATGGTATACAGCTTCGTACCGCCGGCTGCTTCCGTGCCGTTTTCCAGGAAGAACGCCACGCCGTTTCGCATCAGGCAGGCCACGGCGGCGAAGGTCTCGGCGTTGTTGACGATGGTGGGCTTTCCGTAAAGCCCCACAGCGCCGGGATAGGGCGGCTTCAGCCGGGGCTCGGGCCGCTGTCCCTCCAGGGCCTGCAAAAGTCCCGTCTCCTCGCCGCTGACATAGGCGCCGCCGCCCAGAACGGCTTCCAGATCAAAGGTCTTTCCGCTTCCCATGATATCACGTCCCAGCGCCCCCTTGGCATAGGCGTCTTGCACGGCCTGGCAAACGGTATCATAGGCGTTTTTATATTCAGCGCGGATATACAAATAACCCTTTTCGATACCCGTCGCCAGCGCGCACAGCGCCATCCCCCCGATGACGGCGGAGGGCGCGCAGGTCAGGAGGGCGGCGTCCTTATAGGTGTTTCCCTCCCCCTCGCTGCCGTTGCAGACGATGTATTTTTCCTCACCCGCCGCCTGGGCCGTCACGCGCCACTTTGCGGCCATGGGGAAGCCAGAGCCGCTGCGGCCCAGGATATGGGCCTGGTCTATGAGCGCGAGAAGGTCTGGCTGTTCTTCCGCCATTTTCCGAACGGCGGTATAGTCCGGGTCCCCGGCCAGCAGCTTGCCGCCGTGAGGCGCGGCAAACATGGTCTCGTCCACCGCGCCGTCATCCCCGCCGGCGAAGGCGGAGAAAAACGTGGCCGCGCCCGCCACCTGGGACAGGGGCAGATCCAGTGCGCCGGCGATCTCCCTGTCCTGCTCCGCGCCCACACGGGCGCACCTGGTCCGGGCCTCATGGAGGGCCGGGAGCAGGGATACTTCATGCTTTTGCCCCATCACCGGTTGTCCTCCTTTCGCCAGCCGTAGGGCGGGATAAAATAACTCTTTTCCGGAGCCGCCGCCTCCCCAAGGCGGTATATCTCTCCCGTGGCCTTGCGCTTGAAAAAGATCCGCTGGTTGATGGGCAGATTCATCTCCAGCGCTCCGGTGCGGCACACCTCCACGCAGCAGCCGCAATACCAGCACTCATCTGGATACGCCACCACTGGCGGCCGGCCGGGGACGGCGTTGGGCAAAATAGTCTGCATCCGGCAGATGTTCGCGCAGGCGTTGCAGCCCACGCACACGTCGGCGCGGATGGTGACGGCCCGGGTCGGGCCGGTGAAATTGGCCTGGATATATGTATTATCCATGGTTTTCCTCCCATCCTTCCGCCCGGCGGCACCGCCGGTAGTTTTCCAGATATGTGGGCGCATAGGGCGCCTTGAGCCAGTAATTTTCCCGTTCGGTGCGGGCGGCGACCTTACCGTCCTCCTGGCGGCAGAACAGATATTCGCTCTTTCCAAGCCCTTGCTTGTCCGCCTCCAGCTTGCTCTTGCACCCGTGCAGATACATCCGGGATACGGTGAGCCGGGTGTCGCACTCCAGCACACGGGCCAGCTCATGGGGATTGCGGGCGTAGCTGTGCTTAAACTCGTTTTGCTCCATGCTGTCCAGCCAGCGCAGGCCCTGGGTCAGAATAGAGGGCGTGATAAATTCCGCGCAGCACTGCTGCATGACGCGGGTGGTGCCGCCCCAAAGCTCCTTCCAGCTGATAAAATCCCGGTCGTCGCCCTTTTCATAGCGTTTGACCGGCGCGTAGATGCGCTCCAGCTCCGCTTTGACCTGCTCAGGGACGATCTCTCCCCGCTCCGCTGCGGCGGCGTATTCAAAAGCCCGGTTCCCGGCGTAGAAGCCGGAGGAGCAGGCATAGGAGCTGCCCTCCAGGCCGCTGTTGGCCCCAGCAGCGAAAAGGCCGGGCACGGTGGTCATCAAATTCCAGTCCACCGCCGGCTGGGCCTGCATGCCAAAGGATTCGCTCCGCCAGGTGGAGGCGGCGTCCGGCGCGCCATGGAACCACCCGCCGTTATTGTAGCCCTCCGGGTTCATGATGGGGGCCATAAGCATATCCTGGTCAGGGTCAAAGCCCTTGCGGGTGTAGAGGTCGAAGATCGTATACCGGGTCTTGCCCTCGTTTCCGATCATCATGCCCCAGATGCTCCGGCGCTCATCCTCTGGCATCCCGGCCAGATCCGCCCACAGAGGCAGCTCAAACTCCCCGGCCCGGATGCGCTCCGGCAGGTCATGGATCAGACCGGGCGTTTTCGCGTGCTTGTATACGTCGCTGATAGTGGAGCCGCAGTATTCCTGGGTGGAGGCGGGCAGGTTGCGCTGCTTTACGCTGGCAAGGATGTTGCCGTCGATGTCCTCCCAGGGCACCTCCTTGCCGTTGTTGTCCACAATGGTGCAGGGGAACCACGTGTTGTGCGGGTTGCCGACGCCGAACCGGGGCCAGGCAAAGGGAGACGGATTGCCCTCCTTGCCGTTTTTGAACATGCCGTCGATCTCCGCGCCGGCCTCCCAGGCCATGGAAAGGCCCTCTCCAACCTCGTTGGGGTCCCAGCGCCAGCTGTTGCCGGTGATCTCCATGTTGTAGGTCCAGATGGTGCAGGAATAGCCGCAGGACAGCACCACGCAGGGGGTGTGGAACAGGAACATCTCTCCGGTCTCCAGAGAAAAGCCGCTGGCCCCTACGATGGGCGCGCCCTGTCTGCCGTCTTTGGTGTAAAGCCGGTTTATCATCACCCGCTCGAAAAACCGGACGCCCTGACGCTTCATTTCCTGGTACAGCACAGGCTTCAAATACTGCCCGCCCCGGAGCTTGGCGGCAATCAGGTCCCGATAGTCGTAGGCCTTGTAAAGCCCGGTCCGCTCGTCCAGGGTGTCCGAGCCTTTCAGATCGTCCAGGTCCTCATGGATGGGAAGGCCCATCTTGTCCAGCTTTTGCAGCGCCTCCCAGGTTCCCTTCACGGCGATATAGTCCCGGTGGCCCTGACGGCCCTGTACGCCGCCCTTTTCCATGTTCTCCTCCGGGGTCATGGGGCTATAGGGATTGGACAGCAGGTTGTTCCAGTGATCCATCCCCGCGCCGCCGCAGCCGGAGCGCTTGATGGGGGCCTTATCCGCCACGGCCACCTTCGCGCCCCGCTCGGCGGCGGAGATGGCGGCGGAGCTTCCCGCCAAGCCGCCGCCCACCACCAGCACATCCACGGTCACATGGGTGACCTTTCCGTATTTGATCGCATAGGGCCAAACAAATTCCGTTTTTCCATAGCCCGCCTGGTTGGTCATCATTTTATCTCCCTTTATCCATTGCGTCTTGCATTCGCTATGCGGGCGTATGCCTCATTATTCCCGCATGCAGGCATTGACCCATTCGATGAAATTGCCTATATCCGTTCCGGTGCGCTCCGCGCTGACGTGGGCCCTTCCCCACACCATGGCGAAATCCACGCTATCCACAGCCTCGTTGCTCTCCAGCGCCAGAGCCAGGTTGACCTCTGTGCACAAGGCGGTGTCGCTCTGGTTGATGCCCGTGCGGATTCGCCAGCAGGAGGCCACATCGCTGGTCTGATACCCCTGCTGCGAGGCCAGCAGATAATACAGCGGCGAATACATATTGACCCGGGTCTCCACCGTATTGCCAACGGAATCCTCCCGGGCAAAATCCGCGGCGTAAGCGTCCGCCTCTTCATAGCCCAGCTCGTCCAGAATGGCCCCAAGCGTCAGGTCAAAATGTGCGCCGGTCCGCTCGTCGCCATAGCCGAACAGGATGTTCTCGCCCTGGCGTCCGTCGATCTGGTCAAAAGCGCCGATGCCCTTGCTTGCCTCCTTCAGCGCCACGGCAAAGGCGCCGACGCTGGCGATGCTGACGGTATTGGTATCGGCGTCATAGTCGACCCAGTGGCCGTTTATATTCAGCATATCGATATAATCCTGCGGCGTATCAAAGGTTCCTGCCACGGAGACTCCGCCGGATACCCCGGTGCGGCTGATGCCGTCGTTTTCGGTGTCGCCCGTGCCGGACTGTCTGACGCCGGTGATTTTAAAGGGGAACTCTGTATCCTCCAGATAATGGTTCAGAGAGACCTCGATCTGGGCGCGGATATACTCGTAATAGGAGCCCGCCTGGTCGATGCCCTGCTCAGAGGGCTCCAGGGTCAGAACGTTGCCGTCCTCGTCCTGAAGGCCAAGGCTGTTGATATAATCGGCATAAGATCCGGCCAGGCCGTCGGATATTGCCTGTTCTTTCTCGGAAAGCTCTGTGCGGGTAACGCCCATATTCCACTCATAGGCGGCGTCGGCTTCGTCCAGACTGGTGATCGGGCACCAGGCCATGGAGCCGAGCACCTCGTCGCCGGTCTCCATCACCGCGCCGATCTGCCGCAAATACGGATCATACAGCGCGCTGTTGCCGGTGGCGCCAAGGATGGCGGACTGGGCGCCGCCGCCGCTCATGCCCTCGGTGAAAATGGCGTCCATATTGCCGGGAAGCACATCTGCGTTAAATCGGGTATACCGAATGGCGGCCTTTAGATCCGTCACGCCCGCCGGAGCTCCGGCTTCACGGCCCCGCGCACCGGCTACCGCCAGCACAAAGCCGGCGTCGGTATAGTCCTTGATGGCGCCGTATCCAAACTCCTCGTACTCGGCGGGAGCTTTCATGGCCCGATAGCCCGGTGTGTCCACGGGAACGATCACCGGCGCGCTCCCGGCGGTATAGCCGCCGACGACGGCCTCCGTATTGACAGCGCAGGTATAGGTGCCGTCGCCATTGTCGGCGGCGTCAAAATACGCGCCCGGCACATAGAACCCCATGGTCTCATACTCGGCATCCTGAGGCGTCGCGCAATAGGCGATGCCGACCTGCCAATATACGTCGTCCTCGCTGTTGTACTGCCATTTTGTCATATCCACCTGGGTCAGGGGCAGTACGGCCGCTTCCGTCTCTTCCTTCGCCGCCTCAGGGCTTTCTGCCGCCGCTTCTTCCCTCTCCGAGGCCAGGGCCTCCGTCTCCGCGGGCTCGGAGCCTGTCCCGGACGGCGTTTCCGATGATGCGCAGCCGGCAAGGCAGAGGCCGCATAAAAGCGTCAGGACCAACAGATATGCTGCGGACTTTTTCATGTCTTTCCTCCTAAAACTTACACCATTCAAGGGTTCTTGCGATCTTACTGGCGTTCCCGGATCATTGTATCCTGTGATATTCTCCCTCGGGCAGCTTCACATCGTTGGGTATCTGCTTGTACGCCATGCGCCGCTCCAGCAGGAACACGGCCAGGCAGGCCGCCGACGCCATGATGAGTCTGACGATATAGAATATCTCCGCTTTCAGATCCATGGAGCCCGCGGCGCAAAGATATACGCAGAAAATGACCACCGTCAAAAGGCATCCCGCTGATGACGCGGCAGCCGTCCCCTTCAACCGGCCAGTGCTGGTCCTGTAATCGAAACACTTCATGCGCTTCGGGCGCAGATAATACGCGATCAGACACGCCGTCAGAAGGAACAGCGGCACAAGCGTCACCATGACCGTGAGCGCCGCCAGCTTGTTCATATTGATGCTCACCGCTCTGTCGGTCAGCGCGGAGACATACAGCAGCAGCGCCGCCAACGTCAGCAGGCCATAAAAGATCATATAGACTCGATACATGTGTCCGTCCATATCCGCCACCGTGTAGGGGGCGGTATATATCCGCTGAATCCTGTAGGGCTTGTATTTGTTGTCCGGGTTTGGGGTGCGGACCTCCGTATAGCCTTCAAAATAACGGTGGTAGTAGCGGGAATGCTGGATCGATTCGGAGGAATCGCCAAAGTATCGCTTGTTGGCCTCGTCGATCTCATCGGTGCCCTTGACGCCATATAGATTTTTCATGCTGCCGGGCGGGTCGTCCGGTCTTTTCCTGAACAAGCTCATACAGATCACCTTATGCGACGGTGGGCGGGTGTTCCCCGCCCGCGATGGATTCATGTGCCATCGGCCACGTTGTATCTGGTCGTGTCCTTCAAATATCGCTTATTGAACATGATGCGGGCGCCCTTGTATTCAATATAGCCGCTGTCCGCCGGATCGTGCCTGGAGAAATCCGGGCCGCGGTCGTTCCTGTGGCCGCCGCCCGGCTTGCGCCGGGGCGGAGGCGGCTCGGCATCCAGCTCGCCGTCCAAGGCCCGCAGGGCGGCCATCATGGTATGGTTCACCTGGTCGGCGCTGATCAGCTCTCTGGCGTGGCCCATGGCGATCCAGTCATATTCCTCCCGGCGGGTCAGCAGTTTTGCCACGCTCTGCATATACAAAAGCATGCTGGGCTGAGGGTCTACGCACTTGTATTTCATGGGGACCATGTTCATGTTGTCCCCGGTGAACAGGATGCGCTCCCGTTTATCCAGCCAGGCAACGCAGTCCGGGGAATGCCCGTCCATGCGGAAAGCCTCAAACTCCCTGCCGCCCAGATCGATGGTAAAGCCATCGTCCACCGTGATGATGGGGTAATCCGTAGGATACTCCTCAATGGGCTGACCGCCGTTGGGCGTCTTGGCGATCTGCTTGGCCAGCTTTCCCATGAGCGCCACGTTGAAAAAGCCGTTGCCGCCGGTGTGGTCAAAGTGGCCGTGAGTGTTCATGACAGTCCGTACGCTCTTGCCGCACAAGCCCTCAGCATAGGCGCGGATGTTTTCCGGGGAATCTCCCGTGTCGATCATGGCGCCCTCGCCGTCGCCGCAGACAAGATAGGCCGTGGCGCCGCTTCCGTTGATGCGCCAGGTGTCAGGCGCCAGTTTTTCCGCTTCAAAAGCCATAATGATCGCTCCCTATCAGTTGATTTCCTTTACCCGGCAGCAGGACACGAAATGTCCCGGCTCCGCCTCGGTGAGCTCCTGTGGCTCGCCGCACCGGCCGCAGGCATAGGGACAGCGGGGCGCGAACCGGCAGCCCGGCTTGGGGTCGATGGCCGAGGTGATCTCGCCCTTCAGCTGCACCCGCCGCATGGGATGGTCGATGTCGGTAGACGGGATGGCAGACAGCAGCGCCTTGGTGTAAGGATGCAGGGGCAGGGCGAACAGCCGCTTGGAGGGGCATGTCTCCACCAGCTGGCCAAGGTACATGACGCAGATGCTGTCGGAGATATGCCGGACAACCGACAAGTCGTGGGTCACGAACATATAAGTCAGGCGGTACTTCTCCTGCACGTCCATCAAAAGGTTCAGGATCTGCGCCTGAATGGACACATCCAGAGCGGATACCGGCTCGTCGCACATGATGAAATCCGGCTGGAGCGCCAAGGCCCGCGCAATGCCCACGCGCTGGCGGCGGCCGCCGTCCATCTCGTGGGGATACGCCATGCGAAGGCGTTCCTCAATGCCAACCAGCTCCATCAGCTCATCGGTGCGGCCGGCGATCTCCGTCTTGGAAAAGCGCCGGGCCTCCTGCAAAGGCTCCTTGATGGTCTCCTCCACGCACATCCGGGGGTTCAGAGAGGAATACGGGTCCTGGAACACGATGCTCATGTTCTCCCGCAGACGGCGAAGCTCCTTGCCCTTAGCGTAGGTGATGTCCTCGCCGTTCATAATGACGGAGCCCTCTGTGGCGTCCAGAAGGCGGATGATGGTCCGCCCCAGGGTGGACTTACCGCAGCCGGACTCGCCCACCACGCCCATGGTGTGTCCCTTTTCGATGGCAAAGGTGACATCGTCCACCGCGTGGTTCACGCCGGCGCCCACATCAAAGTATTTTTTCAGGTGATCGACTTCCAGAAATGCCATATCTCTCAGCCCTCCTTCTCACACTTGCAGCAGCGCACGAAATGGCCGGGGCTCACTTCCACCATTGGCATCTCGCCCTTGGTGCACTCCTCGCTGGTCCTGCCGCAGCGGGGATGAAACTTGCATCCGTCGGGCAGGTCAGTGGGATCAGGGGGCAGCCCATGGATGGGGCTGAGCCGCCTGGAATCGTCATCCAGCTTAGGCAGAGAGCCGAACAAGCCCAGCGTATAGGAATGGGTCGGGTGACGGAAGATATCCTCCTTGGTGCCGCTCTCCACGATCTTGCCGGCGTATATGACGGCCACCTTGTCGCAGGTCTCCGCCACCACGCCCAAATCGTGGGTGATGAGGATCATGGAGGTATTGAGCCGGGTCTTGAGATCGTTGATCATCTCCAGCACCTGGGCCTGGATGGTCACGTCCAGGGCCGTGGTGGGCTCATCGGCCAACAGAAGCTCCGGGTTGCAGGCCAGGGCCATGGCGATGACCACACGCTGCTTCATGCCGCCGGAGAACTGGTGTGGATACTCGTGATACCGCATAGCGGGGATGCCCACAAGCTCCAGCATCTCGATAGTCCTCCGCTCCGCCTCAGCCTTTGTCATGGCGTTATGGAGCAAAACGACCTCGGAGATCTGGCTGCCTACGGTCATAGTGGGGTTCAGGGCCGTCATAGGATCCTGGAAGATCATGGCGGCCTTGGCGCCGCGAATCTTGAGCATTTCGCTCTCGGGCTTAGCCAGCAGATCCTCCCCGTCCAGCCACACCTCGCCCTGCTTGATTTTAGCGGGAGGGTCGGGCAGAATGCGCAGGATGGCCTTGGCGATGGTAGTCTTGCCCGCGCCGGTCTCGCCCACCAGCCCCAGGGTCTGGCCCTTTTCCAGGTCGAGACTGACGCCGTTGACGGCGTGGACAACCTGCCCGCCGGAGGTGTATTCCACCACAAGGTCTTTTACGTCAAGAAATTTTTCACTCACAGCTCTGCCCTCCTTAATCTTTAAGGCGCGGGTCCATGGCGTCCCGCAGGCCGTCGCCGAACATGTTGATGGCAAGCACGGTGATCAGGATCGCCACGCCGGGCCACAGCATCAGATGGGGATAGGTCAAAATGAAGTTGCGGCCGCTGGAGCACATGGCGCCCCACTCCGGGGTGGGCGGCTGAATGCCCAGGCCGATGAAGGACAGGCCGGACGCCTGCATGATGGAGCCGCCGATCTGGCCGGTGGTGCCGATGATGGAGGGGGCCACGATGTTGGGCAGCATGTGCTTGAATACGATCTTGCCCGTGGAGCAGTTCATGGCCTTGGCGGCCTCCAGATACTCCATGTTCCGCTCCCGCAGGCACATGGCCCGGGTGCCGCGGATGGAACCGGGGATGCCTCCGATGGACATGGCCAGGATGGTCTGGATGACGCCGTTGCCAAGCACGGCGGAGAGGATGATGCACAAAAGCATGCCGGGAATGGCCATCCACACGTCGCATATACGCATGACCACATTGTCCACCGCGCCGCCGGCGTACCCCGCCAGAGAGCCGAAGAACAATCCCGCGAACATGCCGATCAGCGCGCAGGTAAAGCCCAGAGCCAGGGAGTACCGGCCGCCGTAGATCAGGCGGGAGAGGATGTCGCGGCCCAGGTTGTCGCAGCCGCACAGATGGGCCCAGCTGGAACCGGCGTAGATGGCCGTGGGGTCCATTTCGTTGGGGTCATAGGGGGCAAAGACCGGGGCAAGGGTGCAGATCACGATGACCGCCAGGAAGATGCAAAGGCCGATCATGGCGGAGGTGTTCTTACTCAAGCGCTTGAGCACTTCCTTGAACTGACTTTGCTTTTTCCGCTTGACCTGAGGAGCCGTTTTTTCAACCAATGTATCCATCAATGATGCGCTCCCTTCTTCGCGGCGTAATTGACGTACTGTGCCTTGATGCGCGGATCAATGAACCCGTACACCAGGTCCACCGCCAGGGTCATGACCGCCGAGACTGCCGCCAAAATCAGCACACAGCCCCGGACCACGGGATAGTCCATGCTGTTGATGCCCGTAAGCATATAGTTGCCGATGCCGGGGAACGAGAACACGTTCTCTATGACCACCGTTCCGCCCACGCACATACCAAGCTGCATGCCGATACCGTTGATGACGGGGATCAGGGCGTTGGGCAGCATGTGTTTATAGATGACCTTCCGCTCCGGCAGCCCCTTGGCCCGGGCGGTAGTGACGAAGTCGGAGCGGATGGTCTCCAGCACAGCCGATCTCGTCTGGCGGGCGTTCAGGGCAATGCCTGAAATGGAGTTTGCCACAATGGGCATGATCCAACATTTCCATGAGTCGATGCCAAAGGGCGGCAGCCAGCCCAGTTTTACGGAGAACAGCACGACCATCATCAGCGCAAACCAGAATTGGGGAACCGAGATGAACACCATAGCGGTCACCAGAAGGCCCTGATCCTGCAGGCTATTGCGGTGGATGGCGGCGGAAACGCCAAGGGGAATGCCGATCACGGTCTGGATCAGAATGGATATGATGCCCAGCTGGAGCGTTCGGGGCAGTCTCTCCGCGAAGCCCTGGGTGACGGCGACCTTATACTGATAGGACGTTCCGAAATCGAACTTCAAAAAAGCGTCCCGCAGGAACCGGCCCATTTGCACTAAGAAGGGATCTTTCAGCCCCATGGTGACGCGCAGCGCCTCTCTGTCCGCCTCCGGCACGTTCATGCCCAATATGATCTCCGCCGGGTCACCGGGCATGAACCACAGAATGCAGAAGATGATCACGGCGACGCAGAAAAGCACGATCACCAGGGCGATCAGACGCTTTACAATATATCTCCACATAGATGTAAACCTCACTTTACGGGCCGGCGCCACTCCACCTTAGAGTGGCGCCGGGCGGATAGATAGCCTTTGTCAGCCGGCGCCGCATCACCACGCGTACTCGCAGGCGCCGGGCAGGAAGATCTGCCGGTCACCCATAACGACCTTGGTCATATTCATAGGCATAATCATGTAGCTGGTGCCGGTGTAAAGGCCCATGGCGTACGCGTTATCCACGCAGCGCTGCCACCAGGCCTGCATGTTCTCGCCGGTGTGGCCGTCCATGGTGTTGCACAGCTCCAGCAGAGACTGCCACTCGGGGTCACGGACGAAGTTGGCGGTGCGGACATCGTTGGAATCACCGGTATCCACGTTGGTAGTCTCAAAACCGTGGGACCAGACAACGGGAATATAGCTGCCGGCCATCTGACCCAGGTTGACGGTCCACTGGGTGGGATCGTCGGAGACGGTGGTAGCCGTGGCCATATCCAGGATCTTCATCTCCGCGTTGATGCCGACGGCCTGGAGCTGACCGACGATGATCTCCGCCGCGCTCTGCATGGTGGCCGTAATGATGATGACCTTTTCGCCGTTGTAGCCGGCCGCGTCCAAATAGCTCTGCACCAGAGCGGCGTCCACGCCGGTCTTGGTGTTATAGTTGTCCAGGCCGGCCCAATCCACATAGCTGTAGTCGGAATAGTAATCGCAGGCGTAGGCGTAAAGTCTCGTCTCGTTGCCGCCCATCATCAGGATCAGATTGTCGATATCGATGGCGTTGGCGATGGCCAGACGCATATTGATGTCGCTGGTGATGGCCGCCGGGTCGCAGTTGAAGGTGGCGAAAAACACGAAGTTGGAGGCATAGGTGATGATCTGGTGGTCATCCTTGCCCTCAAAGGTCTTGGCGTCGTTGGTGTCGATGGAGTACACGCAGTCCAGTGCGCCGGTACGCAGGCCGATCACCTTCTGGGCGCTCTCGCTGATCATCTTCATGTCGATGATATCCACGTTCGCCTGCTGCTCCTGGCGGGGCGTCATGCCGGCCTTAAGCTGCCAGTAGTCGGGATAGGCCTCGATGACCAGCTCGGAGTTGGCCTGATAGGACACGAACTTATAGGGACCTGTACCGCACATCTCGTTGACCAGGTTGTCGCCGGAGGCCTCATAGCTCTCCTGATCCACTATGTAGCAGCGGCAGAGCACGTCGGTCAGGCCGGCGATGGTCAGCTGCTCCTGGGTGAAGGTGAAGCGGACGGTGGTCTCGTCCGTCGCCTCAATGGACACAAACTCGCCCCAGCCGGACACGGCTTCGTTGTCCTTCTGCCAGTTGTAGGAGAAAGCCACGTCCTCGGCCGTCACATGGTTGCCGTTGTGGTCATAGATACAGTCGTAAATGTGGATGTCATAGATACCGGAACCGGCCTCGTGGTCGATGCCGGGCAGGATCTCGCCGGCGTACTCAAAGTTGCCTATGTAAGTCCCGTCCGCCAGCAGGGGGTACATGCGGCCCTCGGCATCGCACTCATAGAGCATCTCATATACCTCATAGGCGCCGGGAGTGGTGTTGCCCGTGCCCCAAGGGGTCAGGGACGCGGCGGGATCTACGGCCACAGATACCCGCGTCTGTCCCGCGGCGGACGTCCCGGCGCTTTCCGCCGTCCCGGCATCGCCCGCGGCGGTATCGCTATTTTGTGACCCGCCGCCGCAGGCGGCAAGGGCGAGCGCCATGCTCAGGGCCAACAGAAGTGCCAGCAGCTTTTTCATCTTCATCTTCTCCTTATCATTTTAAAATGCCATACTCTGACAGCCTTTGTAAAAATCATATCACAGATGACGCTGTCAGTTGTCACGGAACACCCGTTAAATTGTTGCGGAAATATCAAAATGCACAATATTGGCCTTTAAAAAGCCAGGTCTTACTTGAAACTTTCACAGAAATGTGGTATTTCTGTGTTAGAAATATATACGAGGGGTACAGATTATGCGGTCTTACTCTGTTCTCATCTGCGACGACAACCGGGTCGTCCACCAGAGTCTGAAGCCCTATCTGGAAAAGGAAGGGATCGGCACGGTCTCCGTCTTCGACGGCGAGGCGGCGCTGGAGGCGGCCAGGAGCGGGCAGTTCGACCTAATCATCCTGGACATCATGCTGCCCAAGATGTTCGGCACCGACGTGTGCCGGGAAATACGCAAATTCAGCGGCGTTCCCATTCTGTTTCTCTCCGCCAAGGGCGAGGAGATCGACCGGATCATCGGCCTGGAGCTGGGGGCGGATGACTATGTTTCCAAGCCCTTCTCCCCCCGGGAAGTGGCCGTTCGGGTCAAATCCATCCTCCGGCGGACAAAGGGTTCGTCGTCCAAATCCGGCAGCGGCACTTTGACGCTGGGTAACCTCACCGTGAACGCCAAGGCCTATGTGGTCCGCATCGGCGAGGAGCAGATCAAGATGACCCCCCGCGAGGTGGAGCTGCTGGCCTTTTTGATGGAGAGAAAAGGCGAGGTGGCGTCCCGGGAGGACATTTTGGACTGCGTCTGGGGTGAGAATTATTACGGCGACGTCCGGGCCGTGGACACCCTGCTGGCCAGGGTCCGCAGCAAAATATCCGCCCATCAGGCGGGGGTGGAATTTCGCACCGTGTACGGCGTGGGGTATATGATCGATGAGCGCGAAGACGGAACAGGAAAAGATCGTTAAGGCCGCCGTCAGGAGCCAGTCGGTCCGGACCGTGTATCTGCTGACCGCGCTGTTTTACATCGCGGGGATGGTTCTCGGCCTTGCTTTTATCCTGGGCGTTCCCTTTCTGAATCACCGCGCCTCCCTGCTCACCATGGCCAAAGACCGGGGCGAGTATACCCTGACCAGCTTTGTGAATTACTCCCGCCCCACCTTCGGCACGGAATATTACCTTTTCCGGGAAGATGGCGAGCCGGTGGTCCGGGAACAGCTATTTCTCTCCGATCAGGAGTACGATGGGCTCAGCGAACTTCTGCCGGAGCTTTTTGAAGATGGTCAAATGTATACCCTCAAGCGCTATGCCATCGGCAATGAGGGCGAGCGCTTCGGCAAGGTGTTCTGCATTGTAGCCGGCCGGGTAGTGGAGGGCAGCACAGGCATGCGGTTTGCCAGCTTCATCATCCGCGACTTAAACGACATCGACACCTTCCTGGAGACCTTCGCCGGGATATACACCATCATCTTCGCCACCGCCGTGATCCTGCTGCGCCGGATCTCCCGGCAGCACGGGGAACTGATGAATCTGCAGCGGGATCTGGTATCCAACGTCAGCCACGAGCTGAAAACGCCCATCACCTCCATCAGGGCTATAGCTGAGCTGATCTATGACGGGATGTATGACACAGAGGAGGACATGAAGCGCTGCATCTCCTCCATCCTCAGCGAAGCCGACCGGCTGGAGGGGCTGGTGAAGGAGATACTGGAGCTGGCCAAGCTGCAAAACCACAAGGTGGAGCTGAAAAAAGTGACGTGCTGCGCCGACGGCATTTTCACGCCTGTGGCGGACCGGTACATGATGCTGTGCGGCGACCTTGGCATCGAGCTGGACGCGTCCGGCATGGCGCTGGAAGGTCTCCCGCCGCTGTATACGGACATCAAATACATCACCCGTGTTTTGAACATCCTGCTGGAAAACGCCGTGAAATTCGTCGGCCCCGGGGGCCGGATCGAGCTGAGCAGTCAGTCCCGCTCCCGCAACGTGGTCATCTGCGTGAAGGACAATGGCCCCGGCATCGACACCGCGGACATCGGCCGGATATTTGAGCGGTTTTATAAGGCGGACGTGACCCACAACTCTCAAGGCAGCGGCCTGGGCCTCTCCATTGCCTCGGAGACAGTCAAGGGCCTTGGCGAGAAGATCTGGGTGGAGAGCACCAAAGGCGTTGGCTCGGCCTTTTACTTTACCGTGGGCTATAAATAAAACATCAAAAGCGCGGCAAGGGCGGGTTTGAAAACCTGCCCTTGCATTTTGCCGCTTCGTATCCTAAAATCTTGTATCCGCCAGACCGCAGAAGGGGTCCACGGGATCGGCGCCGGTGAACTCGCTTTCCCCGCATAGTCTGGACGCCACTGCCTCCGCCGCGGCTTCTGTGGCGGTATAGGCGTTGACGTACACCCTTGCCCTGGGAACATCCTGCAAGTGATAGGGATTGGCAAAGGAGACATAGATATAGGGCTTCTCCTGAGCAAAGCGGGGCGTTTCCATGGCGTGCTTGGCGCACCAGCTCACCCGCTCCGTCACACGGTTGCTCCTGGGAGGATAGTTGAGCGCGACGAGATGCAGCCGGCCGTCCGGGACATCCTCCGGCGCGCAGAGGTCGTCTTTTAACGGCTCATAGACCTCCACGGAGAATCCGCGGGCTTCAAATTGCGCTTTCAGGATGCCGTTCAAACTTCCATCCGCGGTTTCGTCATCGCCCAGAACGGACAGGCGAATCGTTTTGTATTTTTCCGCCGTGACAGGCAGGATGCCGCCCTTGTTTTTTACCAGCGTCACTGCGTGACCGGCGCACACCTTTCGGGCGGCGGCGAAGTCCCCCAACAGTCCCGGAGCGGGCACGCGCACCTTTTCTTTCAGCGCGAAGATCCGCGTGACCGCCTCGTCCAGCCGCTCACGGGTGAGCAGGCCGTTTTCCAGTCCCCGCAGCATATAACCGATATCCGCGTGGATGTCCGTGGTAAACACGATCATATCACAGCCGGACTGAATCGCCGTGGGAATGGCTTTCCATCGGGGCATGGCCTGAGTAAAACCGCCCATGATGGTGGCGTCGGTGGCGATCACGCCGTTGAAGCCCAGCTCGCCACGGAGGACGCCCTCCAAAAGCTCCCTGGACAGCGTCGCTGGCATACAATCCTCATAAGTCAGGGCTGCGTTGTATTCCATCTGTAACGCAGGCTGGCAGATGTGCCCCGCCATCACCGACAGAAGTCCAGCCTCGATCAGACGGCGGTAGACCATCCCATAGGATGCGCGCCACCGCTCCGCGGACAGACTGTTGTAGGTCGGGTGCAGATGCTGGTCCCGATAGTCCACGCCGTCCCCCGGAAAGTGCTTCGCCGCGGCGGCGATGCCGTGGGTCTGAAGTATTTGGGTATAGATCAGCGCGTGATGGGCAACCTTCTCCCCATCCGAACCAAAGGTTCGGCAGTTGGTGATGGGATTTTGGAAGTTGACGTCGATATCCGCCACCGGCGAAAACGTCCAGTTGATTCCGGCCCGCAGGCCCTCGGCGGCGCAATTTTCCGCAAAAGCCCGGGTGTCGGCGTCATTGTCCGCCGCGGCAATTTGCAGCTGGGAGGCGAAATATGTTCCGTCTGACGCGGCGCCCGCGCCTCCTTCTTCCAGGTTTGCGGCGTGAAGCAAAGGATATTTGGAAAGCCTGTCCAGCCGCTTCAGCTCCTCCGCTGTCTCTGCCATCGTTTTCACCGGCCGAAACAGCACGCCGCCAATGCCCTTGCGAACGATATCTTCCAGGGCTTCCGGGCTGTACGAATTGCCCATGACACAGAAAAGCTGGCGCACCTTTTCCTCATCTGTCATGTCGGACACCGCTGCCCGGATCTTCTCCTCCTGCTCCCGCGTCAAATAAAACGGCTTTGTTGTCAGTTTCATCCCCGCATCTCCCATGATCGTCTTTCATCCGCGTTTTTACGCCAGGAGCATCTCGCTGACGGCGGAGCGCAGCTCGCCGGCGAGGCGCATTGTCTCCATGGTGGAGAGGATGCTTTCCAAGGGCTTGCCGCTGTTGATCAGGCGGAACAGGGCCTCCTTCTGGGAGAAGGGGTACTGGGCGCGGTTGATAATCTCGCGGCAGTTCCCGGCTATGTTGTTGGCCGGAACGTCCGTATCCTTGAGCGGGATCAAAATCTGCTCCGTCACCGCCGTTGGGCCTATTTCCAGGGTGGCTATGTTCCTTCTCTCGTCATAGCTTGCGCCCTCCACGGCGTCACGGTCCGCGCCGTAAAACCGCACCGTATAGCTGCGCCTTGCCGGGATAAGGGAGATATCGCCCTCCGCCGCGCCGATGCTGAAGCGGCGGTTTTCCCAATCCAGCCTGTATTCCGTGGTGACGAGATCGCCGTTTTCAAAGCTCATGGAGATCCCGTCGTCCTCATACATGCGGAACGCGCCGTTCGCCCCCGCAAACACGCACAGCTCTATGTGCTTGGGATTATCCGTCCGGGAGGACAGCTCCTCCTCGCTTTGCAGCGGTATGATGCCGCCCGCCTTTGCCAGCACGGGAATGGTGTCAATGTCCCGCCAGAGGGTCATCCGGCGGCCGCCCCGATAGCGGATGCCGGTGAACACATCGGTCCACTCCCCTTCCGGCAGCCAGGTCATGACGCTGCCCATGCGCAGACCGGCGTCGTTCTTGGAGGTGATGGGAGCGACCAGCAGCTCCGAGCCGAAGAAGTACTCATTTTTCTGCTTATAGGCGTCCATCTCCGCCGGGTAGTGATAATACACCGGCTGGACGAGGGGCAGATTGCGGCTATGACAGAGGTGGTTCATCGTATAGGTATAGGGCACCAGCTTGTGACGCAGCCTCAAAAAACGGCGCATGACCCGCTCGGAATCGGCGCAGAATTTCCAGGGCTCCTTGCCGGTGAACACCTCGTTGGAGCTATGCAGGCGCATGATGGGGGAAAACACGCCGAACTGGACCCATCGGGTGGTCAGCTCGTCGTCCCGATAGCCGTTGCGGTGGCCGCCGATGTCATGGCTCCACCAGCCAAGGCCCATATTGGAGGCCGTGGCGGTAAACCAGGGCTGATAGTCCAGGGATTCCCAGGTGATGAACGTGCTGCCGGAGAAGCCGATGGGATACCGGTGGCTGCCCAGGCCGGCATAGCGTGAGAAGTCCATGGGCCGGCTGCCGTCCTTGGCGTTGTCCACAAAATGGTAATGGTTCAGCATCCACTGGGGGTCATAGCCCTCCATCTTGGAGTTGCCGCCCTGCTGCCAGTCAATCCACCAGAAGTCCACGCCCATCTTCTCGTTGGGATGGTGCAGATATTTAAAGTAGGCGTCCATGAACTTCCGGTCGGTGACATCGAACTGAATGGGGATCTCATGCTCATAGTCCACGCCCAGCTCCTTTGCCATGGGCACATAGGCATCCTCAAAAGCCCGCACACCGTCCGCGGGATGAACGTTGAGAGATACATGCATGCCTCGGGCGTGCAGCTCTTTCATCATGGCCTCCGGGTCGGGGAACAGCTCCCGATTCCAGGAGTACCCCGTCCAGCCTTTGCCGTACTTAGGGTCGATGTCCACATGGTGCCAGCCCATGTCCAGCACGCCCACGGCGATGGGGATGCCCTCGTCCCGAAACCTGTCCTGCAAGGCTATGTACTCGTCCTGGGTATAGCTATGATACCGGCTCCACCAGTTGCCCAAAGCATACCTCGGCAGCAGCGGCGTGGGGCCGCTGAGGGCAAAGAACACGTCCAGGGTCGCCAGATAATCCCGGCCGTAGCACAGAAAATACACGTCCGTGTGTCCCTTGGGCGCGGGCTCCACCCAGCCGTCATCATTGAACACCAGGCTGGCGCTGTCGTCGATCACCGAAAAACCCGACTTCGACAGAAGCCCCGGGCAGATGGGAACCTTCTCCCCCGGCTCGCCCCAGGGCCTGGACTCGTCGCCCTTGTCCACGTAGTAGGTGTCCCCCACCGCGTTGTCCAGCGTGGTGGCGGAGCCGCCAAGGTTATCCCGCAGCAAGAGATCCTGGTCGCCGTAAAACCATGTGCTGGTCTTAAAAAGCCAGGGATTGCCCATCATCTGTATCTGCAAGCCCGCCGGGGAAAACGGTTTTTTGTCATAGGTCAGAAGCAGGTATTTTGTGGCGATCTGCAGCGTGCCGCCTTTATCCTCCACAGTGAACTCCGGCGCCGGAAAGCGCCGGTTCAGCACGATCTGGGTCTGCCGGTCCACAAACGTTCCCGTTTCGGAATATTCCATGCGGATCATCCGATCAGTCAGGACGGAGAAGCGCCACTTGTCCCCCGCCACCACGCAAGCCGGGTCGGCCTGGGCTTTTTTGCTTTTTCCGTATTCAATCATCTATGTATCCTCTTTATTTCCTGTTGGAAAACAGCCACTCCTTCACGCCCTCGATCTCATAGGCCACGGGCCAGGTGCTGACATGGTTGGCGCCAGGGTCTGGGTCCTTCCACGCGGGAATGACCGTGTCGCCCTGGAAGACTGTGTAGCGGACGTTCACGTCATCGTTCAAAGCGGACGCCGCCAGCGCGTCAAACTGCTCAGGCGTGCTCCTGGCGTTCCAAAGATACCGCTTTACCTTGGCCCCATTGGCCGCGAGGGCCTCTGTCACCGCGTTCATGCCGGGAAACGCCTTGGCGTCATGATTGGAAACCAAGATCCAGAACCTGCTGTCCGCGCAGTTTGCCCCCATACGCTCCGGGTCCCACTGCCCCGCCACCAGCATGGACGCGGCGAAGAGATCCGGCCAGAGGATGTTCATCTCGCAGGAGGACATGCAGCCCATGGACTGGCCCGTGGCGTAGATGCGGTTTTTGTCCACGTCGTATGTATCCGCCACCAGGTCGATGATCTCTTTGAGAATGTATATCTCCTCGGACACCTCAAACAGGTCGTTAGCCAGGTGCACGCTTCTGGAAATGGACGGCGCCAGAACATAGCAGGGGTGCTTTTTCTGCCATGACGGCCTGGCCCAGGTGATAGCGCCGTTGCCCTGGGACAGGGCCAGCTTCGCGTCGTCCCCGCAGGGCATGGCGTCATGGAGGAAGTACACCAGGGGCAATTTCTCCCCGGTGGGATTTTCGGGAACAAACAGGTTATACTTGATACCCTTATGCTCAAACTGCTTAAAATCCTCCACCACCGGCTCACAGGCTTCTGAGGACAGAACAAACGCCCCGCCGCCGGGCATCACATTGCCATCGATGTCCCGAATATCCCCTGTCTGCCGCACCTTGATCTCCACAGGCCGGCGCACGGCGGGCGGCATGTCGGGGGGCGGGCCGCCGCGCTTCGGTCCGCCGGGTCCGCCGGGTCCGCCGGGACCTTTTCCGGGCCCGAAAACAGAGACCAGGGACGCGGCGCTGTCCCGGATGTTCAGGTCCAGGATCACCGTGTTTCCGTCCACGCTGAAGCCTTCAATGGTCCGGTTTTCCACCTCAAAGGCCGCCGTGTCGATGGAAAAGGGATCGACGGGAGCGCCGTACACGACTTTCGCCGCGCAGATTTTCTGCCCGTCAGGGTAATTGCCTGTTATGCATATCACTTTCATGGGATGCACTGTCCTTTCTTCTGTTTGCTGTCAGGGCTTTCCTTCCGTATATGTAACGGACGCCCCGTTGATCGTGACCATCCGGCCCTCGGACAGGGGCGATTTGACAAGCTCCCCGCGCTCCCCGTCCAGGAGCTTCTCCGCGCGGGCGATTTGGCCGCCGGTCCGCTCCGTACTCACCGCGCCGGGGCAGGTATCGGCGGCGTGGGCCGGAGCTTTTCTGCCGCGTCAGGGAGATCAAAACGCTTTTTTCTATTGTAAAGTTTATCACAGCACACATATAAAACTGTGCCTATTCTGTGTCTGAAATGTTGACCAACTTTATAAATCGGGCCGGTTGAATTGCATTTCTTTTTTGAAAATGATAGAGTTTTTTCAGTTATATTTGTCTCATATCACAAAAAGGAGATCGATCACTATGAAACGACTGACAGCCATACTTCTCCTGTGCTGCATCCTGCTTGGATGCGCCGCGTGCGGCGGTGAGCAAGCCTCCGGGTCCGCTTCCGACGCGGCGGAGACGACCGCGGGGCCTGTGGAGACCGCCGCCCCCGCGGACGAGGAAGGACCCGCCCAGGAGGAGTCTGAGGCGGCCGAGGAGTCCGCCGTGGAATATGCGCCCCTTGCCAATGGGATGAGCGGCGATCCGGCGGACTACGATGCCTCTGTCCCCGCCACCAACAAGCTGAGCGATGAGGTCCTGGATAAGTTCACTCAGGAGCTTTTCGAGGACAGCGCGACCGGACTGAGCATCGAATTCAACCTGCTTCTGCCCGAAGGCTATGGCGGCGGCGCCACATATCCTCTGGTATTTTTCATGTCTGACTCCAGCCTTGTGGGCCAGGACGTGACCGCTACCGTGGAGAAGTGCCGGGGCGCCATGGTATGGGCCACAGACGCCTGGCAGGCGGAACATCCCTGCATCGTGGCCGTGCCCCAGTTCAACACCACCGTGATCGACGACAATGACGGCGCCGAGGTGGTCACGGACTATGTGGAGGCCGTACACGATCTCATCCTCATGCTGTGCGAGAACTACGATGTGGACACCGGCCGCGTTTACGGTATGGGTCAGTCCATGGGCTGCATGGTCACCATGTATCTGGACGCGCAGTATGACGATCTCTACACCGCCTGTCTTTTCGTGGACGGCCAGTGGAACATCGACCAGCTCCAGAGCCTGACTGACCGCAAGTTCATCTATTTCGCCGCCGAGGGCGACCAGAAGGCCAGCGCGGGCATGGCGGAGGTGAAAGAGCTTCTGGCCAACGCGGGCGTAAGCTACAGCGAGGCCGTTTGGAACGCCCAGGATGATCAGGCAGTTTTGAACGAGCTGGCGCTGGAGCTGCTGGCGGAAGGGAACGATATCAACTTCGTCTCCTGGATGATCGGCTCCGTGGTGGGCAAGCCCGGCGAGGACGGCGGCATGCGGGAGCACATGTCCTCCTTCGACTTCGCCTACCGGCAGACCGTTCTCCGGGAGTGGCTTTTTGCCCAGAGCAAATAAGGGAGGAACCGTCATGAAAAAATCGACAGGCATAGCGGCTTTGCCGCTGGCGCTCATGTGTCTCTTCGCCCTGACAGGCTGCGGCAGCGCCGCGGACACAGCTGAGGTCCCGATGGAGCGGCCCGCGGCCGAGACTGAAACCGAACCGGCGGCTGAAGCTGAAGCTGAACGCGGACCCGAGGCCGGCGCTTTTCAGGAGCTTGGGGCGGACGAGGCCATCCAGAGCGTCACAGCTATCGGCTTTGTGGACATCGACGGGGCCAAGCTCCAGGCCATTGCCGTGCGGTACAGCGTCGATCTCACCGGGGCGGATGTCGCCGCCGGGACCTACAAGATCGAGACAGGCGCCGTCAAGATGCCTGAAAACCTGGGGACCGGAAAAGTGGGCGATATCACCGCCGTGTATGTGAACGACGAGCCCGCGGTCTCCGAGGACGGCGGCAGCGGCACGGGCCATTATGTGATCATCGAGGTCTACACCGATTACCTGGCCGCCCAGGAGTTGAGCTTCACCACCTCCCTGCCCTGCTCTGTCAAGCAGACCGGGACCATCACAGCGGACAACGCCGTGATCGCGCCGGGCGCAGAGAAGGTCGCCAACTACACCACCGACAACAGCGGGCGGCAGACTCTGACCGAGGACGGCTTCATCATCCCCGATATCGCCGGTTTCCAGTGGTTCACCGATTACCCCGGCAGCTACGGCGCGGACGGTCCCTCCTTTGTGGCCTATGACTGCTTCGATGAAAAGTCCGGCGAGAGCGTGGAGTGCCACGTGGGCTACGGTCTGTGTCTGCCGGAGGACTGGCACGAGGGCGGCAATTATGCCCTGGTAGTGCTGGATAACCCCGCCACGAACGAGACCACCCACCCCATCGCCTCTGTTCTGGAAACTCGCAGTCCTGCCGTCTATGCCTCCCAATGGGCCCAGGATCTTGTCAAGCGGACCCACGGCCTGGACGGTCTGATCGTGGTGGTGCCCGTGGTCACGGCCCGCGTGGACGACAACGCCTGCTCCCCTGCGGAATATGAGGCGTTGGTCCAGCTGTGGGACTACATCCAGGAAACCTATGGCGTGGACGAGAACTATGTGTACGGCTCCGGCCAGTCTGTGGGCGGCATGGTGCTTTTGGAGACCAACCGCAATCGGGACAACTACTTCGCCGGCCTCATGCTCTATGAAGACCAGTGGGCCCAGAACTACTACAAGGACACGCTGTTTATCCGCAATCAGGCCTCCGATGAAAGAACCGCCGCCGAAGCTCCCATGCACTATCCCCGGGTCAAGGAGTATCTCACTTGGGACTATTACCTGGACACCGATGGCAACCCGGTCTATGAAGGTCACGACCCAAACAACTATTACTATCTCATTTCCGACGACAATATCCTCATCATGAACCGTATGGGCAACAATCTGTCCAACGACACCTGGCGTGAGCTGGCCTATCTCTATGAGGATCTGACGGGCGCCGTGGTGGAGCAGCACACTGTCAGCTCAAAGCTATCCCTGGAAGATCGGGACGCGGATATCGCCGCATACCTGGCCGGGGAGGGGGACACCGGCATCAAATGGGTCAGCTTTGAAAGCGGCAGCAACGGCTATACCTGCCGTCAGGTCATGGCCGGCTATGAGTGGCTTTTGACCCAGACCCGGCAGACGGAAATCGCTCGGGAAAAGCTGGATATCAACAAGCCCTTTGAGGCAGCTGCCAGCCAGATTCAGACCGAGGAGCGCGCCATCCACTTTACGGACGCTGACGGCAATCCCATCTATTACATCACCGCCAAGGCCGGCGCGGGCACCCAGTTCTACAACACCTGCTGGCTCAACATGGCCGACATCGCCGACGCGGCCCCCGGCTGGCTTCCCGAGGGCATGAGCTGGAGCGCCGGCGTCTCCGGCGCCTCGATCCAGAGCGCCGTTGCCATCAACGACGCAAGCGGAAAGCTCGCCGCCGTGGCTGTGGAGTATGACAAGGACATGGAAAACCTGGTCGTGAATCTCAAGGGCGACGACATCATCGGGCTGGACGGCAATGTCCGTGACGACATCCGGATTGTCCTTGACCCCTATGAGTTCTATGACGGCGGCGATCTGATCGACTGCCGGATCACCAACATCTACGTCAACAGCGATGCCGCTGTGAGACCCGGCGCGGAGCGTTCCTCCGGCTCCGGCAATTATGTAATCGTGGAGCTGGACACGGATTCCGCCGCCGGCGAGATCGGCGTGAAGCAGATCACCACCATCCGAACGGACACGCTGATCGCTTCCGCGTCCTGCAAAATCTATTAAGCTTACAAGACACAGAAAATGGCTGCCCTGGTTTTTCAGGGCAGCCGCTATTTTATGCGTTTATTATTTCAGACTTTCCAGCATGTCCAGCGCCAGCTCCACCAGCTGTTCGGCGCTGCCCCTCTGGAAGCTGGACTTGCGAACCTCAAAGGTCCCCCTGCCGTCGTTGTAATCATAGGCGGCGTCGTGAGGCATATATTTGCCGTCGCCGTTGAGGAAGGAGATCAAAAGTGTGTATTCAAAGGGCGACCCCTCCTGGATCTCCTTCTCCGTCTGAGCGTCCAGCTCCTGCTTGAAGCCCACGAAGGCGATATCCCCCAGACGCAGCGTGGACACGGTCACCTCCACGTCCTTGTTTCTCTCCGTGGCCGTGAAGGAATCAACAGCGGAGCTCACTACAGATTCATTCGCCTCGCAGGCAATGGACCCGGCCAGCTCAATGGCCGCCTCACCCATTTCGTCGCCTAGGCGGTTCATGATCTCCAAACCGGCCTCCACGCCCAGATCAACCTCCTCCATTGTATTACTCTGCTCATCCAGAGCATAATAGACCGTCATTTCCTTCGGATACTGGTCACCGGCGGCGGGCATACAAAACAGGCAGGGCGCGCCAAATTCCTCTTCCACCAGAGCGCAGGCCTTTCCGGGCACATCCGTGGAGATCACGCGGGTACCGGCGTCCATCTCCGAATTGTCGATGGCGGTGGGCTTGATGCCGTAGCTCATGAAAAACGCGATGGGTTCGCCGTCGGTCCCGTCAAAACGGACGATGGTCATGGTCTTGTTGGAATACTCCGTGCTGCCAGGGCCATAATACGGGCCGCCGAGAACGCCTTCCGGCGTTTCTATATTGCGGTTGGCATTCACGTCGCACTCGATGGTCCCCACGCCGACCTTTGCCGGCGCGAAGGAATCCAGCGCCTGTTCCAGCGCATCGCCGGCCGCTTCCAGCACAGATTCATTGCCCGGTTCATGGGGCGTGGTGATCGCATGGGTGGAATGGACCCAAACGTTTTCTTCGGGCACCTCGGCCTGGTCGGACACCATCTCAATGATCCCCGTCACCACATCTTCCGGGGTGTTGACAAGCTCGCAGGAGACGATGGCGGCTCGCTCCCCCGCCTCCAGCAGCAGGATTCGCACATGGGGATCGTCGTTGATCGTTCCGTCAAACCCTTCCGTGGGGAAGATATCCGGATCAAGTTCTATGGTCCCAGCACCCGCGCCGGCTTTGAGCTCGTACTGTTCCTCTCCCTCCGCCGCGCGGGCCGTGACGCCGCGCGCGGCAAAGCTCGTCATCATCGTCAAAACCAGCAGCAGCGCCGGCAAACGTTTTTTCATATTCCGCATCTCCATTGAAAATTGTTTTTAAAAGGAACTCCCGATGCCGGGAGTTCCTGTTGGATTGTTGGGATGATGTGACATCAGACGATGGGCTCGAAAGTGAGAGCCTCGGTGTCGATAATAACGGTGAAGCCGTCGGTCTCCACAGCCCAGTCGCCCATGGCGGGGCCATCTTCCATGTGGCCGCAGCGGACAGTATCGCCATCGATCTCATACTCGCTGCCGTGATAGACCTTGGGATCGGTAAAGTTGGGGTTGATCTCGGTGAGAACAAAGGAACCGTCAGACTTCAGCTCCAGCGTCCAGGTCAAAGTGATGCCGGTATCGGCTTTTTCCTCCTCGAAGGTATAGAGGACGACCTCCTCCAGATCATAGCCCTCGGG
>CAZVRP010000008.1:0-1548 GCA_964630255.1 uncultured Oscillospiraceae bacterium | reverse complement strand
TAGCCCTCGGGGGCGAAGAACTGCTCGTTAAACGAGGCGGTGAAGCTGTCCGTATTGAAAATGTCGCTGTCGGCAAAGGGCTCCAATCCATTGCATGTGACGGTGCCGCCGTCAATGGAAAAGCTCTCGCCGGCGTGCTCCTCGCCGCCGGTCTGCTCCAGATAGAATGTTCCGTCCACACGGAGGGTCAGATTCCAAACGGAAGCGCCGTCGTCGAAAGACACATAAGCGCCGTCGAAGTCCTCCGGCAGAGCGGGGGCATCTTCCTCAGCGGCGGCTTCTTCCGCTGGGGCCTCATCCGCCGGAGCGTCCTCTGCGGGAACAGAAGCGCTTCCGCCGCCGCAGGCGGCAAGGCTGAGTACCATGATCAGAGCCAGCATGAGTGCAAGTAACTTTTTCATGTTTCATTTTCTCCTTTGATTTGATTCGTAATGCCATTCCGCTGATCCGGCATTGACTGAACCTAGAATATCATAGGAGAACAGCTTAGTTGTCACGCAACCCCGCTTGAATTGTTTCACAAATGTCAAAGTATGCGAATATCCGCTTGACTTGCCTCCCCTTAGGCAATAATATATGCTTGTCATCCGTGAACGGGGGGATCATACCGTGTCGTTGTCCATGCGAAAGCTCATCATGTTTTGTCTGACAGCGCTCATCATCGTGCTGTTTTTCTTCTTGCGGGGAGACAACAGCATCGTGTTGGAGCTGCGGGAAAACGACGCCATCACTCTGGACGGTCCCCAGGGGACATTTGTTGCCATCCCCTACGAGGATATCCAGTCCGTCGCCTTGCTGGACAGCTTTGACCGCGGCGAATGTATAAACGGCGGGACTAAGTATAAAAATGTCTACGGAACATGGCTCTGCGAGGCGTTTGGCGAATATACCCTCATGGCAAGGACAAAGGTGGACGAGCATATCGCCATAACGGACAAGAACGGTCAGACTCTGGTTTTTAACTACGAGAGCAATGAAGTGACCGAAAACCTTTACGAGCTGATATTGAACCTGCTTGAGCAGCAGGGGATCTCTGTTGGAGGCGGATGATGTCGAGACAAAATATGCCTATGAAAATACAGGCCGTGATCTTCGATCTGGACGGCGTCATCTGCTTTACGGACGAGTACCACTATCTGGCCTGGAAGGACATGGCCGACGGGCTGGGGGTCTATTTCGACCGAGAGATCAACAACCGTCTCCGGGGCGTATCAAGGATGGAGAGCCTGGAGATCATTCTGGAGCGCTATGACGGCCCCGCCCTGACCAAGGAGCAAAAGGCCACGCTGGCGGCGGAAAAAAACAAGATATACCGCCGTCTTCTCGCCAACATGACCCCTGCCGATCTGCCCGCCGAGGTCAAGGAAACGCTGGACGCCTTGCGTGCCGGAGGCTTCAGGCTGGCCATCGGTTCCTCCAGCAAGAACGCGGCCTTTATCCTCTCCCGCATCGGGCTGGCTGACTATTTCGACGCGGTAGCGGACGGCAGCTGCATCACCCGGTCCAAGCCCGACCCGGAGGTCTTTGAAACGGCGGCGGGAATGCTCC
>CAZVRP010000007.1:21779-31126 GCA_964630255.1 uncultured Oscillospiraceae bacterium | reverse complement strand
TCGCTCTCCCGCCGGGAGGTTGAAAAAGGAGCGCGTAGATGGTATAATAACACTAAAATTTTCCGGATATGACCGGACACAGAAGGAACAACATCTATGACAATCGTGCTGGCCTGCGACGTGCCCATGGAGGAGAACAATGGAACCGCCGTTGCGGGTATGAATCTGAAAAACGCTCTGGAGGTTGCGGGCCATACGGTGCGGCTGCTCTGTCCGGACAAGCGGATGACCGGACAGGCGAACTGCTATATCACAAAGGCCATCAATTTCGGCCCCTTGAACGGTTATGTCCGGCGCAACGGCGTGGTCATCGCCCGCCCGTCCAGGGACGCGGCGGCCCTGGCTCTGAAAGGGGCGGACCACCTGCACATCATGACGCCCTTTTTCTTGTGCGGTGAGGCCCTGCGGCAGGCAAAGGCCCTGGGGATATCCGTCACCGCAGGATTCCACTGTCAGGCGGAAAACCTGACCAGTCACTTCTATCTCATGAACCGCCGCTGGGTCAGCCGGGCGGTCTATCGCTTGTTCTGGCGGTATATCTATCAGTACGTGGACTGCATCCACTATCCCACCCAGTTCATTCGGGACACCTTTGAGACCGCCATCGGCCATGAGACTCCCGGCCAGGTCATCTCCAACGGTGTCAGCAAGCGATTCGCTCCGGACCGGGAGGAAAAACCGGAGGAATTTAGGGGCAGGTTCGTCATCCTGTTCACCGGGCGGTACAGTCGGGAGAAATCCCATGCCGTCCTGATCCGGGCTGCGGCCCGCTCCGCCCACCGGCGGGATATCCAGCTGATTTTTGCGGGAGACGGTCCCCAGCGACGGCATCTTGAGTTTCTCTGTTGGCTGTACCGGCTGCCAAACCGGCCGGTCATGGGTTTCGTGGATCAGGGCGAGTTGCTCCACCGCATCCATTACGCCGACCTGTATGTCCATCCGGCGGAGATCGAGCTGGAATCCATCGCGTGCCTGGAGGCTATCCGGGGCGGTCTTGTGCCGGTCCTGTCCGACTCGAAGCGATGCGCCACCCGGTTTTTCGCCCTGTGGCCGGAAAACCGGTTCCGCTGCGGCGATGCAAAGGACCTGGCGGCGCGCATCGACTACTGGATCGAAAACCCGGACAGACTGGAAGCCTGCCGCCGGGCCTATGACGGCTACGCCGTCAGCTTCGACCGGGACAACTGCATGGCCGCCATGGAGAGGATGATCCTGGACACGGCGGAGGTGAAGCATGAAACCAAAAAAGACCCTGTACTACTCTGACCCCCTCCGAGACGATTTCTCCCGGGTCGGCATCCCCTCAAAGCCTCTTCGGCCGGACTACGATTACGCCCCTTCCGGGCCTTTGTGGAAGGCGGCCTCCTTTTTGCTCTACCGGTTGGTGGCGGCGCCGGCCGCCTATATCGTCAGCCGGCTGTGGTACGGCGTACGGGTATATAACCGGCGTGCGCTGCGGGGTGTCCAGGGCGGACTGTTCCTCTACATCAACCACACGCAGGGATTCCATGACGCCTATATGCCCATATTGCTGGCCTGGCCCAGGCGGAACTATGTGGCGGTGAGCCCGTCGGCTGTGTCCGCGCCTGTGCTCCGCACGCTGGTGCCCCTGCTGGGCGGCATCCCCGTGCCGGACAGCCTGACGGGTCTGCGCCGGTTCCTGGCGGCGCTGGAGACCCGTATCGGCCAGGGGGCTTGCGTCACTATCTATCCCGAGGCCCATATCTGGCCCTATTACACGGGTGTGCGCCCCTTCTCCTCAGACTCCTTCGGCTATCCGGTGCGCATGGGGAGACCGGTGGTGGCCGTGGCTACCACCTACCGGCAGCGGCGGATATTCAAAAACGCGCGCCCGCTGATCGATGTCACGGTGAGCGAGCCTTATTGGCCCGATCCGTCCCTGGGCACCGTCAAGGCCCGTCAGCGCCTGCGGGACCAGGTATACGACTTTCTGGCTCAGACCACCTCGGCCCCGGAAAACGCCGCGTATTTTGAATACATCGAACGCCCGTCATCCCCGTGACGGCGCGTTTTGTTTTTCGTCTATTTTTCTTATGCTTGTGATAAAAAAGACTAAAAAATCAGCCTTGACACTCTTGAAATGTAATGAATGTAGTGGTAAAATTGCAAGTGCATGAACACTTGTCCGTCATATATGGACAGTTTTCAAACCTATAATCATTGGAGGAAACCAAAATGAAAAAGCTTCTTGCGCTCTTGCTGGCCCTTGCGATGGTCTTCGCGCTGACCGCCTGCGGCGGCAGCGAGGCTCCCGCTGAAGAGTCTTCCGCGGACGCGGCCGAGGAAGCCGCCCCCGCTGAGGACGCGGCCGCTGCCGAAGACGCGGCCGAGGGCGGTACCATCGTCATCGGCGTGTTCGAGCCCGCTTCCGGCGACTCCGCCTCCGGCGGTAAGAAGGAGATGCTGGGTATGCAGTACGCCAATGCTGAGACACCTACCGTGGAAGTTGGCGGCGTGACCTACAACGTGGAGCTGGCCTACGCCGACAACGGCTCCAACACCGATAAGGCGCCTTCCGCCGCTTCCGAGCTGGTGAGCAAGAACGTTGCCCTGGTGCTTGGCTCCTACGGCTCCGGCGTCTCCATGGCCGGCGGCCCCGTCTTTGATGAAGCCGGCCTGTCCGTCATCGGCGTCACCTGCACCAACCCCAACGTCACCGCCGGCAACGACTACTACTTCCGCATCTGCTTCCTGGACCCCTTCCAGGGCACTGTCCTGGCCAACTTCGCCATGGACAAGTTCGACGCCGAGGTCGCGTACTGCCTGGGCGAGGCCGGCAACGAGTACGACCAGGGTCTGATCGCTTTCTTCAAGACTGCTTTTGAGGCCGCCGGCGGCACCGTCATCACCGACTCCTTCCCCACCAACAACTCCGACTTCAACACCTACCTGAACAAGGCCAAGAACGAGGGAGCCGAGGTCATCTTCACCCCTGTGTCCATCGCCTATGCCACCCAGATCATTACCCAGGCCGCTTCTCTGGGCATTGAGATCCCCTTCGTGGGCTCCGACACCCTGGACGATAACATGGTCCTGGCCGCCGCTGAGGGCACCGACATCCAGCTGTATGTGTCTACCTTCTATCAGGAGGGCGGCGCCCCTGAGTTTGACGCGGGCGTGAAGGAGTACATCAACTCCAACTCCGAGGCCATGACCAACAACGGCGGCAACGACACCATCGCGGCCGTCACCGCCATGGGCTACGACGCTTACTATGTAGCTCTGGAGGCCATCAAGGCCGCCGGCTCCACCGACCCCGCCGCCATCAAGGCCGCCCTGCCCGGCGTGACCTATGAGGGCGTGTCCGGCGCCATCGCTTTCGACGACAGCGGCGACGCTGTCCGCGACACCGCTTATATCAAGCACTCCACCAATAATGGCACCTGGGAGCTGGAGACAGTCCAGCAGGTGGCCGAGTAAGCCGAAAACATCCTGTGCATAACCGTTTGGCGGGGGCCCGCGCTCCCGCCAAGCGTCATATTTGACAACTCCGACCAAGGGGGGGAAACCAAATGGAATTTGCCGTCTCTGTCCTGCTGTCCGGCATCGCTGTCGGCGGACAGTATGCCCTCATCGCCATCGGGTACACCATGGTGTACGGCATTTTGCGGCTGATCAACTTCGCCCACGGGGATGTTTTCATGGTGGCGGGCCTCATGGGCATCTATTTCAGCGCCGCTCTTCCGCTGTACATAGCGCTGCCCCTGGTTCTTATTATGACGGTGGCGCTGGGCTTCGCCATCGAGCGGGTGGCCTACAAGCCCTTGCGCAGCGCCCCGCGTATGTCTGTCATGATCTCCGCCATCGGCGTCAGCTATCTTTTACAGAACACGGCCACCTATGTTACCGGCGGCCAGCCCATGACCTATCCGTCCATTCCCTTTTTGTCCGACACCATCGCCGTGGCGGGGACCAACATCAAGTGGGTGGTCATCCTCACGCCTTTTTTGGTGGTGGCGCTGGTGTTCGCTCTGACCCAGCTCATCGGCCACACCAAGGTGGGCATGGCCATGCGGGCGGTATCCAAGGATTTTGAGACCAGTCAGCTCATGGGCATCAAGATCAACTCCGTCATTTCCGCCACCTTTGTGATCGGGTCGGCGCTGGCTGCCATCGGCTCCATGCTGTACTTCACAAACTATCCGGCCATCACCCCCACTGCCGGCGCCATGCCGGGCTTGAAGGCCTTCGTGGCGGCGGTGTTTGGCGGCATCGGCTCTATTCCCGGAGCCGTCATCGGCGCGTTTTTGATCGGCATCTGCGAGAACATCGTGAAGGTGCTGCCCTTCGAGGGCGCCACCACCTTCGTGGATGCTTTCACTTTCGCGCTGCTCATCATCATCCTGGTATTCAAGCCTACCGGCCTTTTCGGAGAAAAGGCCGCGGATAAGGTTTAAGGAGGCGCTCTCATGATCGAACCGAAAAAGAGCAAGCTGGGCGCCTTTATATGGCTAATCGCCGCGGCGGCGGTCCTGGCCCTGGTGGTGCTGCTGGAAAATACGCTGCCCACCACGAGTCCCCTGTTCACAGTGCTGAAAAAGGGCGCGGTCTATTCCCTGGTGGCCGTGAGTATGAACCTGCTCAACGGCTTTACCGGCCTGTTCTCCCTGGGGCAAGCGGGCTTTATGCTTCTGGGCGCCTACACCTATGCCATTCTGACTGTTCCTATGGATGTTAAGGATATGGTCTACTACCTCTACGGCGGCTCCGCGGTGAACTTCTCTTTGCCCGACCTTTTCGGCGCCCTTTTCGGCACCTCCGGCGTGGGCGGCGCGGTGAGTCTTGTGCTGGGGGTCCTGGTGGCCATCATTCTGGCCGGTTGTGTGGCGGCGGTATTTGCCTACCTCATCGGCTTGCCGGTGCTGCGACTGAAAAGCGACTATCTGGCTATCGCCACTCTGGGCTTCGCGGAGATCCTCCGGGCTATCTTCCAGTGGCAGAAGCTGGGTCCCGTTACCAACGGCGCCAACATGCTGAAAAACTTTCCCACCTTTTCCAGCTTCAACATTGAAAACGCCGCCGGACAGGTTGTGCTGCGGCTGAGCACCTTTGTCCCGTTTTTGATCGCCATGCTCTGCATCGCGGTCATCGTGCTTCTGATCAACAGCTCCTACGGCCGGGCCTTCAAGGCCATCCGGGACGATGAGATCGCCGCAGAGGCCATGGGCATCAACCTGGCCAAGCACAAGAGGCTGAGCTTTTGCATCTCATCCTTCTTCGCCGGCGTGGGGGGCGCGCTGTTCGCCATGTACGTCTCCAATGCCCAGGCAAAGGTATTCACCTCCACCATGACCTATGAGATATTGCTCATCGTGGTCATCGGCGGCATCGGCTCCATTTCCGGCTCGTGCCTGTCCACGTTCCTGTATGTGGCCTGCTCCGAGTGGTGGCTGCGTTTTCTGGACAGCGGTGCCTCCTTCGCGGGCCCCGCCTCCGCTGGACGCATCGCCTTCATCATCGGCTTCGCGGTGGTGGTGGCCGGCGGCGCCGCGCTGCTCATCCGCCGGGAGCTTAAGAAGAGCAGGAACTGCTGGAAGCTTGCGGCCATCGCCGTGGTGGCTCTGGGGCTTTTGATCTGGCTCATTCAGTTCACGGTCCGGGGCGTCACAACGCTGCCGCTACTGCGAAACGGCTTCCGCATGGTGGTGTTCTCCGTCGTCATCATGATCATCGTGCTGTTCTTCTCCCGGGGCATCATGGGCGATAAGGAGTTTTCTTTCTCTTGGCTTACGGGTTCTGTCAGGCGGAAAGTATCCAAAAACGCTGACAAGGAGGTAACGGCCCATGAGTGAGGAAAAGATCGTCCTCCATGTGGAGAACGTTACCATGCAGTTCGGCGGCGTGATGGCCGTGAATAACCTGTCCCTGGACGTGCCGGAGGGGAACATCACCGCCCTCATCGGTCCCAATGGCGCGGGAAAGACCACCGCTTTCAACTGTATCACCGGCGTATACGAGCCCACCAACGGGCTGGTGGAATTCATGGGCAAGCCCATGGTCCGCAATCACCCCTCCGGGAAGATGAAAAAGCAGTACCAGGGGGAGCATGCGGACAAATACATCCACGAACCGGTTATCGCCCCCACTCCCGATAAGATCACGGCCCTGGGCATCGCCCGCACGTTCCAGAATATCCGGCTTTGGAAAAGCATGACCGTGTTCGACAATGTCCTGACGGCCAAGCACATGCGGGCCAAGCAAAACGTGTTCTCCGCCACCTTCCGCACCAACGCCAAGGAAGAAAAACGCATGCGGGCAGAGACGGAGGCCCTTCTGGCGGAGCAGGATCTGCTCCAGTATAAGGACGAGCTGGCCACCAGTTTGCCCTACGGCCTCCAGCGCCGGCTGGAGATCGCCCGGGCCCTGGCCACGGAGCCTAAGCTGCTGCTCCTGGATGAGCCGGCGGCGGGCATGAATCCCCAGGAGACCCAGGATCTGGCGGCGTTTATTCAGGAGATACGGGATAAATACCGCCTGACGGTGTTCCTGATCGAGCACCACATGGACCTTGTAATGAGGATCTCTGACTACATCTATGTCATCGACTTCGGCAGCGAGATCGCCCAGGGGGTTCCCCAGGATATCCAGAACAACCAGCGGGTCATCGATGCCTATCTGGGGGTGAGCGAGGAATGAGTGCGCTTTTGACCATACAGGACCTGAAGGTCAATTACGGCGGCATCGAGGCCGTCAAGGGCATCAGCCTCACCGTGGAGGAGGGGCAGATCGTCACCCTTATCGGTGCCAACGGTGCCGGCAAATCCACCACGCTGCGTACCATTTCCGGCCTGGTGAAAGCCCGTAGCGGCTCCATCGCTTTTGCCGGAGAGGATATCACCGGCCTGGACCCCACCAGCATCGTGAAAAAGGGCATCACCATGGCCCCGGAGGGTAGGCGCATCTTCCCGGATATGACCGTCAAGGAAAATCTGCGCATGGGCGCTTACCTTCGCAAGGACGACCTGTCTGCGGACTTTGACATGGTGTACGACCTGTTCCCCCGGCTGAAGGAGCGGGAGTGGCAGCTGGGCGGCACGTTGTCCGGCGGCGAGCAACAGATGCTGGCCGTGGGCCGGGCTCTCATGGCCAAGCCCCGGCTCATGATGATGGATGAACCCAGTCTGGGCCTGGCGCCTATCGTGGTGAAAGGCATCTTCGAGATCATCCGCCGCATCAACGAGCAGGGCGTGACCATCCTCCTTATCGAGCAAAACGCCAATATGGCCCTGCAGGCGGCCCACACCGCTTACGTGTTGGAGACCGGCCGGATCACCATGACCGGCACCGGCGCGGAGCTTTTGGCGGACGAGCGGATCAAAGAAGCATATTTGGGCAAAGCCCATGCGTGACCGGCGGCGGCGTTCCGGGCCGGCTCCCTTTCCCGGGCCGGCCCGGGACCGAGGTCCCGCCGCGAGCCTTCAACGTCTGCCCGCCCCGGCATAAGCCGGGGCGGGTATCTTTATCCAAAAATTTTCCCCGGCGGCGGCGTTCGCCCTTTTTCCCCTTCCCGTTTGGACCATTCTATATGTGAACGCGCCAAGGGAAGGAGGCGGAGGCGATGCGGCGGATCGCACTGGGTGTGATGAGCGTGCTTCTGGGCGTGGTGCTGGCGGCGCGGGCGGCGCAGACATCCGATGTCCCGGCCCTGGCGGAGGCGGCAGCCATGGTGGACAGCGGGCAGTACAACCTCATGGACCTGGATCTGTCTGTCACAACAGAAACGGCCGGCAGCGCCCTCATCGCTCAGATGAACAGCCATTATCTAACCCGGACGCCTACGGCGAAAAACCAATACACCGGCCTGCTGGCAGGAAAGGATCTCATCCTCATCCTGGCGGAGAGCTGGCAGCCGGACACGGCGGATATGCGCGGCGCCCCCGCTCTGTACCGACTCCGGTCGGAGGGGGCCGGCATCACGTCCTTTTACACGCCGGACTGGTATCAGGGGGCCGACGGCCGTACCTTTGCCCTTCTGACGGGTCTGACACCCACCACTGTAGAGAACAGCGCCTCCCTTGCCTGGGTGGCGGAGCAGAGCATCTGTCTCCCCTTCACCGCGGCCCGCTGTCTGGCCGGGCAGGGTTATGTCTGCCAGGCAGTCCTGAAGGAGCAGGACAACCGGGGCGTCTATATCTCGCTGGGCTTTTCCGCCGCAGAGGTGGTCCCAGGCTCTGATCTGGACGCGGTGAGCCGGACGCTGCCCGATCTTCTTGATGGCGGACCGTTTTTCGTATACTATGTGTGGGACGATGCGGGCGAGGAGGCGCTGACCTGGCTTCTGGACGCCCTGGATGAGGCGGGCAGGGCGGCGGATACGGCGGTATGTCTGCTGACAGGCGACCGGGAATCGCTGCGGGGCAGCCTGTTCCTGTGGGGTCCGGGCCTGGAGGGCGCGGGGACGGACATCCCCTGTTCGGAGCTGGACGTGACCCCCACGCTATTGAACCTGTTCGGCCTGGAATACGACTCCCGCTTTTTGACCGGGCGGGACATATTTTCTCCGGCGGACGGACCGGAGATGGTCTCCGCCGCCATGCCGCTGGTGCCCCTGTACGGAAGCGCCTATGCCGACTGGGTGACGGACGCCGGACATTACCGGGCGGGAGAGGCCGTTTTCTTTCCTGCGGGGGACATCTTTTCCGGCAGTCAGGAGACGGCCCGGTATGTCCGGCAGGTGTGCCGGCTGGTATACGAGCGGTATACCTTCGACCGCCGAGCGGTGGAAAACAATTATTTTCGCATCGTGCTGGGGCCTTGAATGTAACCATTGCGTTTGCCGGAAAAAAGTCGTATAATAACTTTGCAGGGATCGATTACTCCGCCAGCCAAGGCTTGTTTGAAAACGGCTCATACCCATCGACGGGTCTTTTTCCCGGTGGCTTCACCGCTGTTTCTTGAAATACAGTTATTTCAGCGAAAAATCGTCTCCGCCGCAAGAAAAAATCCCTCGCCGCCGGTCACACGCCCATTTTTAAAACAAATCCTAAACAATCGTAACGCCCAGCATTGATATGGTGCCGAAGATAAGCGGCATGCTCCGCAGCGCCCCGTAAGGGGTGAGCAAACTAGTGTTGAGTTCTTTGATTGCCGAAGTAATGACCACGCCGGATGGACCTATGGGAGGGTTGTCAGATGAAAGCGCAGCGGATCGTCGTACTCTTGGTCGTTTTGGTCTTGATCGTAGGGCTGGAGGTATTCCTCATGGCCCGATGCGGCAAGGAATCGGCCGCGCCGGAGCCTACCCCCACGGCAGAACCCGCTATGGAGACTACTACGCCGGAGCCCACCGTGACCCCGACCGCCACCCCGGGCAATACCAGCCCGCC
>CAZVRP010000007.1:0-21679 GCA_964630255.1 uncultured Oscillospiraceae bacterium | reverse complement strand
ACCCAGCAGACCACCCAGCAGACTGCTCAGCAGACCACCCAGCAGACTGCGACCCAGGCGCCCACGCCCACGCCCACACCGGCGCCCACGCCCACACCGGCCTGGGAGACGCTGGCCGGCTCCGGCAGCTTCAGCTCCAACACCGGTACGGACTTGAATATAAATATCACCTGGACCGCCACCGACCAGGGAGATGGCAGCACCCGCCTGGACATCAGCGGCACGGTCTCCTCCTACAGCCTGCAGGTCAGGGCGGCTGCTGTGTCCATCAGCTTCGCCGGTTATTCCGCCTCCTGCACCAGCAACAACATAGACGTCTCCAGCGGCCCGGCGGTCAGCAGCCTGTTCTCCACCTCTCTCACGGTGCCTACCGGCACGGCGGGGACCATGGATGTGGTCTGGAACTATAACGGCGAGTACAGCGGCGTCTCCCTGCCCACCGTCACCGCCTCCGATTACGTATTCACGGACTGACGGCAGTCCGTCCTCGCCACCTATAATAATGCGTTTGACATGCTCCCATGATGATAGGCGGAGAAATAAAAACTCGGTCTATCATAATGGGAGCATTCTTCTGCACAAAGGAAGGCCAATGACCGAAGAAGAAAACTGGCCGATGGAAAAGCGACGGCTTTCCATCGGCCAGTATATTTCGTTATTTTATTTCACTGTCTTCTTGGGTGACAATAGTTTGCTCAGTCCTCCACGATGGGAAGGCCCTGCAAATACCGGCGGAGCATGTCGAGAGCGTTGTTGGCGGCCAGTTGGCGGACCCGGGCCCGGCCGGTACCCAGCTTCAAATGGCGTACCCAGACTCTGTCGGCGTCCGCTAGTCCCACGAACACGGTACCCACGGGATTCACACCGTCCCCGTCCGGGCCAGCCAGTCCCGTGGCGGACACGGCCAGATCGGCCCCGGTCACCCGGCGGACTCCCTGGGCCATGGCGGCGGCCGTTTCATGGGACACCGCGCCCTTTTCTTCTATCATGGTCAGGTCTATCCCCAGCATACCGGACTTACACTCGTTGCAGTATGTAATGGCGCCGCTTTTGAACGCCTCCGAGGCCCCGGGAAGGGCGGTGAACCGCTCCCCGATCAGGCCGCCGGTCAGGCTCTCCGCCGTGGCAAAGGTCAGCCCCCGCTCCCGCAGAAGCGTTAGCGCCAGCGCCTCCAGACTGTCCACATCCACGCCGTAGACCTTGTTCCCCAGCACGCCCTGCACCCGGTTGATCACAGGCCGGCACATCTTTTCCGCTTCCGCGGTGCTTTTCGCCTTGGCGGTGACCCTGAGCATGACCTCCCCAAACTTGGCATAGGTCGCCAGGGTGGGATTGTCCATGTGCTCCATCTCATTGCGAAACAGGCTCTCTACCGCGCTCTCCCCAATGCCGAACACCTTGATCTGGTGAGAGAGGATCACCTCGTCCGTGAGGCTTTGCAGATAGGCCGCCCCGCAGCGGCGGAACATGGGGACGCACTCGTTTGGCGGGCCGGGGAGCATGATGACGTGCACGCCGCCCTCCTCAAAGGCGCAGCCCGGTGCGGTGCCCCAGTCGTTGTGGAACACCGTGCAGCCCTCCGGCAGATATGCCTGCTGGAGGTTGTTGTCCGTGTACTTGACGCTGGAATTGCGGGCGAACCAGCACTTCAGGTTCTCCGCCTCCTCAGGGTGGTACTCCAGCTTCCGGCCGAAAGACTCCGCCAGGACGTTTTTCGTCAGATCGTCATAGGTCGGCCCCAGTCCCCCGGTGGTGATGATGAGGTCCGCCCGGCCCCTGGCGATGGCCACCGCCTCCGCCAGCCGCGCCGGGTTATCCCCCACCACCGTGTGCCAGAAGACGTTGATCCCCAGACCGGACAGTATGTCGGACAGGCTGGCGGCGTCGGTGTTGATTGTGTTGCCCAGCAAAAGCTCCGTTCCTACGGACAGTATCTCGCAGTTCATGTTCGCGCCTTTCTCAGAAAGCAAAGTTGCCGTTTATAAATACTGGGACTTCTCGCCCGTCAGGAGTCGTCCCCACGATAGACAGATCCTCTGTGCCCACCATGAAGTCCACATGGTTGATGGACTGATTCAATCCCGCAGCCTTCTGCTCGGCCTCACTCATGTCCGCCCCGCCCTTCACGCAGGTGGGGTAGGCGGCGCCGAAGGCCAGGTGGCAGGAGGCGTTCTCATCGAAAAGCGTCTCGAAAAACAGCACGCCCTTTTTGCGGATGGGGCTGTCGAAGGGCACCAGAGCCGCCTCTCCCAGATAGTGGGAACCCTCGTCCAAGTCGATGGAGCGGCGCAGCACTTCCTCTCCCTCCTCAGCGTGCACATCCACGATCTTCCCGTTTTTAAAGTCCAGATAGAACCCCTGCACCAAGTTTCCGTCCAGGGCCAGGGGCAGCGCCGCATAGACCCGGCCGTCCACACCGTCCCACCGGGGTGCGGTGAATATCTCCTCTGTGGGGATGTTGGCCACGAACGCCACCCCCGCTGGGGTCTTTTCGCTGCCGCCCAGCCAGACGTGGCCCTCCGGCAGCCGGACTGTCAGATCTGTGCCCAGGGAGTTGGTGTAGCGCAGACTCGTGAAAGCATAGCCGTTAAGCGTCTCACACCGGCGGGCCATGGTGTCCACATGCTCCCGCCAGCGGGTTACCGCCCCGCCGTCCCCGGTGATGCGGCACACATCGAAGATGGCATCCCACAGCGCGTCCATGGCCGCCTCCCCCTTTAGGGCGGGAAAGGCTTTTTCTGCCCAAGCGGCGGTGGGGTGAGCGCCGATGGTCCATTGGAACCGGCTCGCGGTCACGGCGTCGAAATACGCCTTGGTACCCTCGCCGCTGACCCGCTGCCACGCTTGGATTCGCCCCGGGTCCACGCCCTTTAAAAGCTCCGGGTCTCCACCGATGATGGATAGGCCCACCGCGCCCTTTTCCAGCAGCCAATCTGCCTCCGCCTTTTTGTGGGCGGGAAAATCGGAGAACACCGCCTCGTCCGCTTTCAGATATCTCTCCCGGGTGATGATATCGTCGTACCAGTTGACGACCACCTCCCGGACGCCCCGGTCGTAGCAGGCCGCGGCGCACAGCCGGGCCAGAGGTGCGTACTCCACGCCGGAGGAGAGGCGTACGGTCTGGCCGGCCTGCACATTCAAGCCCACCTCCACCAGCAGGTGGGCGTATTCGTTCAATTTTGCCTCAAAACAGTCGATCATAACATCAATATCCGATCTTCACAAATTCTATGCCGGTCACAGCTTCGGCCACCAGGGCGTCCACGTCCAGGGGCGCTTCTGCCTCCCGGACTTTCCGGAGCTTGGGGTGAGTGCAGGGGTGGCGGGGCGTGAACACGGTGCAGCAGTCCTCATAAGGGAGGATGGAGGTATCAAAGGTGCCGATGCGCTCGGCCATGGCGATGACCTCCTTCTTGTCCATACCCACCAGGGGCCGCAGTACCGGCAGGCTCGCGCAGTCCTCCGTGGCGGCCATGGCCTCCATGGTCTGACTGGCTACCTGGCCCAGGCTCTCCCCGGTGATGAGAGCGCCGCACTTATTATCCGCCGCGACGGCCGAGGCGATACGCATCATCATGCGCCGCATGATGATGGTAAAATAATCCTCCGGGCATTTTTCCCGTATCTCCTCCTGGATGTGGGTGAAGGGCACGATATGCACGTTCATCCGCCCGCAATACGGAACCAGCAGCTTTGCCAGGTCCAGCACCTTCTCCTTGGCCAGCTGGGAGGTATAGGGGAAGGAGAAGAAATGGACAGGGATGATGCGCATGCCCCGCTTGGCCATCATATAGGTGGACACGGGGCTGTCGATGCCCCCGGAGAGCAGGCTCACAGCCGCCCCGGCGGTGCCCACCGGCAGGCCGCCCGCCCCCTCGATGGGAGCGCCGTGGACATAGGCCGCCCGGTCCCGCACCTCCAGATGGACGGTGAATTCAGGGTCGTGCATGTCGGCGGTCAGATTGTCAAAGGCGTCGTTCAGCTCACCGCCCACATACTGGCTCAGCTGTACGCTGGTCAGAGGGAACGCCTTGTCCCCACGGCGGGACTCCACCTTGAAGGTCTTCGCGGCGGAGAGCTCGTCAAACAGATACTCCCTGGCTCTGGCCGAAATGGCCTCCGGGGTCTTCTCGCAGGCGGCGGCCCGGGTCATGGTCATGATGCCGAACACCTTTTTCAGAGCCTCAAAGGCTCCGTCCACATCGCAGTCGGCGCTCTGAGGCTCCACATAGATGATGGACTGGTTGGCCGTCACTGTAAAGGGGCCGAAGCGCATGATGCGCCGGCGGATGTTGGAGGTGAGCTTCTGCTCAAAGGCCCGCTTGTTCAAGCCTTTGAGGACTATCTCGCCCTCCTTTAATAATATCATATCGGTCATATATGGGACTCTCCGTTCCATTGTACTGAGGCTCCCCGCACGAGCCCGGCGCAGCGCCCGCGTGGCGCAGACGGGCCGCGTGGAGAGGGAAGGCGCCGCGATATATCCGGGCCTTGCCGCCTGCGGCAAAGGAATGCCTATTTCGCAAGCGCCGATGATGTTCTATACTGTATCGCCTCGGCCAGGTGCATGGGGCCGATGGTCTCCGCCCCGTCCAGGTCCGCGATGGTCCGGGCCACCCGCAGTATGCGGTCATAGCTCCGGGCGGTGAGGCCCAGGGCCTCAAATGCGCTTTTCATCAGCGCCGAGCCGGTCTCGTCCAGAGCGCAGAAGCGATCCATCTCCGCCGGACCCATCCGGGCGTTTTCCTCGATGCCCGTCCCCGCGAACCGGGCACGCTGGGCGGTCCGCGCCCGGTCTACCCGCTTTTTGATGGCGGCGGAGCTCTCCCCGCCGGGCCGGGCCTCCAGCTCGTCATACTCCAGCGCCGGGACCTCCACCATGATGTCGATCCGGTCCAGCAGCGGCCCGGATATCTTGCCCTGATACGCCCGGACGGACCGCTCCGAGCACCGACAGCGCCCTGACGGGTGGCCATACCAGCCGCAGCGGCAGGGATTCATAGCGCAGACCAGCATGAACCGGCTGGGATAAGTGACCGAGCCGACGGACCGGGAGATGGTGATCTCCCCCTCCTCCAGCGGCTGGCGCAGAAGATCGATCACGTCCCGGTGGAACTCCGGCAGCTCGTCCAGAAACAGCACCCCGTTGTGGGCCAGGCTCATCTCTCCCGGCCGCAGGTCCGCCCCGCCGGACAGAGCCTGGCGGGAGGCGGTCTGATTGGGGGCCCGGAAGGGCCGCCGGAGGATGACGGGCGCCTTGGCCGTGGTGAGGCCCGCCACGGACCAGATGGCCGTAGTGTGCAGCGCCTCGTCCCGGCTCATATCCGGCAGGATGCCGGGAAGCCTTTTCGCCAGCATGGACTTGCCCGCTCCCGGCGGGCCCACCATGAGCACATTGTGGCCGCCGGCGGCAGCCACCTCCAGCGCCCGCTTGACGTTCTCCTGTCCCTTGACCTGGGCAAAGTCCGGGACCGGGGCGGCGGCCGGATCGATGACGCCCGGCTCCGCCGGGTCGATGGACGCCTCGCCGGCCAGGCAGGCCGCCAGCTGGCGCACGTCCCGGACGGGATAGACCGCCACACCCTGGGCATAGGCCGCTTCGGCGGCGTTGTCCGCCGGAACGAAAAGCCGCTTGGCTCCGGCCTTTTCCGCTGCCAGAGCCATGGGCAGCGCTCCGGAAACAGGCCGGAGCTGTCCCGTCAGGGACAGCTCTCCGAAAAACATGTCGCCGGGCTGGGGCGGTCTGATCTGCCCCGTAGCCGTCAGGATGCCCAGCAGTACCGGCAAGTCATAGACCGTACCGGCCTTTTTCGTGTCCGCCGGGGCCAGATTGACGGTGATGCGGCTGACGGGAAAGTCCCAGCCGTTGTACTTGACGGCAGCCCGGACCCGGTCGGCGGCCTCTTTCACGGCGGCATCCGGCAGCCCCACCATGTCCAATCGGGGCAGGCCGGAGGTGATTGACGTCTCCAGCTCCACCTCGTAGCCGCCTATTCCTTTGATCCCAAGGGAGCGGACTTTTGCGTACACGGGTCCTACCTCCGTTCGTATTTACTCCTCTACCCCGACGATGGTGATATGCAGTTCGTCCAATTGCTTTGGTTCCACCGCGCTGGGGGCGTCCATCATCAGATCCTGGGCGTTCTTGTTCATGGGGAATGGGATGATCTCCCGGATGGAGGGCTCCCCCGCCAGCAGCATTACCATGCGGTCCACGCCGGGGGCGATGCCCGCGTGAGGGGGCGCGCCATAGCAGAAGGCGTTGTACATAGCCGGGAACTTGGCCTTCACATCGGCCTCCCCCAGCCCCACCATCTCAAATGCCTTGACCATGATGTCAGGGTCGTGGTTCCGGACCGCGCCGGAAGATAGCTCCACGCCGTTGCACACCAGATCGTACTGGTAGGCGTAGATGTCCAGAGGGTCCACCTCGCCCCGCTCGGCCTTTTCCAATATCTCCAGGCCGCCGTTGGGCATGGAGAAGGGGTTGTGGCAGAACTCCAATTTACCGGATTCCTCCCCGATCTCGAACATGGGGAAGTCTACGATCCAGCAGAACTCGTACCTCTCCTCGTCCATGTGGCCCGGCACCGCCGCCCCCAGCATCTTCAGCGCCACGCCGGCGGTCTTTCGGGCGGCGTCCTTCGAGCCGGCGGCGATGAGACCCAGGCTCCCGGGCGTCATGCCCAGAGCCTTCAATTCCCCCTCATGGCCCGTTAGGAACTTGGCCACGCCGCCCACCAGCGCGCCGGTCTCGTCCATGCGCACCCAATAGGGCTTCTGGCCCGCCTGGACAGCTACATCATCGCAGAGCCTGTCGATTTGCTTTCTCGTCAGCTCCGAGCCTGTGCAGGGGACTATCTTTACCGCTGCCGCCTGCTCAAAGGGGGCGAAGCCCTCCGTCTTTCGGGCCAGAGCGGTCATGTCCCTCACCGTCAGGTCGATGCGCAGGTCCGGTTTATCGGTGCCGTAGGTCTCCATGGCCTCGTTGAAGCCGATGCGCTTGAAGGGGGCCTGGGAGGCGGTGTTGAAGGTGCCATACCTGGCGAAAATGGGGGGCAGCACGTCCTCGATGACGGCGAACACATCCTCCTGGCTTGCGAAAGCCATCTCCATATCCAGCTGATAGAATTCGCCGGGGGAGCGGTCGCCCCGGGCGTCCTCGTCCCGGAAGCAGGGGGCGATCTGGAAATACCGGTCGAATCCGGAGGTCATCAGAAGCTGCTTAAATTGCTGGGGAGCCTGGGGCAGGGCGTAAAACTTGCCCGGGTGCTTCCGGGCGGGGACCAAATAATCCCGGGCGCCCTCCGGGCTGGAGGCCGTCAGGATGGGGGTGGTGATCTCCAGAAAATCGTGGGCCATCATGGCCGCCCGCAGTGCCGCGATTACGTTGCAGCGCAGGATAATATTCTTCTTCACCGCCGGGTTTCTCAGGTCCAGATACCGGTGCTTCAGCCGGATGGATTCGTCCGCCTCCCGGCTGCGGTTGATCTCAAAGGGCAGCTCGTTATAGTGGCAGCGGCCCAGGACCTCCACCTTCTCCGGGACGATCTCCACGTCGCCGGTGGGGAGCTTGGGGTTTTTGCTGTCCCGCTCCCGGACCACGCCCTCCACGGACACGGTGCTCTCCTTGGTGATGGCGCGGAAGACCTTCACCATCTCCTCGGTCTCCGCCACTACCTGGGTGACGCCGTAAAAGTCCCGGATGACCACAAAGGCCAGGGAGGAGCCCACCTCCCGGACGTTTTCCATCCAGCCAACGATCTTCACGCGCTCCCCGGCATTTTCCAGCCGGAGCGCGTTGCATGTATGGGTGCGCATCTGTGTCATATATGTCAACATCCTTTCACAGGCCTGACCGGCCTGTCCAAATCCTTTTTGATGATGGCGGCGGCCTCCTCCACTGGAACGGTCACCTGTCCGCCGGCCCGCAGATCCTTCAAGCCCACGGTCCCAGCCGCCTCCTCATCGGAGCCTACCACCACGGCGTAGGGGATGGCCAGCCTGTCCGCATAGGCAAATTTAGCCTTGGTCTTTTTCTTCTCCATGTATACCTGGGTCCGGACCCCGGCCTCCCGCAGGGCCGTGGCGCAGCGGACGGCGTAGTCCAGCCCCTCCCCCAGGGGGATCACCAGCGCGTCGCAGGGGGCGCAGTTGATCTCGTCGTTCAAAAGCCCCTGCTCCTGGAGGATGTAGAACAGCCTTGTCACGCCGATGGACACCCCTACGCCGGGGAGTTTTTTGTCCGTATAGTACCCCGCCAGGTCGTCGTACCGGCCGCCGGAGCAGACGCTCCCCACCTCGGGATAGTCCAGCAGCATGGTCTCATACACCGTGCCGGTGTAATAGTCTAGCCCCCGGGCGATGGTCAGGTCGATGCGCCACTTGTCCTCCGGCACCCCCAGGCCCGGCAACAGGGCCGTCACGGCCTTCAGCTCCGCCGTGCCCTCGTCCAGGACCGGGCACTGCCCCGCCAGCCCCTCCAGGGTAGCCATGGGGTCGGCTGAGCTGAGGATATCCAAAAGCGCCGCCGCTTTCTCCGCTGTCAGGCCAATATCGTCCACCAGAATGGCCGCCACTTTGTCCGGGCCGATCTTCTCCAGCTTGTCGATGGCGGTCATGGCGGCCGCCGCCCGGTCCTTTATCCCGAAGTGCTCAAATAGTCCGTTCAGGACCTTCCGGTTGTTCATGCGGATGCAGAACCGCTCCAGGCCCAGCTGCCGGAACACCTGGCAGATGATGGCGGGCATCTCCGCCTCGTTGGACACGTCCAGAGTACCGTCACCGACAACGTCGATATCCGCCTGATAAAACTCCCGGAACCGGCCCCGCTGGGCCCGCTCCCCTCGGTATACCTTGCCGATCTGATACCGCCGGAAGGGAAAGGTGAGCTGGCCGTAGTTCATGGCCACATACTTGGCCAAGGGCACCGTGAGATCAAAGCGAAGCGCCAGATCGCTGTCCCCCTTGGTAAAGCGGTATATCTGCTTTTCCGTCTCGCCGCCGCCCTTGGCCAGCAGCACCTCCGCTGCCTCGATGACCGGGGTGTCGATGGGAGTGAAGCCGTACAGGGCATAGGTCTGGCGCAGGACCTGCATGATTGCGCGCATCTGGGCCTGCCGGGGGGGCAGCAGCTCCATGAATCCGGACAGGGTCCGGGGTCTGATTCGTTCCATAGTCGTGTACCTCTGGGCGGCGGCCCGTGCCGCCGCGTTTTTCATTTCTTCTTATTTTTGGGATTGACGATGTCCCGCCAGGCGAAGTCGCCCCGGCGCAGACCCTGGATCAGCACCTCCGCCGTGGCCACATTGGAGGCGAAGGGGATGTTGTGGATGGCGCAGAGCCGGCCGATCTCATTGACCGGGCCGTAGGCCTCCGGATGGGTCGGATCGGCGAAAAACAACACAAGGTCTATCTCGTTATAGGAGATGCGGGCACCGATCTGCTGCACGCCGCCCTGGGCTGCGCTCATATACAGCTGGATGGGAAGACCGGTGGCCTCGCTCACCAGCTTTCCCGTGGCGCTGGTCGCAACGATAGTGTGTTCGGCCAGGATACCGCAATAGGCGATACAGAACTGCACCATAAGTTCCTTTTTCCCGTCGTGGGCCATAAGCGCGATATTCATAGATTAACCCCCTGTTTATATGTAGACTGGCTCCCTGCCGCGCCTGTCAGTGCAGCAGTGTCAGCTCATCTTCCGTTTGCTGGGTGCTCTGCTCAAAGTCAAAATAATACTGGAGCACCTCCCGGGCCAGATTCGCCAGGCTGGCGCCAGCGGCGCCGTTCTCCAGCGCCACGGCCACGGCGATCTCCGGATCGTCATAGGGCGCATAGCAGATAAAAAACGCATCGTTTGTACCGCTGCCGGTCTGGGTGGTGCCGGTCTTGGCGGCCACATCGGGCGAAAAGTCGTAGAAGGTGCTATAGGCTGTGCCGCCGGGATCGTGGGCCGCGCCGTACATCCCCTCATGGATCAGGTCCCACACGTAATCCGGCGCGTCCACCGTATCGATGACCTCCGGCTCCCGCTCCTGCACGTTTTCGGAGTAGTCATAGCTGGAGGCGGACTTGAGAATGGAACAACCATAGGTGGTGCCGGAATTGGCGATGGCCGCGGCGTACCGGGCCAGTTGGATGGGCGTCACGCTGGTGATGGACTGGCCGATAGAGGTCAGCAGGGTGTCTGCGGAGAACCAGTCCTCCTCAAAGGTGCCTGCCTGCACCTCGGCCTTGTACTCCGGGGAGGCCACATGGCCCGTCTCCTCATAGAGCTCTATGCCCGTTGGCACGCCCAGGCCAAGGCGTGCGGCATAGTCGTCTATGTTCCGGATGCCGATGGTGTCGCCCAGGGAGAAGAAGAAAACATTGCAGCTGTATGTCAGGGCCCGGCTGACGGTGAGCGCTCCGTGTATGCCGGTACACCGGGGGGCATAGCCCGCGTCCTGATACTTATCGAAGATGCCCGTGCAGGTGAACTCCGATTCTCCGTCGATGAAGCCCTCCGTCAGCGCCGCCAGAGCCACGCATGGCTTGAAGGTGGAGCCGGGGGCATACAGGCCCTGGAGCGCCCGGTTGAGCAGGGGCCGGTTCTCCTCGTCGGAGACCAGGTCCGCGTAATCGTCCAGAAACGTGTCCAGGTTATAGGTGGGGTAGCTGGCCACGCACAGAGGTTCCCCCGTCCGCACGTCCACGGCCACGATGGCGCCGCCGGTGATCAGCTCCCGGATCTTATCCTGCTCACCGGTCATCTCATAGAGAGCGTTGTTCTCCGTGCGGGTGGTATTCGTCTCCTCGATATAGTTGGCCAGCGCCGATTCCGCCACGCCCTGCAGCGCGATGTCGATGGTCAGATACACATGGTTGCCCGGCTCCGGCATGGAGGAATACACCGTGCTGGTTACGATGCCCTCGCTGGTGCGGGTGATCTCGGCCTGGCCATCGGAGCCGTGGAGCAGCTCCTCAAAGGCCAGCTCCGCGCCTGCCTTGCCCACCGTGGCGTTCATGGGATAGCCCAGATCCTCGTAAATCTCGTACTCCTCGCCGGTCATAAGGCCGGTATATCCCAGAATATGGGCCCCATAGGTGGTGTTGTACTCGCGGATATAGCTCACCTGCACCTCAAAGCCGGGGATGTCCGCCTCCATCAGAGCGGAGATGGTGTTGATGCTCACGTCTTGGGCGAAGATGTAGTCAGAGGTGCCGATGATATACCGGACATTCACCTCATACCGCACGCCGGCGATGATGCGCATTTCCTCGGCGGTATAGTTGCTGTCGATGCCGTACCGGGTGCGCATCCGGGCCATGATCTCCGTGGCGGTGGCGTCCGGTTCCAGGCCGTTGTCCGCCAGCCACGCCTGGAGAAGAGTGTTCTGCCAGGAGGAGATGCTCTCCGTGAATTCGAAAGGCGGCGTCATGGTGATAGGCAGCTGGTCGATATGGGTGTCCCCGTTCTCCTCGATGATCCGGCACATCTGCAGGATGATGGCGTTGGCCTCGTCGCCGCCGATATCCCCCATCAAAAGCTCGTTGTCGTCGATGAGCAGATTGTTGCAGTTGCGATTGGATACCAGCAGCCGTCCGTACCGGTCCAGGAGGTTCCCCCGGGCGGCGATGACGGTCTCATGCGAAACGATGGAATTGGTGGACAGCTCATAATTCTGGTTGCCCTCTATGATCTGAAGCTTATAGAGCGTGGCGATATACAGCGCCAGTATCCCCGCGACGACCGCGATCAGAAAACCAAGCCGTCCGGGCGAGATGAGCTTTCTCATGGTATCCTTTGTATCCTTTCTCTTTGGCGCATCCGGTTGGTCAGCGCAGCAGCGGGCGGTCGGCGATCAGCTTGCAGGGGAAGTATGCGGGCACGGACCAGACCAGGCTCCAGCCGGTCTGGATAAGTCCCGTACGCCACACGGCCCATACTTGAGACACCTCCTGGTCGGAAAAAAACAGGACCCGGGACATCTGGCACAGGGCAACCGCGATCAGGGTCAGTCCCGCCAGGACGATATAGGACACGAAGCCCTTGTGGAGCATGTACTTGCCCAGGACCCCGGAGAAAAAACCCGCTATGGGAAACAGGACGGTGAACAGCACCAGCTGCTCGATGCAGCCCATATCCGCGAAGTATCCGGCCGCGAGGCCGATGAGGCCGCCCCACATGCCGCCCTCCAGAAGGCCGATGGCCACTACCGCCCCCGGGATCAGGAGCGGCCGGACCCCCAACAGGGGAAACCGGGCCAAGATCAGGTCCTGGAGGATGAATAATACCGCCAGCAAAAGGGCGTATACGATGACCCGTCGCAGCTTGCTCAGGTCGATGAGATCAAGAAGCATGGCTCACTCCTGGATGGTGAAATCGGTGATGATGAACACCTGGGTCAGACTGCCCAAGTCACAGGCGGGCTCCACCACGCCATACAGCGTCTGGCCATTCCCTTCCGACAGGACAGAGCGGATATAGCCGATGATGAGTCCCTGGGGGATGTAGGTGCCTCGGCCGGAGGTGAGGACGGCCTCCCCCTCCACCAGCTGAGCGTTCTCTGATAGATATGTCAGCCGCAGAAGGCCCTGCTGCATCAGGGCGAAATCGCCCACGCACATACCCACGGCGCCGGCCTCGCCCACCAGGGCACCCACATCGACGCCGGAGTCGATTACCGTCCGCACGGTGCACCAGGTATCCCCCATCTCGATGATCTGCCCCACCAGGGCGCCGTATTCCGTTATCACGCAGTCGCCCACCTCAATGGGATTGGAAGCGTTGGATGAACCCTTGGAGACGGTGAAGGAGCTGGACCAGTTGGAGCTGGTCCACTCGGTGATGGTGGCCGGCTCCAGCACATAGTCCTCATGCTTGGCGGCAAAGCCAAGCAACTCCCGGAGCCGCTCGTTCTCCTCCTGGTATTCCGAGGCGCTGATGGCTGCCTGCTGGGCCTGAGCCAGCTGAGCGCGAAGGGAGTTGTTCTCCGCCACCAGCTGGTCATATTCATAGATATAGCCGTAGATGCCCTCCAGCCACTCGATGGCGGCGGAAACCGCCTGGCCCACAGGACTGGATACCCCCCCGGCCGCATTGGCCACGAGGCCGGCCCTGCCCTTCAGCAGACTGGAGGCCACCGTCACGACCAGCACCACGGCGATGACGGCCGCAGCCACCCGCAGGCCGTATTTTTTGATGTACTCTTTCAAAGCAACGATACTCCCAGTTCATCCAGCATCCGTCCAAGGCCGCACAGGGGCAGGCCGACCACGTTGAAATAATCCCCCTCGATCCGCTCCACGAACAGGCTGGCCAGGCCCTGATAGCCATAGGCCCCGGCCTTGTCCATGGGCTCGCCGGTGGCGATATAGGCGGCGATCTCCCGGTCTGTCAGCGGCCGGAAGAACACACGGGTCGCCTCCCACCGGCTCAGGACGGTCCCGTCCCGGATCACCGCCACGCCGGTATACACCCGGTGCTCCCGGCCGGACAGCAGCCGGAGCATCCGCGCCGCGTCCTCTTCGTCACGGGGCTTGCCCAAAAGGGCGCCGTCGGCCTCCACCACCGTGTCCGCGCCGATGACCACCGCGCCGGGATGGTCTGCGGCCACCTCCCTGGCCTTGGCCTCTGCCAGCGCCCTGGCCGTCTGGCCGGCGTCCGCCCCCGCCGGGGGCTTTTCCGGCCCCTTTGCCGGGATCACCGCAAAGGACAGCCCCAGATTGGCCAGCAGCTCCCGCCGCCGGGGCGAGGCCGATGCCAGGATCAGATCCATAGCGCTCCTTTCATGTAGGCGCCCCGGCCCGTGTTGTTGGGCCGGTAGTCGTTGCGGTCCTTGTACCGCTCCGCCACCATCACGCACTCCCGGGGACTCTCCGTGGTGAACATCAGCCGCAGGCCCCACAGGCCCACGCCGGCGTACAGCTCCGGCCGGTCCGCCAGAAATATCTTCTTTCCGTCGTATATCACGTTCCGGCAGCCAAATTCCTTCCCCACCGGGTACACGTTTCCAAAGGGATCGCCCATACTGGCAGGCGTGGCGCAGGAACACCGCCCGGAGCTGTTGCGGATCAGGCAGTGCTCCGACACCATCACCGGCATACGGCCGTATATGATCATCTCCGTGTTGGCGCTCTTCGCCAGAGCCCCGATCTGCCGCGCCCCCAGCTCAAAGGAAGCCGTCACGGACAGAAATCCCGCCCGGCTCAGAAGCTTCAGGGCCCAGGAATTGGCCACGTTCAGCCCAAAATCCCCCCGCAGCTCCATGCCCGCCCGGCGGGCCGCCGGGATCAGGCCCAGATTGCCCGCCAGCACTTGGCGGATACCCACATCCTTCAGCGCGGCCATCAACTCCCGGAGCACCGGACCCTCCGATTCCGTCACCACCCGGGGCAGCACGGCGGCGATCTCGGTCCCCTGCCGGCGGAAGGACTCTATCCCCTCCGCGCCCGAGGCCAGTATCTCCGCCGGAACATACAGCAAGTCCGGCCCGGTCCCGGCCAGCTCCTCGGTCAGCTGTTCCTCCCGGGTCACCTGCAGGATGAACCGGGGGACGCCCTCCCAGGGCCGGCCCTCCGGACACTCCGGCAGCGGTCCCGCCTCCACAGGCGCCGGCTCCCGGCTCTGGTCCGTGATCCGGCTGAGGAGCAGCCGTCTGGCGTCCTCTATGGCCTCGTCTGGGTAGTCCAGGTTTGGGGCGATGGAGCAGTTGACCTCGGTGCAGTTAAAGGGCGTGCCGCCGGTGCGGTACATCAGCTCCCGCACCCGGCCGTCGGAAAGACCCTGACGGCCCAGATCGATGGGCGCGAACCCCTGATGCACGGCGCGATGGCCCCGCTCGTCCTCCGCCGCGAACAGGGCGGGCTGGCCCTGCTTCATGACAACGTAGAACTTCACCGGCACCCGGCGGAGTTCGCCGTTCATATACCCCTTTCGCACATCGGAGATCATCCGCTCGGCCTGCCGGTCCGGCTTTTCCGGGGCGCAGAACATGTCCGGCCCCAGCTCGCCGGTGAGATAGCCGTCCGACAGCCCTCCGGGGGAGAAGGCGTCTCGAAGCCAGTCGTATTCCTCTTGGGTGGGCAGCACCTGCTCTCGGATGGCTCGGGCGTATATGGCGGTGGTATAGGCCACATACTCCGGTCTGCGGCCGCGGCCGCTGATGACGGCGCAGGCCACGCCCGCCCGCTCCAGCGCCTCCAAATGGTATATGAGGCACACATCCGCCATGGCCATGGGGAACTCGTCCATCCGTCCGCCCAGGGAGAACCGGCCCCGGCATGGCTCCTGGCACCGCAGGCAGTTGTCGCTCAGATGCTCCTCCGCCAGGGCGCCCATATAGCACTGGCCGCCGCAGGCAAAGCACACCGGTCCATGGACAAATACGGCCGTCTCGATGGGCAGGCCCCGGGCAATGGTCTCGATCTGCTCCAGACTCAGCTCCGGGGACAGGAACACCCGGCACAGGCCCAGGGCCGTCACCGCCGCAGCGCTCTCCAGACTGTGGACGCCCAGACGCACATCCCCCCACAGGGGCATGTCCGGCAGGACCTTGTGCAAAACATCGATCAGGCCGATATCCTGCACCACCAAGGCCGCGGCGCCCTCCCGGGCGGCCAGCACGGCCCGTTCCACCAGCCCGGCCATGGTATCGTCGGCAGCCAGCTCGCTCACTACCACGGCCACCGGACAGCCTCGCACCCGGCAGTACCGCATACTGCTGACGAAGGACGTCTCGTCAAAGCCCTCCTCGCCCCGGCCGGGGGCGGTGAGCCTATAGCCCATATATATCATGTCGGCCCCGCTCTGCACGGCGGCGATCACCGCCTCCGGGCTTCCTGCGGGAACTAAAAGCTGAAGCATGGCATCCTCGTTCATCTCTCGGCCGCCATCGCGGCCATGCGGGCCAAAATCACTGACGCGTATTCTTCATTATAAACAATATATTATCATAAAACAAGTGCAAATCCCAAAGTCCTCACGTCTCCAGCAGGGTCCGCAGCCCCTCCAGCACGTCATAGGGCACATCCAGGCTCCCGCCGATGCCCGAGCCCATTTGGATATGGGGCTTGCGGCCGCCGTGGTAATCGCTGCCGCCGGACACGCCAAGGCCCAGCTCCGCTGCCTTCTGCAGCAGCATCATCTGCTGTGCGCCGCTGTGCTCGGAGTAATAGGCCTCCAGCCCGGCGCAGCCCGCGTCCACCCCCGCCCGGATGAACGCCTCCCATTGGACCCCCGCATAGCCGTACTGCATGGGGTGGGCTATGATGGGCAGGCCCCCGGCGCCCCGGATGGCCTCTGTGGCACGGTCCATGCTCATTCTCTCCCGGGGCCGGTAATAGGGCCGCCCCTCCGCCAAAAAACGGTCGAAAGCCTCCTGGACGGAGGCCACCACCCCCGCCCGCATCAGGTGCTCCCCCATGTGCGGCCGGCCCAGGACCGTGTCCGGGTACTCCTGGCGCAGCGCATCCAGAGAGATGGGAAGGCCGTCGGCCTCCATGGCCGCCAGGATCTTTTCATTCCGGGCGTCGCGCTCGTTCACCGCCCAGTCCAGAACTGGCCGCAGAGACGGGGCCGCCGGGTCGATGAAAAGCCCCAGGATATGGGCGCTGCGCCCCCGGTAGTCGGCGCTTATCTCGATGCCCGGGATGACCTCCACCCCCAGCGCCGCGCCGGCGGTCACGGCTTCCGCCGCGCCGGCGACGCTGTCGTGATCGGTGACGGCAATGGCCCGCAGGCCAAGGCTTTTCGCCAGCGCGACCACCTGGCGGGGCGTATCCGTCCCGTCCGAGGCCGTGGTGTGTATGTGAAGATCGATCTGTCCGGCCATGCTCCCGCCTCCTCGCTCCGTGACAGATGGTATGCCTGCCGCGTTGCGGCTATTATACCACACATAGCGGCTTCAATCAAAACTTGTCATGATCTGCTCGGAATGTTATAATAACAAAACCGACAACTTTTTACATATCTGTACTAAGGAACAAAAGATGGACAATGCCAAGCTGAAACTCCATACTGTGGCCGTGTTGAACGTGCCCCTCCGGGACGCGGACCTTCTTTTGGACGCCGGAGACGGGGACGGTGCGCTGCTGTACCTGTATCTGCTCAAGCACAACGGAACGATGGACGAGGCGCTGGCCGCCCGGGATCTGCGGCTGTCCGTCCGCGCCATTCAGGCCGCCGCCGCCCGACTGACCCGGATGGGTCTGCTCACCGATGGCCGAGCGCCGGACCCCACCGACGGCCGGGAACTGCCGGAGTATCAGGCGGAGGACGTGGTCCGCCGGAGCGCCTCGGACCCGGCGTTCCGCGCTCTGGTGGAGGAGGCCCAGAGCGCTCTGGGACGGGTGCTGTCCTCCACGGACCTAAAGAAGCTATTCGGGATATATGACGACCTCTCTCTTCCGGCGGATGTGATTATGCTTCTGATTCACCACTGCAAGGAGGAGCACGAGGAGCGGTACGGCCCGGCCAAGCACCTGGGCTTTTCTGTCATCGAGAAGGAGGCCTATTCCTGGTTCAACCGGGAGATCATGACCTATGAACAAGCGGAGAGCTGGCTTGCGGAGCTGGCCCGCCGCAAGTCCCTTGCCGGAGAGATACAGCGGGCCATGGGCATCAAAAACCGGGAACTCTCCCCTACGGAGCGGCGGTATATCGACAGCTGGATCGATCTGGGCTTCGGCCCGGAAGCCCTGGCCCTGGCCGCCGACAGGACGGTGACCAATACCGGAGAGCTGAAATGGCGGTATATGAACTCCATCGTCCAGTCCTGGCACAGCAAGGGTCTGCACACGGTGGATGAGATCGAACAGGGCGACCGCAAGGGCGCCCCGAAGCGGCAGCAGATCGCCGCCGAGACCCCCGATTCCAAGGAGCTTGAGCGGCTGCGCCGCCTGCGGGAGAAGATCAAAAACAGCTGAGGACAGAAAGGACGTTTATCATGGATGGAAAGCTGCTGGCCCAGGCCCGGCAGGAAAAAGAGGATATCCGCCGGCGGAGCATCCAGACCGACCGGCAGCGCCACGAGACGGCCTACGCCAAAGTCCCCGCCCTGCGGACGCTGGACGGGCAGATCGCCGCTGTGGCGGCGGAGGCGGCCGCCAGCCTGGCCGGCCAGGGCCGCAGCATGGACGAGCTGAGCGCGGAGAGCCTGGAGCTCCAGGCCCAACGGGCGGAGCTGCTGGTGGAAAACGGCTGGCCCATGACCTGGCTGGACGGGGCATGGGACTGCCCCAAATGCCGGGACACCGGCTATGTCCGGGGGCAGATGTGCTCCTGTCTCAAGGCCCTGTATGATAAGGCCCAGGCCCGGGACCTGTCTGCGCTGATGAAGCTGGGCAGCGAGAGCTTCGGCACCTTCGATCTGGGGCTTTATGACAGCCGTCCGGACCCCGCCACAGGGATATCTCCCCGGCAGCAGATGGAGACTGTATTCGGCATCTGCTATGACTACGCCCTTCGCTTCCGCAGCAGCCGGATGAACCTTCTGTTCCGGGGCGGGACGGGCCTTGGAAAGACCTTCCTGTCCGCCTGCATCGCCCGGGAGGTGGCCCAGCAGGGATTTTCCGTGGTGTATGACACCGCCGTGTCGGTCCTGACGGCCTTTGAGGCCCAGCGCTTCCCCCGGGAGGGGGCCGACCCGGCCCAGGCTGACGCCCAGGTCCGCCGGTTGATGGAGTGCGACCTGCTCATTCTGGACGACCTGGGCACGGAAATGCTGACGGATTTCAGCCGCAGCGCCCTCTATACTCTGATAAACGGCCGGCTGCTGACCGGAAAGCGGACCGTCATCAGCACCAATCTCACCGCCGCTCAGATGGAGAAGCGGTATTCCCCCCAGGTCATGAGCCGTCTGGAGGGGGAGTACCAGGTCCTTCCCTTCGTGGGCTCGGATATCCGCATCCTGAAAAGAGATCGCGGCCTGGAATAGTATAAGCGCATCCTGACCAAATACGCGCCCGGAGGGGGTATTCCTCCGGGCACATTGTTTTCCCGGGGCAAAGCTAAAAATATGTATAATATTTTTATATAAATTGCTTGACAAAACTTATATAACGCGGTAATATTATTATGAGGTGAGGATATGAAGAAGACCTTGTACAGCCTGATGCTCTCGGACGACGTGGTCCGGGCGGTGGACGAGCTGGCCCACCGGGCGGGCACCAACCGCTCGGCTCTGGTGAATCAGATATTGGCGGAGTATGTGGATATGGTGACTCCGGAGCGGCAGGTACAGGATATTTTCAGGCAGATCGGTGAGATGTTGAACGCCGACGGGGCCCTGGTGCCCTTCATCACGCCCAACGCCACCACCATGAGCCTGAAATCCAGCTTACAGTACCGCTACCGGCCCACGGTAAAGTACTCCGTGGAGCTGTACCGGGACCGGGAAGACTCCCTGGGGGAACTGAGCGTGGTATTCCGCACCCAGTCCCAGGAGCTGTTGGAGGCCATGGGCCGGTTTTTCCGGCTGTGGAAGCAGGTCGAGGATGAGCTGATCGCGCCGTATAAGGCCGTTCCGGCGGAATACGCCCTCTATGCCAGCCGGTTCACCCGCACCATTGCCCTGCCCGGGCGGCGGGACTATGCCACTGGAGATATTGCTGGGGCCATCAGCGCCTATGTGCGGCTGTTCGATCGGCTGATGAAGGGCTATCTGGCCGGACGGCTGTCCCCCCGGAACGTGGAGGAGGAATACTTGAATTGGCTCCACGAGGGCAACATCATTTTGTAAGACCAATTTTTATAAAGGGAAGTGATCGGCAATGAACAGTGATAAGCTGACACAAAAAACCATAGAGACCGTCAACAACGCTACCGCCATGGCCCGGGAGAACGACAACCAGTACGTGACGCCGGAGCATCTTCTATATGCCCTGGTGGACGCGGACGGGGGCCTGATCCCCACCCTGCTTGGCCGGATGGGCGCCGACTGCGATGGTATCCTCTCCGCCCTGGACACCGCCATCGGAAAGCTGCCCAAGGTCCAGGGAGCCCAGAGCGTGTACCCCTCCAACGAGTTCGGCAAGGTCATCGATTTCGCCCAGAAGGTGGCGGCCAAGCTCAAGGACGAGTATGTGTCCGTGGAGCATCTGATGCTGGGCATCTTCGCCCATCCCACCCCCGCTGTCCGGGATATATTCCGGCAGCAGAACGTGACGAAGGACGGCTTCACGGCGGAGCTGGCCAAGGTCAAGACCGGCCACGTCACCACCGACAACCCGGAGGACACCTACGACGCCCTGGAGAAGTACGGCACCGACCTGGTCCGGCGTGCGCGGAACAACGAGCTGGACCCGGTGATTGGCCGGGATACGGAGATACGGAACGTCATCCGTATCCTGTCCCGGAAGACGAAGAACAACCCGGTGCTCATCGGCGAACCGGGCGTGGGCAAGACGGCCATCGCCGAGGGCCTGGCCCAGCGTATCGTCCGGGGGGACGTGCCCGAGGGACTGAAGGACAAAACTGTATTTTCCCTGGATATGGGCGCTCTTGTGGCCGGGGCCAAATACCGGGGGGAGTTTGAGGAGCGGCTGAAGGCCGTGCTGGAGGAGATCGCCAAGAGCGAGGGCCGCATCCTGCTTTTCATCGATGAGCTGCACACCATTGTGGGGGCCGGCAAGACCGAGGGGAGCATGGACGCGGGCAACCTTTTGAAGCCCATGCTGGCCCGGGGCCAGCTCCACTGCATCGGCGCTACCACCCTGGACGAATACCGCAAATACATCGAAAAGGACGCGGCCCTGGAGCGGCGGTTCCAGCCGGTGATGGTGGCCGAACCCACGGTGGAGGACACCATATCCATCCTCCGAGGCCTAAAGGAGCGCTATGAGATATTCCACGGCGTGCGCATCCACGATGCGGCCCTGGTGGCTGCGGCCACGCTGTCCAACCGCTATATCTCCGACCGGTTCTTGCCGGACAAGGCCATAGATCTGGTGGACGAGGCATGCGCCCTCATCCGCACGGAGATCGACTCCATGCCCTCTGAGCTGGACGATGTGCGCCGGAAGATCATGCAGATGGAGATCGAGGAGACGGCCCTCAAGAAGGAGACGGACAAGCTCAGTGCCGACCGGCTGGAGAAGCTGCGCGCCGATCTGGCCGCCGCCAAGGAGGAGTTTCAAGCCATGAAGGCCCGCTGGGAGGCGGAAAAGGCGGATGTGGACGCGGTTAAGGACATCAAATCGGAGATCGAAAAATACACCGCCGACATGGAGCGGGCCCAGCAGAATTATGAGTATGAGACGGCGGCCCGGCTGAAATATGAGACTATCCCTGCCCTGCAAAAGAAGCTGGCAGACGCGGAGGCCGCCCCGGCCAAGGGCGCCGGCGCCCTGGTCCACGACACCGTGACCGAGGAGGAGATCGCCGGCATCGTGGCCCGCTGGACGGGCATCCCTGTGGCCAGGCTCATGGAAGGCGAGCGGGAGAAGCTGCTGCACCTGGAGGACATCCTCCATCGGCGAGTGGTGGGCCAGGACGAGGCGGTGCGCCTTGTTACCGAGGCTATCCTCCGCTCCCGGGCAGGCATCGCGGACCCTGACCGGCCCATCGGCTCGTTCCTCTTTTTAGGCCCCACCGGCGTGGGCAAGACGGAGCTGGCCAAGAGCCTGGCCCAGGCCTTGTTCGATGATGAGAAGAACATGGTCCGCATCGACATGACCGAGTACATGGAAAAATTTTCCG
>CAZVRP010000006.1:0-31891 GCA_964630255.1 uncultured Oscillospiraceae bacterium | reverse complement strand
GCGCTTTCTGCAGCCCCTTTAGCCGTATCACCATACCGTAGGTTGTGATAGTTAGAAATGCCTCGCTCTCCTCCAGCTGCTCTTCCAGGGCTTCCGCCTTCCGGCCGTGGAGGATTTGGTAAGACAAAGAGGGCGCAAACCGCTCTGTCTCTTTCTTCCAGTTGCCCAGCAGAGAGGCCGGAACGATCAGCAGCGCCTTCGCGTTCCTTTTACCAAGCCGAAGCTTTTCCAGATAGGCCAGGACCTGCACTGTCTTGCCAAGGCCCATGTCATCCGCGAGGCACGCTCCGAAGCCCAAGCTGTCCATATAGGTCAGCCAAGTATACCCCCTTTGCTGATAAGGCCTCAGCTGTGCGCAAAATCCCTTGGGTACGACAGCGCTCCGAATGGATTCCGGTCTTTTCAGCTTTGTCAGCAGGGCAGACAGCCAAGCGCCATTGGTCAGCATCGGTCCGACATCTGCCCGGGGCTTCTGCTCCAGGCCCCGACGCATGGCCTCCATCAGCGTGACAGAAGGCGGCAATCCGTCTATTTCTGCCAGCAGGGACCGCAATCGCTCATGATCTACTTCCACCCACTTACCCTTTATGAGGGCAAGGCCCTCCGTCTGTGCCAGCAGCATCTGGACGTCCTCCCGGGCCAGCGGCACGCCGTCCACCGTCAGCTCCGGCTGCACGGATATCAGGGTGTCAAAGCCCAGAAAGGATGGCTTTTTATCTCCCAGGCACACCGACAAGGAAACGGCGGCGCTCCGTTTCTTCCACCAATTGGGGATCCGGCACAGAATGCCCGCTTCCTCGATTGCTTCCACGTGGGTCAGAAAATCATACGCCTCATCCGCCGTCAGCCGGAGGGGGTGGAACATCTGGCCGCTGTCCATAAACGAACCGATCAATTCTGACACCTCGGACGCTCTGTTTAGACAGGACAACAAATCCAGCAGCTTTCTGCGCTCATTTTTATATTCCGTCAGCGCATACTGCAGCGGAACATGGCGGACCTGCCCGGCCTCGTCCCTGGTGGCGTACGTGGCCAAAAACGCAAACGGATACTTTTGCTCCTTATTCTCCACCAGGTGGAAGAAAATGCGTTCCGGGACCCGCAGCCGCTGATTCTGTTCCGTCAAGTACAGGGAGACCGTCCCGTGGTAAGCGGCGATCTCCTTGGCAAACACCTGGTTTAGCCGGCAGAAGGCGGATTGAATCCATTTTTCGTCGATGTACTCCGCCCCTATCACAAAGGGAACCGCCCGCAGCAACCGGTCTGTCTCCGTAAGAGGTGCCTTCGCCCGTTCACGGGAGATCTCCAAATCGGGAAGGCTGACCAAAGCCCTGAAAAAAGCGTCGGAGAGCATATACAAAAACGCTGCGGAGGGGCAAAAATCCTTTCGCCGCTCAGTCAGGCCTATATGGTACAAAGCAGCCCAGCGATCTATCTCAAACTGTGTCCTCAACGCTTGATCCGCTTCGGACAGCTCGCCTTGGGCGTCACAATAAAATCCGTCCTTTGTAAAAATGAATTGTAAAGGGAGCGTGCCCAACTTGTTCTTCGCCATAAGCTTATCCCCCAGGGTCACTTTTAATTTCCATAATATGCCCGTCTTCATCGGGTGTCAATGACCAAACAAGCATCTGGAAAACAGCCCGTTTTGCTCGTCTCCTACGGGGCAGCCGCAAAATATGGCACAATGCTCCCCTATGCCGGGGAGCTACTGCTATCGAAGGATGGCGCCGCTCAGGTCATTTCCGCTGGCGGAGCAGGTCGTTTTTGATGTCCCACAGCTTTTGGGACAGGTCCACATAGTAGTTATGGGGATTTTCGAACCGGCGCACCTCGTCCCACAGGGTGTCCAGCTGTCGGGCGCAGTACGCCTTGATCTCCGGCAGAGCGGGGGGATCGTAGACCAGCTCGCCGCCCCGGAAGATGGGCGCCAAAAGCTCCCGGGCCGTGAAATCGGTCAGCTCCTTCTCCTTCCAGGTGGCGTCGGGGTCGAAAATGGTCAGCGGCTTCGCGTCGTCTATAACCTCATCATATACGCACAGATAATCCGCCATGGCCTTCCCCGTGTCCCGGCCATAGAAGCGGTAGAGCTTTTTGAAGTGGGGATTAGTGATCTTGGCCACATTTTCGCTGATCTTGATCTTGGGGACGATGACGCCGCAGTCGTCCTCCACGGCCGCCAGCTTGTAAACCCCGCCGAACACAGGCTCGCTCCGGGCGGTGATGAGCCGCTCGCCCACGCCGAAGCAGTCGATGCAGGCCCCCTGGCTTATCAGATCCTGGATAAGATACTCGTCCAGGGCGTTGGAGCAGGTGATGGAGCACTCCGTCCAGCCGGCGTCGTCCAGCATCTTTCGGGCCCTGCGGGTGAGGTATGCCAGGTCGCCGGAGTCCAGGCGGATGCCGCATTTTTTTATGCCCCGGGGCTTGAGGATCTCGTCAAAGGCCCGGATGGCGTTGGGCACGCCGCTTTGGAGGGTGTTGTAGGTGTCCACCAGGAGTGTTGCGTTTTCCGGATAAGTCCGGCAGTAGGCTCGGAAAGCATCCAGCTCTGAGTCGAACATCTGGACCCATGCGTGGGCCATGGTGCCCCCGGCGGGTACGCCGAACAGCTGATCCGACAGCACACAGGCCGTCCCGGCACAGCCGCCGATATAGGCGGCCCGGGCGCCCATGATGGCGGCGTCCGCGCCCTGGGCCCGGCGGGAGCCAAATTCCAGCACGGCACGGCCCTGGGCCGCCCGCACGATCCGATTGGCTTTGGTGGCGATCAGACTCTGATGGTTCAGCACGCACAGCATGTATGTCTCCAGAAGCTGGGCCTGGATAGCCGGGGCCCGGATGACCACGATAGGTTCCCGGGGGAATACCGGCGTGCCCTCCGGCACGGCCCAGATGTCCCCGGTGAAGCGGAAGTCGGCCAGATAAGCCAGAAATTCCTCGGAGAAGATGCCCCGGCCCCGGAGATAGGCAATGTCCTCCGGCGCAAAGTGCAGATCCTTCACATAGTTGATGACCTGCTCCAGCCCGGCGGCAATGGCAAATCCGCCTCCGTCAGGCACGGTGCGGAAAAACAGGTCAAAATAAGTGATCCGGTCCCGCATCCCCGCTTCCAGATAGCCGTTGCCCATGGTCAGCTCATAAAAGTCGCACAGCATGGTGAAATTCAATCTATCATGTTTCATTGTTTGATCCTCGCCGGAAGTTTTTCATAAAGTTTTTCATTATTTGTAATCATGATTACATATTATAGCGTTGATTTGACAATAAAGCAAATATATAATACAAGATAATGAAATCTATGCATATTATCCGAAAAGGAGCATTATTGTATGGAGTTGACCATAGAACGGCAGAGGGAGCTGGAGAAGCTGTGCCGCACCTTTCGCAGAGAGGTGCTCACCGCTATCCATAAGGCCCAGTCCGGCCATCCGGGCGGGAGCCTGTCCGTCTGCGAGATCCTGACGCTGCTGTACCAGCACCGGATGAATATCCCCACAGCTGACGACCCGGACCGGGACCGGCTTGTTTTATGCAAGGGCCATGCGGCGCCCATGCTGTATCGCAACCTTGCGGAGAAGGGCTTTTTAGACAAGTCGGCGATGGATACTCTGCGCCAGTTCGGCAGCCCCCTCCAGGGGCACCCCACCACCCACACCCCCGGCGTGGATCTGCCCTCCGGCCCGCTGGGCATCGGCCTGGCCGCCGCCCAAGGCATGGCGCTGGGGCTGAAGCTGAACGGCTCGCCCGCCCGGGTATACGCCGTGTTGGGCGACGGTGAACTGGACGAGGGCGCCGTATGGGAGGCCGCAGCCTCCGCGCCCAAGTTCATGCTGGACAACCTGTGCGCCGTGGTGGACTATAACAAGGTCCAGCTGGACGGCACCACAGACGAAATCATGCCCCTCCGGGACCTGGAGGGAAAGTGGAAGGCCTTTGGCTGGCATGTGATCCGGACGGACGGCCACGATTTGCGGGCGCTGAACAGGGCGTTCGATGCGGCGGAGGCTACGAAGGGCGTGCCCACGGTGATCATTGCGGACACGGTGAAGGGCAAGGGCGTCTCCTTTATGGAGGGTCAGGCCGGCTGGCACGGCAAGGCCATCGATCCGGACAGCTACGCCAAGGCGATGACCGAGCTGGGGGAGGATTGACTGATGGGAAAAGCCATTCGTGACGTATACGGTGAGACTCTGGCGGAGCTGGGGGCCGAGAATGAGGATATCGTGGTGCTGGACGCCGACCTGTCCGGCTCCACCAAGAGCAAGGTGTTCGGACAGAAATTCCCACAGCGGTTTTTCAATATGGGCATCGCGGAGTCCGACATGGTCTCCTGCGCCGCAGGACTGGCCTCGGTAGGAAAAATCCCCTTTGTGAATACCTTCACGGTCTTTTTGACCACCCTGGGGCTCATCGCAACCCGGGCCCAGGTCTGCTATGGGAACCTGAACGTGAAGCTGGCCGGCGCTTACTGCGGCATGTCCGACGCGTTGGACGGCGCCACCCACCATGCCACGGAGGACATTGCCGTCATGCGGGCGCTGCCCAACATGGAGGTGCTCGTGCCTGCCGACCCCGTGGCCGCCCGCTGGGCCACCCGCTATGCGGCGGAGCACCAGGGACCGGTGTATCTGCGTCTGAGCCGGGGGGAGTATCCCGAGCTCTATCCCGCCGGAACGGTCTTTGAGCCAGGCAAGGGCAAGGTCGTCCGGGAAGGAAAGGACTGCACCGTGTTCGCCGTCGGCATCATGGTCCACAAGGCCCTGGAGGCGGCAGAGCTGCTGACGGCCGGGGGAATAGATGTGCAGGTGGTAGACCTGGTTTCCGTGAAGCCCATTGATAAAAAGCTCATTCTGGACTGCGCGAAAAAGACCGGAGCCGTGGTGTGTGCCGAGGAGCATCAGATACATGGTGGCGCGGGCAGCGCCGTGGCGGAGGTACTGGCCTGGGGCGGCGCCGCCGCGCCCACGGAGTTCGTGGGCATCCAGGATACCTTCACCGAGACCGGAAAATATGACAGCCTGCTGACGGCGTATGGGCTGGACGGCCCCGCCGTGGCAGAGGCGGTTAAGCGGGCCATGGCGAGAAAATGACGCGGTTTTTCTGCCCCGGCAGGACAGAACTTGCCGGGAGCCATACAGATCATCAGCGGGGACGGGTCATGGCCGCGGCCATCGACAAGGGTATCTCAGCGGAGGCGGCACCTAACCGCGATGGCGTTATCCGCGTCAAGTCCGACAGCTTTCCCACCGTAGAGGTGGCGCTGGACCGGCTGTGGCCGGACGAAAAAGAGGTCGGGACCGCTACCGCGCTGGTACGGGGCATGGCTGCCGTCCTGGGAGAGAGTATCCCCAATATGGGAGGCTTTGACGCCTATTTCTTCAACGACCTGCCCTTCAACCGCTCTTTGGCGTCCTCGTCGGCCTTTTCGGTTCTGGTGGGATATATTCTGTCCGACTTTTACCGGGACGAGCCCCTGCAGCCAGAGGAATTGGCCCGGGCCGCCCAGAAGGCAGAAAATCGCTGGTTCGGGAAATCCAGCGGCCTGATGGCTCCGTTGACCTGCGCTATGGGGAACGGGGTCTATATGGACGTGCTGGAGAATAAGATCCTGTCCATCGACTGCAATTTTGACGCGCTGGGCCTGGCTTTGTGTCTGACGGACACCGGAGAGGACCCGGCCCCGGCCGCTTCCGTCTGCGCCCAGATCGCGGAGGATATGACGGCGGTGGCTCAGACCTTCGGCGAGCCGTTTTTGGCCATGGTCCGAGGGCCGCTGTTCGAGGAGCGGTGGCCGGAACATCAAAGCGAGATCCCATGGATGCGGGCCCGCCACTTCATGGATGAGACCTTTCGGGTGGCCTCTATGGCGGACGCCCTGGGCCTGCGGGATGGACAGCGGTATATGGAGCTGATGAACGACTCGGGCCGGAGCGCGGAGCGGTTTTTGCACAACACCTATGCAGAGGACTGTGGCGCGGCGCTGGCCCGGGGACTCATGGAGTCGGAGCGGCTTTTGGCGGGCCAAGGGGCCTGGCGGGTCCACGGCGGCGGCTGTGCCGGGTGCATCCAGGCGCTGATGCCGGAGGCGGCGTTTGAGCCGTACCGGGCCGCTATGGACGGGTTGTTCGGTGCCGGACGCTGTCAGCGGGTCCATGTGAGCCGGCGGGGCGTCTGCCGGGCGGATGAGGATAAGGCCCTGTTTTCACGGGATAGCCGCGGGTTCCCTGAGTCGGCCAAGCCTCTGCTGGGCTGAGCGGCCACGCATTTTCATACTAAATTGACAGACCGGCCAACTGGCCGGTCTGTCTCCGCTCTGAGGCCGGCCGGTTGGCCGGTCTCAGAGCAATACTATCCCCTGGTAAAATCATAAATTCTTTTCGGGTTCACGCTGTCCTACGAACCCCGCCCACGCAACGGGCCCGGTTTGTGGTATTTTTCAGTTTTTCAACTGCTTTTCCGCCTTGCACCGGGCGGTGTATTCCTTCAGCATCTCCAGAACCTGGGGGCTCAGGGCCAGGATTGCGATCATGTTGGGGATGAAGATGAAGCCAACCACCATGTCCGCTAGGTCCCATATCACGCTCACCGGCAGCACGCAGGAGATGATGGGCGGCACGAAGAACAGCCACTTCAAATAACGGGCGAGCTTCTCATGGAAGATATACTCCAGGCTGGTGCGAAACTCCACGAAGAAGCCCAAATAGGAGGAGTAGGCAAACAGGAACACGCATATACCTGCCACAGCCACGCCCACATTGCCGAAGGTCTCCCGGAAGGCGGCGAAGGTCAGGTATACGCCGGTCTCGCCGCTGGACCATATATCACCCACGCACAGGATGGCAAGGCCCGTCAGGGTGCAGATGATGATGGTGTCGATGAACACCTCTACCACGCCGTAGAAGCCCTGGTGGATGGGGTGGTCGGTCTTGGCGGTGGCATGGACGGTGGCGGCGGTGCCCTCGCCGGCCTCGTTGGAGAAGATGCCCCGGAAGCCGCCCTTGGTCATGGTGGTCAGGACTGTGGAACCCATGAAGCCGCCCACGGCACCCATGGGTGTGAAGGCATACTTGAACACCATCCCCAGAGCGTGGCCCAGATTGCCGATGTGGGTGATGATGACCACCAGGCAGCCCAGGATATACAGCGCGCACATGGGGGGCACTACCTTGACGCAGAACGAGCCGATGCGCTTGGTGCCGCCGATGACCACGATCAGGCTCACCGCCACGATAGCGATGCCGGTCACGATCAGAGGCAGACCGAAGGCATCGTCCAGAGCGGTGGCGGCGGTGTTCACCTGCACAAAGGAGGCATCCGTCAGCACCAGCAGCAGCAGCGCCACGGAGTAGAGCCCCGCCAGCCATGCCCACCTATGGCCCAGACCCTTGCGTATGTAGTGCATGGGGCCGCCGTAGTACTCGCCGTCCTCGCCCTTCTTCCGGTAGCGGATGGTGAGGGCCACCTCGGCCAGCTTGGTCATCATACCGAAGATGGCGGTAATCCACATCCAGAACAGAGCGCCGGGGCCGCCTACGGCGATGGCGGTGGCCACGCCGGCGATGTTGCCGGAACCCACCGTGCCCGCCAGAACTGTGGACAGAGCTCGCAGAGGGGATATGGTCCCCTCCAGATCGTCCAGGTTTTTGTCCTTTTTGAACATCTCCCCAAAGGTCTTGCGGAAGATGAGGGGCAGGCGCCGCAGCTGATAGAAGCCAGTGCGCACGCCGTAATACAGGCCGCCGCCCACCAGCAGGATCAGCATGGGATAGCCCCACAGGGTGTCAAAGAAATCGTAGATCTGTCCCCACATAGTGTATTTTCCCTCCGGTTATTACTTTGGCCATTATTACTAAAGCACAGCATTGATACGGTGTTGCCGGCGTTAATAATGATCGGCAAATATTATGAGCGGCATCGTTTGAATTCCGGAACGTATTTCTCAAAGACCGGCAGCATGCCTATCCCGTCAGGGGTCTGGGGCACATGCTGGTAGAACAGGTAATCGGTGAAGTCGTTGCCCTCCACGATGGCGGGGCCGTCGGGGGTGATGCCCACATCCCAGCCCACATACCGAAGGGCCGGGGTGACCATGGCCGCAGACAGACACATCTGGCAGGCATCCTGGAAGAAGGGCACCTCATAGCCCACGAGGGGGAGATGAGACCGGGGATGCTCGGTGTATACCTGGCGCATATAGCCCTCCCCCAGTACCCCGGGCCAGAGTATCCTGCCCGTCTCCAGATCCACCCGGCAGCCGATGCCTCCGGGGCCGTAGTTGTCCACGCACACGTCCTGGACACCGAACTTCTGCACCGCGTAGATCACATGGGGTTCCCCATCGGAGTCGATGAGGGTCACGATGCGCACGCAGTTGAGGCTGCTGGGATTGAAGGCCGCCTGACTGGGGTGCTGCTCAAGCACCTGTTCGCAGACGCCCACCCCCTTTTCGGACATTTCCTTCAAAAACGCCCCCCTGGTGATGCCCGCCGGGATGTCATAGATGAAACATCCGTGGCCGCAGGAACCCTCTACGGGCTTGCAGAAGGCCCTGTTGTGCCGTTGCAGAAAGGCGTCCATCTCCTCTCCGGAGGCCCGGCTCAGGTCCAGGATGTCCCGCCGGAGATAGGGCCGGTAGGTCTGGGCGAACAGGCCCTTGTCGTCCAGCACGGCGGCCTGGCTCTCGTCGTTGAGCAGGTCCATCAGCTTCCGGCTCACCACCCGGGTGACCATGGTGGCCTTCTGCGCCTCCGTCAGGTCGTACATGCCGAACTGGATATAGTCGTGATAACCGCAGCCGTACTTCACAGCGCAGCGGGCCATATCCGCCGACAGCCACGCCTTGCTCCGGCCGCTGAGCTCATGGGCCCGGTCCAGGATGGGCAGGAGCTTTTTCAGCCGCACCCCGCTCAGCACCCGGCAATAGTAACTCAGCTTATTCATATGCTCTTCTCCTCCCGTGTATCTCTGCGGACGCTTTCGCCCCCGCTCCGGCGCCAGGCCGTCCATGCGCCGACTGCCACCAGGACCGCTCCCAGGGCCGTGGCGGACAGCAGCAGGACGAGTCTTGCCCGCTGGCACAGCATGATAACGTCCCGCTCCGCGCCGGTGAGCGCCAGCAACGGCCGCCCCAGCCAGCCCAGAGCATTGCCCCCCAGAGCCACGCCCAGGCCAGCACGGACCCAGCGGTTCATAGGCAGCCGCCGGGCCAGAACGATCTCCGCCGCGACCAGCGCCGCTACGAGCCCCGCGGCTCCCAGTCCCATCGCCCAGTAGCGGGGCGCCCGGGCCGTCAGCCCCAGGCCAATGAGCGCCCCCAGAGCAAAGGATACGTCCCACACCAGCATAGCCAGCCACTTCCGCCCCTCAAAGATTCCCTTCAAAGGCAGCTCCCGCAGCGCCCAGGGCAGGATGACGACGGCCGACAAAAGATACAGCGCCGCCGTCCCGGCCATGAACAGACCTGTCGCCGCGCCGAGAAGCTCCGACCCCTCCGCCGTATAGACGCAGCAGACCATCATGAGCAGCAGCAGGCTGGCCGTGTAGCCCAGCAGGGTCCACCGGCCGGTGTACCGCCTGGTTCGCAGGGGCAGCACCGTAGCGCTCATGACCACCAGCAGTGACGGAGCCAGAAGATACAGCCAAGCGAAGGGCTCCGGGCCAGACCGGGCCGACTGAGCCAGCAGGCAGGCGGGAATACACATAAACGCCGCCAGGGCACAGCTGACGGCAAAAGCCCGGTTCCTCCACCGGCGGGGGGCCATCACCTGGGCCGCCTCCCGGCGGAGGCTGTCCTCACAGGCGCTGTTCCGGAGCCGTTTCAGCATAGCCCCGCAATCCTCACAGACAGCGACATGCTCCTCTACCAGCCGGCGGCTGGCGGCGCTGCAAAGACCGTCCACATACAGCGGCAGCAGATCCCGGACCAGCTCACACGGGTTATCCATCGCCGTCTACCTCCATCCTCTCCTGTATTTTCAGCCGGGCCCGGTGGTAGGTCACCCGGGCCCAGGTCTCCGTCTTGGTGAATATCCGGCCGATCTCCCGGAAGGACAGCTCCCCGAACACCCGCAGCTGGAACACCTCTTTATAGGGCTCCGGCAGGTCGTGGAGGACCAAATGGACGCGAAAGGCCATATCCCTGTCCAGGGAATCGCCCTCCATGTCCCCAGGGGCGGGGACTTCCCGGGCAGGGGCGTCGCTATACCGCTTGCGGCGGCGCAGCTCGTCGGCGTACAGATTCTTGGCGATGGCGCAAAGCCATGTGAGCTCCGTGCCCTCGCCCCGGAAACCCGGACCGGTCATGGCCTTGTAAAAGGTCTGTTCAGTCAGCTCCTCGGACAGCTCACGGTCCCTGGTCATGGTGAGGAGAAAGGAGTATACCTGCATATAGCATGCGTTGTACATCCCCTCATAATCCAGCGCCACCACCCCCATCCCTATGGTTAGACGGATATATCCCCCATTCGTTACGAGCTTTTTGAAAAAATCCCCGGGCGGGGAATTTTTACGGCTGATTTAAGACCGAAGCCCCCACGTTCGGCAGGTCCGTCATGACGGCGTCCGCGCCGATGCTCTGGAGCCGGGCCATCTCGTCTGGGTCGTTGATGGTCCAGTACTGGACCGCGATGTCGTGCGCATGAGCATAGTTCACCACCCGGCTGGTTCCCAGATTGACCACATAGTCCGTGGTGGGTATCTGCAGCGCCTGATAGGGGAACGCGCCATTGTCCCGTTCCAGCCCCAGCAGAGCGCAGAGATAGAATTGGACGACCTCCTTCACCCCGGCGCTGCGGAGCATGTCCGGGTACGTCTCATCCATGTAAGCGGTGACCTCGTTGTGGAAGGTACCCACCACCGTCCGCTCCAGGGCGCCGAACGCCGTCAGCGCGGCATAGAGCTTGTCCGCCGCCTCAAAGCCCAGCTCATCCCCGTTTTTTATCTCGATGATATAGCGGAAATCCCCCGCGCTCTCCAGGTACTCCAGGGCCTGGTCCAGGCTGATGATGCGCAGGTCCTCCGGCACCTCCTCCCCGTGGAGGTCCGCAAAGGGCATGGAGCCGTCCTCAGCGGTAAATTTTGCGCCCATGTTGAGCGTTTGCAGCTCCGCAAAGGTGCGGGTCCCCACATCCACGTTCTCCTCGCCAAAGACCTCCGCCGCGTCGCTGGTCCGGTCCAGAGTCTCGTCGTGGAGCAGCACCAGCACCCCGTCGGCAGTCAGATGCACATCGAACTCAAAGATGTCCAGATGGTAATCCGGGCTATGGGCGCTGTTTTCCAGGGCCCGCAGGGTGTTCTCCGGGGCCGTGCCGCCCCCTGCCCGATGGCCGGAGAGCATGGTAGTTCCCAGGGGCGTGATGAGAGGATTTTGGGCCTCCGGGACGTCCTGGGGCGTCTCGGAGGTATCCCTCGTCACCACCCAATACAGCGCCCCCGCCAGCATCGCCAGTATCAGAAGAATAATACCCGCAATCACCAGAGCCTTTATCGCTTTCCTTCCCATAGAGCGCCTCCCCGCAAACCACTTGAATGTGAGCGGCCAGACCAGGATCGCTGTGAGCACCATGATAAAATACCGCGCCGCCGCCTCCGCCGGATGCCCCCCGAACAGGGCCGATGTCACCGGCTTCAAGCCCATGCGCAGTCCCATCACCACGATCAGGCCCAGCGTCACCTTCAAGACCTGGGCCCACCGGGGCGCCTTGGTATCAAAGTTTACATAACGTCTTTCCAGCGGAGCAGCGACCAGAACCGCCAGGGCGATGCCCAGCATAGTATAACCGTTTTTTCGGGCCTCGTAAAGGTTATCCTGGTCGATATCCGCCGGCCAGGGGTGCGCCTCCACATATACCAACGCCGCCAAGGCTATGGCCACGATCACGGCAAATACTGCCGGGACCAGGCCGGGCTTTTTATCGCTCCGCCGGAACACAGGCCACAGAGCGCCCACCAGCACCAGGCCGCATATCAGGCCTACGGCCACGTCCGCCGGGGTGTGGACCCCCAGATACATCCGGGAAAAGCACACCAAGATCACCAGCGCCCCGCACAGCCATCTCACCCACCCTCGGGTGAGCCGGGCCAAGCCGCCATAGGCCACGGCGGCGTTTTGACTGTGGCCGCTGGGGAAGGAATACCCCCCGGCCCCCTCCCGGGCGCTCTCCACGATGGTGAACTCCGGGTCCCGGACCCAGGGGCGGGGCACCTGGCAGACGATCTTCAAAAATTGGTTCGCCACCGTGCCCGCCACGCCGGCAGCCATGAGAAAGTAGCCCTTGCGCTTGTCCACGCACCAAAACAGTATCACCGCCAGGGCGACGAACACCCCCTCGCCCCCCAGGAACGTGACGGCGGAAAAGAGCTTATCCAGAAACGGGGTCCGTAGCCCCTCCAGCACATATAAAAAGCCCATCATCATACCTCGCTATACCGCTTTCCTTCCCATTCTACCACAGACAGGAAAAATATGCTAGGATTTAAGTACGGCCCGCACATTTTCCCTTTCCCGCCGTTATACAAGATGAAGGAGCTCATCCATGGATATCGAGACCCTGTATGACAAGATATACCGCTACTGCTTCCACCGGCTGGGCAGCCGGGAGCAGGCGGAGGACGCCACTCAGGAGGCGTTCACCCGCCTGCTGGCCGATCAGGGCTACCGGGAGCAGGGAAAGGCCATCCGGTACCTTTACACTGTGGCGCGGAACCTGTGCGCGGACGAGTACCGCAGACGCAGGCCAGGCCCGCTGCCCGAGTGCCTGGCCGCTCCCGGCAGCGAGGACGACCGGCTGGAGCGCATGGCCTTGGCCGGTGCACTGGCCGCCCTGACGGCGGCGGAGCGGGAACTCATATTTATGCGTTATGTTAACCAAGAACCGGTCTCTGTTATTGCCGGCGTTCTGGGTATATCCCGGTTCGCGGTGTACCGGCGGACGGAGGCTACTTTGAAAAAGCTCCGCACGATGCTGAAGGAGGACATCGAACCATGAGGAAAAAGCAGCTAAAGCGGATTCTGGCTACGGCCTTTGAGGCCCCGCCGCCCCAAAGGAAACAGGCCTTTCTCCGCGCCCTGCCTATTTGTTATGTTAATCATTTCTCCCTCGTCCTAACTCAGGCAGGGTATATCCGCAGGAGCACCTGGGTCCTGTCAGCGGCGGTGTTCGCCGCCGCGCTGGGGGCGGCCCACCAGGCCGGAACGGATGGCCTGTGGCTGGCGGGGGCCCTCATGCCTTTTGCAGCCATGGCGGCGGTGACGGAGACCGGCCGCTCGGCCCGGCACGGTATGGAGGAGCTGGAGCTCTCCACCCGGTTTGGACTCAAGAGCGTGGTGCTGGCGCGGATGGGCATCGTGGGGCTGGTCCATTTTCTGCTGTTGGCCCTGCTGGCGGCTCTGGGCCAGACACGGGCGCTTCGGACCGGGGTGTATCTGCTGGTCCCCTATCTGCTGACGGACGCCCTGGGACTGGCTGCCGTCCGGCGCGTACAGGGCCGGGAGGGACTGTATATCTGCGGCAGCACGGCGGTGCTGACGGCAGGAGCGAGCGCGGCGCTGTCCATGGTCCGGACCGTCTACGCCCCGGAGAGCTTCCCCTGGTGGCTGGGGGCTCTGGGCCTCTGCGCCGCCCTGGCGGCGGCGGAATACCGGACGACGATCCAAAAAACGGAGGAGCTTATCTGATATGGAACTGGTCATCGACAGGCTGAGCAAGCAATTTGACGCCAAAATCGCCGTGGACCGGGTGAGCCTGCGCCTGGGGCCGGGCGTCACGGGCCTGCTGGGCCCCAACGGCGCGGGCAAAACCACCCTCATGCGCCTGATCTGCGGCATACTGAAGCCCACCGCCGGGTCCGTGACCTTTGACGGCAAGGACGTGAAGACCGAGGAATACCGGGCCGCTCTGGGCTACCTGCCCCAGGACTTCGGGTATTACCCGGACTTCTCCGGGCTGGACTTTCTGCTGTATATGTCCGCCCTGAAGGGCCTGTCCAAATCCCAGGCCCGGCGGCGGAGCCTGGAGCTGCTGGACACGGTGGGTCTCTCGGATGCGTATAAGAAAAAGGTGAAGACCTATTCCGGCGGCATGCGCCAGCGGCTGGGCATCGCCCAGTCGCTCCTGAATGACCCGAAGCTGCTGGTCCTGGACGAACCGACCGCAGGCCTGGACCCCCAGGAGCGGGTCCGGTTCCGGGATCTCATCGGCCGCCTGGGAACAGACAGCACCGTGCTTTTGAGCACCCACATCGTCTCCGACGTGGAGCACGTGGCCGGCCGGGTGCTCATGATGCGGGCCGGGCAGATCATATTCAACGGGCCCTGGGACGCCCAGGAGGACCTGGAGGCATTCTATCTCCAGCGGTTCGGAGAGAAGGCGGACCATGAATAATCTGAGCACACTCTATAGATTTGAACTGAAAAAGCTCTGCCAGCGAAAACTGCTGTGGATATCCCTGGCAATCTTGACGGCGGTATCCGTCTTCCTGCCCGCCTATGATGTCATAGGGAAGATGTATATTTCCAGTGACGTGACCGGGCTGGAGACCCAGGTGTATTCCCATTATGAAATCATCCAGCGCCGGCGCACGGACCCGGCGGGCCTGGACGGTCGGCCCCTGGACACTGCCCTCATTCAGGAGGTCATCGATGAGCTGGGGGTGGTATGGCGGGAGGCTTATACGAACGACAGCGGGGCGGAGCACAGCGTCACCGTCCAGCAGGCGGACCCGGTCAAAATGGGCTGGACACTGGACGGGTACGTCATTCAGCTGGAGTACTGGGACATATACGACACGGTAGAGTATATGGCGGGGACGGAGAACATGAACGCCTCCATGACCGCCGAAGACTATTACGAGGCCATAGACGCCGCCCGGGAACAGGACTATGCCAACAGAGGCCTCGCGGACGGAGCAAAGGCCTGGTGGGCGGAGCAGACGGAAAACATCGAGCTGCCTCTCACCATCGCCGGTTACGCCGATGGGGGCTGGACCAGCATTGCCCAGTCGGCCTTTGTGGTAAATCTTTGCGTCTTTCTGTTCACCATCATCGCCCTGGCCGGGCTCTATCCCGTGGAGCGTCTGCGGCGGACGGATGCCCTTGTCCTCAGCGCCAAAAACGGCAAAGCGCCGGTATATCTGGCCAAGTACCTGGCCGGACTCACGGTATCTTTCGTCGGGGCGGCGGTCCTGCTGGGCGCCATGGCTGCATCCAGCCTCATCCTGCTGGGGCCAGAGGACGCTCACGCCGCCGTGCAGCAGTTGATGGCCCCCGCCTACGGCGCGCCCATGACCGTGCGGAAGCTGGCACTCATCCTCTGTGGGCTGTATCTGGCTGCCGGTCTCACACACGGAGCCTTTGTGCTGACGGTGAGTATCATCACCCGGGGCGGCGCATCCGCCATGGCTGTGAGCTTCGGCGCGATGATGCTGGCCGTCCTGGTCCCGGCCTTGCCCGACCGGTGGGAAGCTATCAGCCAGCTTTGGTCCCTGCTGCCCGGTACTATCGGCGGCAACGGCCTGCTCTATGACAGCCGTCTTGTGCGCCTGGGCAGGTATCTTACCAACTATCAGGCCGCGCCCATCCTGTGGGCGGCGCTGATATCGATCCTTCTGGCACTGGGCCTGGCCCTGTACCGCCGGGCGCTGAAAACGTGACCCTGTCTCCGCGAAAAGCATATAGCCCGCCCCGGGGCAGACTGAAAATGAAGGACCCGCCAAGCAGGTCCTTCATTTTTTGCTTTACATTACAAGTGATCGACAACTGTATACGCCCGCGATACAGTTAGTATACTAACCATACAACAAGAGGAACTACTTCCATGGGATACAGGGGCATCGCCGTAAACCGTGAGTGTGAACGCCTGGGCAGCGAGATCGTCCAGATTGCCTTTTATCGTTCCGCCGCAGTCTTCTCCGCTATGGCCCGGGCGTGTTTTTCCGCCTGCCGGTACACGCTCTCCGGGTCTTCGCCCACGAAGAACTCTCCGTTCTCATAGAGGACCTTCCCCGCGATCATAGTCATGCGCACGTTGGACGGGTCACCGGAATACACCAGATTCTTCACCACATTGTTCACCGGGCGCATGTTGGGCCGGCTCATGTCGATGACGATCATATCCGCCTGCTTGCCCGGGGCGATGGCGTCGCAGTCGGCCAGGCCCATGGCCCGGGCGCCGCCGGACACCGCTGCGTCCAGGATCAAAGCCGGGTCCCCGGCGGCAGCGTCCTTCTGGCGGAGCTTGGCCAGGATGTTGATAAGGTACATCTCCCGAAACATGTCCAGGGCGTTATTAGAAGCGGGGCCGTCCGTGCCCACCGCCAGGTTCACGCCCTTGTCGACGGCCTTTTGCAGGGGGAAGATGCCGCTGGCCAGCTTCCCATTGGAGCAGGCGTTGATGACCGCCGTGAGCCCCCGGCGGGCGAAGATGTCCATATCCTCGTCGGTGAGGTATACGCAGTGATACCCGCCGCCGCCGTATTCATACAGGCCCAGATCCTCAAAAAGCCTGGTGGGGGTGACCCCGTGGCGCCGGATGCAGCCGGCCACCTCCGAGGCGGTCTCGGAATTGTGGCACCACACCGGAGCCTTGAACTGACGGGCCGCCCGGCCCACCGTTTTGAGCATATCCAGGCTGGCGGTGTATTCCGCATGGAAGCCCAGCTGATAGCTCACCAGAGGATGGATATGGTTGTATCTCTCATACCGGCCAAAGATGCGCTCCCAGTCGTCTCCCGCCGTCAGGCTCTCGCACAGCACCGCCCGGAAGCCCCACTGGGCGGCCACCTGGACGAACTGGTCAACAAAATAGTACATGTCAAAGCAGGCGGTGATGCCGTTAGCAATATATTCCAGAAACGCAACCTTCACAAAGGCGGTCAGGCTCTCCGGCGTAAGCTTGGCCTCGTTGGGGAACACCTGCTTCTCCAGCCACTCCTGGAGGGGCAGATCGTCCGCAGCCGAGCGCAGGAAGGTCATCCCCGAGTGCGTATGGGCGTCCTTGAAACCCGGCATGAGAAGATCCCCTCCGAGGTCGATCTGCTGGTCGAAGGCAGGCGCGTCAGCCCGGGCGGGACCCACATAGGATATGGCGCTCCCCTCTACCCACACCTCATTTTCGGTGACACCGGACGGCTCCAATATCAGGCCGTTGTAAAAGCGAATCATGGCCGTTCCTCCTCGTATAACAAGTTTCAGGTTGATAGTTTTGAGATCATCAGGCTATGAGATACCCATGATACAATATAGTGTGCGGGCGATATGCGCAAAAGCATATCGCCCGCAGCCGGGTCAAGGATCACTCCTCGGCGATGGCGCCCATAGGGCACTGCTCGGCGCAGGAGCCGCAGGAGATGCAGGTGTCGGGGTCGATGACATAGTGGGTGTCGCCCTCGCTGATGGCCTCCACGGGGCACTGGGCCGCGCAGGAGCCACAGGCGATACAGGCGTCAGAAATCTTGTAAGCCATATCGATTACCTCCATTTTATATGTACGCGCTCATACTACCACAAATGATGACTGCGGCGCAACTGTTTTTTATGGCAAAAAAGAAATTGGGCGGGAAAATAGAAAAACAGCTTATTTGGCCCTTTTCAAAAAAATAAATTGATATCAACGGCAGTCGCGCTTTTATTTCCGCCAGTCCGGCTATAATTCCCCTGGGGCGGCGTGCGGCCGCCTAAAAACGGCGCGCTGCCCGCCGACCTGATGGCGTCGGGCGGCAGAATGGAGTTTTTGATATGAAGCATTCGGAGCGCTTCACCCAGCGGGCGCAGAAAGCCATCGAGGGGGCCTATCACGCCTCACTGGAGCTGGGCCACAGTTATGTGGGGACGGAGCATCTTCTCATAGGACTCATGCGGGAGGGGGAGGGACTGGCCTGTCGGGTGATGCGCCGCTCCGGCCTGGAGGAGCGGCAGGTGACGGAGTTGGTCACCAACGCCGTGGGACGGGGCGCGCCCGGTCCGCCTGCTCAAGGGCTGACGCCCAAGGCGAAAAAGAGTATAGAGCTGGCCTGCTCAGACGCCACCCGTCTGGGCCACAGCTTCGTGGGCACGGAGCATCTTCTCATGGGCATCCTGCGCCAGTCGGACTGCGCCGGCACCAAGGCGGTGGAGGCGGCGGGCATCGATCCCAACCGGCTGTATACCGATGTGATGGATGTATTCGACCGCCCGGAATACCGTGCCCGGCCAGAGGAGAGCCAGCCGACTTCCCGGACGGCCGCGCCCCGCCGGAGCGATACCAAGACCCTGGACCAGTATAGCCGGGACCTGACGGAATTGGCCATGAAAGGGCAGCTGGACCCGGTGGTGGGCCGGGAGCGGGAACTGGAGCGAGTGGTGCAGATCCTGTCCCGCCGGACAAAGAATAATCCCATACTCATCGGCGAGCCTGGCGTGGGCAAGACGGCGGTGGCCGAGGCCCTGGCCCGGCGTGTGGCTGCCGGAGATGTACCGGACCATCTGCGCCATAAGCGGATCATGGCCCTGGATATCCCGTCCATGCTGGCGGGGACCAAGTACCGGGGCGACTTTGAGGACCGGGTGAAGACGGTCATCAAGGAGGTGAGCAAGGCGGGGGATGTGATATTGTTCGTGGACGAGATGCACACCATCATTGGCGCGGGCGCGGCGGAGGGCGCTATTGACGCGGCCAATATATTGAAGCCCGCCCTAGGCCGGGGGCTGATCCAGATGCTGGGGGCCACCACCCTGGACGAGTACCGCCGCCACATCGAAAAGGACGCGGCCCTGGAGCGGCGGTTCCAGCCCGTGGCGGTGTCGGAACCCACCCGGGAGGAGAGCGTGAGCATCCTCAAGGGGCTCCGGGACCGGTATGAGAGCCACCATCGGCTGGTCATCACGGACGAGGCCATCACCGCGGCGGTGGAGCTGTCCGCCCGGTATATCACCGACCGCTTTCTGCCGGACAAGGCCATCGATCTCATCGACGAGGCGGCCAGCCGGGTGCGGCTGGAAGACGCCCGGGTGCCGGAGGGCGTGAAGGCTGCGGAGGAGAAAGTCCAGAGTCTCAGGGTCCTTAAGGAGCAGGCGGTGAAAAAGCAGGATTTTGAGGGGGCCGCCTCTCTACGGGATCAGGAGCGCCGCCAGCGGGCGGAGCTGGCGGAAGTGCGCAGCGCTTGGACGGAGCAGAGCGTCCGCCGGCTCGCCCAGGTCCGGGCGGAGGACGTGGCGGCGGTGGTATCCGGATGGACGGGCATCCCGGTGGAGGCCCTGACCAGGGAGGAGAGCGAGCGGCTGGCCCATCTGGAGGATATCATCCATCGGCGGCTCATCGGCCAGGATGAGGCAGTGTCCGCCGTGTGCCGGGCCATCAGGCTGGGCCGGGTGGGTCTGGCCGACCCCGGCCGGCCAGTGGGGAGCTTCCTGTTCCTGGGTCCTACGGGCGTTGGCAAGACGGAGCTGTGCCGGGCGCTGGCCGAGGCTGTGTACGGGGATGAAAAGGCCATCATTCGGGTGGATATGTCTGAGTTCATGGAAAAGCACTCCGTCAGCCGGCTCATCGGCGCGCCGCCGGGCTATGTGGGCTATGACGAGGGAGGCTATCTCACCGACCAGGTGCGCCGTAAGCCATGGAGCGTGGTGCTCTTCGACGAGATGGAGAAGGCCCACGAGGACGTATGGAGCCTGCTTTTGCAGATACTGGAGGACGGCGCCCTCACCGATTCCCAGTCCAGAAAGACGGATTTTCGCAACACGGTAGTGGTCATGACATCCAACGTGGGCGCGAAGATCATCACCGGCGGCAGCCGGCAGTTGGGCTTTTCCGGGAGAGAGGACACGGCCCAGACCCGGTATGAGGAGCTGCGCGGCATGGTGATGGAGGAGGCCAAAAAAGTCTTTCGGCCGGAATTTTTGAACCGGGTGGACGGCGTGATCGTGTTCAGACCTCTGGAGCGGGAGCAGATACGCCTGATCGCCTCCGGGCTCCTGAGCCGGATAGGCAGCCGGCTCAGGGCCAAGGGCGTGTCCATGGAGGTGACGGCGGAGGCGCTGGACGCCCTGGCGGAGCAGGGCTTTGACCCGGTCTATGGGGCCCGGCCCCTGCGCCGGTGCCTGCGCCGGCAGGTAGAGGACCGGCTGGCGGAGATGCTGCTGGACGGGCGCCTTCGGTCCGGGGATCGGGCGGAGATATCCCTGGAGGGCGGAGAGATTGCTGTGGAAAAAGTTGACGGCAACGCCGATCAATGATATGATAAAGCTGACAATGGGCGGGCGATGGCCCGCCCGTTTTTCATGCTGGAGGGTTCACAATATGGTGGATATGGCGCTGTTCAAGGATTTTATGAACGAGAGCGGAGGCTTCAATCGCCACAACAACATCCGCTTCACCGTTGTGCGGGAGGGATACTGCGAATGCGAGGTGGACATGACGGAGATCAGCCGAAACCCCCAGGGCGTGGCCCATGGGAGCTTGCTGTTCGCCCTGTGCGACTGCGTGACCGGCGTGGCCACGGCCAGTACGGGCCGGGGAATGCTGACCCAGTCGGCCAGTATCCATTATCTACGCCCCGGCGTTGGGGGCAAGCTCACTGCCAGGTCGAGGATGGTAAAAAACGGAAAGAACACGGCTCTTTGCATCGGGGAGGTGTTCGACGAGGATGGGCGGCTTCTGGCGACATCTGAGTTCGAGGTGTTTTATACCGCCGATGAGCTCATTCTGCCGGAAAGGGGACCGGATGGGACATGGCGGGAGCGAACGGACGACGGGGCCTGGCGGCTTTGAATCAGAAAGACAGTTCCGTCAAAACGGTGCCGGGGTAATAGTGGGACAGTATCCGTTCATAGGTCCAGCCTCGGGCGGCATAGGTCTTTGCCCCATACTGGCTCATGCCGATACCGTGGCCATTTCCCGCCACGGTGAACTGGAAAGCGCCGCCGCCCCATGCCAGGGTGAAATCGGTGCTGCGCAGGCCGAAGCGCGAGCGCATTTCAGCGCCGGAAAATCGCTGCCCCGCCACCATCACCTCCCGGACCCGGCCGGAATCCTCCAGGGCCGTGCTCTCTACCCAGCCGGCAGGATCGCCTGTCAAGGAGAGACCCAGGGTTTCGGCGAACGCTTCGGCGGTCACCGTGACGGTGGTGATGAGTCCCGGCACATCCTGAGCGCGCTCCGGGCTCGCCACGCTCACCAGATAGGGCACGGCGGACCAGAGGGCGGCGCTGGATTCTGTGGTTCCGGCGGAGCTTGCGTGGAACACGGCCTGGATGGCCTGTCCCCCATAGGCGAGGTACTCTCCATCCGTGGCGGCCGCAGCGGCGGCCACGGCCCGCCAGTTTTCCCGGTAGTCGCCGCCCCACCGCTCCCGCAGGGAGGACCCAGCTGCAAAGGCTAGGCAGCAGCCGCTGTCGGTGCAGACGTTCGCCTCACCATGGCGGCGGGAGGCCAGCACATAGGTGCGGATGGCCACTGCCTGTGCCTTCAGCGCCTCCGGCCCGAAATCGACGGGCATCTCCGCCGCCAGGGCCAGGGGCAGATACTCCGCCATGGTGACGGTCCGCGGCCCATCCTCCATGAGCAGGACAAAGCTCGTCCGCTCATCAGCGGCCTTGTCTTCTGCGGGGGCAAAGGAATAAAAGAGCACAGCCAACACGGCGACAAGCGCGCCCCAGCACAGGGCTTTTACGGCAGATGACATGATTCGATCCTTTCTCCGGCCCGGCGGAAAAACAGGCATCTGCGGGCGCGGCTTGACGGAAGCCGCCCCATGGGTTATAATCATTGGTAAATAATCTTATGGACGGACGGAGCGGCTTATGCGAAGCGAGGCATATAAAATGACCGGCTTTACGGTGATCGTGAGCGCCCTGGGCTTTATGCTCCGGTGGCTTCAGAATATGCGCATTTTGGATGAGGAGACCGGCCTGGCCACCAACGCGCCCATCAGCTGGATGGTAGGGTTTTTGATCGTTGCCGTGGCTCTGGCCCTGGGGGGCTTTGTCATTTATCTTGGCCAGTTCGACATGCCCGGCGAGCCGGAGGAGGCCATGGCCGGCAGGACGCCGTTTTTTGAGGCCATCGCACTGGCGCCCGCCGTACTGCTGGCCATTTCCGGCGTGTGGCAGCTGCTCCAGCGGGATATCGTTTTGTGGCCCACGCTCCACAGGCTCTGCGGCCTGGCCACGCTGATGGGCGCCTGCGGGGCTTTCCTGGTGGTCATGGGCACGCCCCACCGGGAGCGGGAGAATTCCCGCCGTACCGGCGCCGTACTCATGATACTGGCCGCCGGCTTCTGGCTGGTCACCGCCTATCGGGACGCAGCCACCGACCCGGTGGTATGGCGCTTCATCGTGGAGATATTTGCCGGTTGTATGGTGCTGCTGGCGTTTTATTACATATCCGGTTATTTCTTCGGCGTCCCCCATCCCAAGTGGACGCTGTTCACATGCCACATGGGCGCGTTTTTGTGCGTGATGTCCGCCATCGACGAGCACACTGCGGCCCAGAGCCTCGCCTACGCGGCGATTGCGATGCTGCTTTTGATATGGGGCTTCGTGGTGGCGGAGAATTTTAAGACAAAGCCCCTCCGTCCTGTTATGCCGGGGGAGGAGAAAACGGAATAAAGATAGTGAAACGGCGTCCCCCGCGTTTACGGAGGCGTCGTTTCCTGCATGAGAAGGAGAAAACCGCTATGGCCGGAAAACGAAAGCTGGTATTTGAGAGCGCTTGGTGCAAGGGCTGCGGGATATGCGTGGCCTTTTGTCCCCGGCAGGCCCTGGAGCTGGTGGGGGACAAGGCCCGGCTGAAGGAGGACGGCGGCTGTGTGCTGTGCGGCCAGTGTGAGATGCGCTGCCCGGACTATGCCGTCTGGCTGGAGAATGTGGAGGAGTGACCATGGCCAGGAGAGTTCTGATGCAGGGAAACGAGGCCTGTGTGGAGGGCGCTATCGCCGCAGGAATGCGCTTTTACGCGGGATATCCCATCACCCCGTCTACGGAGATCGCGGAGCGGTGCGCCCTGCGTCTGCCTCAGGTGGGCGGTAAGTTCATCCAGATGGAGGACGAGCTGGCCTCCATGGCTGCCGTGCTAGGGGCCTCCGCCGCCGGCATGAAGGCCATGACAGCCACCTCCGGGCCAGGCTTCTCCCTCAAGCAGGAGAACATCGGCTACGGCGCGCTGGCGGAGATACCGTGCGTAGTGGTGGATGTGCAGCGGTCCGGCCCCTCCACGGGCCTACCCACCAGCCCCTCCCAGGGGGATTATATGCAAGCCCGCTGGGGCACCCACGGGGACCATCCGGTCATCGCCTTGAGCCCGTCTTCGGTCGGGGAGACGTACCGGCTCATCATCCGGGCCTTCAATCTGTCGGAAAAATACCGCACGCCGGTAATTTTCCTCATGGATGAGATCGTGGGGCATACGCGGGAGGGCGTCGCCCTGCCCGACCTTAACGAGCTCATCATCAACAAGCGGAAGATGAGCTATCACGACGGGGCCAACAAGCAGTGCTATGCCGTGCCGGAGGGGGAATTCGTCCCTGCCATGAAGCCCTTTGGGAGCGGCGAGCGGTATAACATCACAGGCCTCGCCCACGACGTATCCGGCTTTCCCACCAACGATCACGCTGTGGCTGGGGCTCTGTATACACGGCTCATGGAGAAGATCGACCACAACCTGGACGATATCACCCGGGTGGAGGAGTACATGCTGGACGACGCGGATACCGCCGTGATCTGCTTTGGCGGTACGGCCCGGGCGGTGATGAGCGCCGTGCAGGAGGCCCGGATGCGGGGGATGAAGGTGGGCATGTTCCGGCCCGTCACTGTCTGGCCATTTCCGGAACAGCAGCTCAAAGCCAGGCTGCCGGGCCTGAAACGTCTCCTGATGGTGGAGCACAACTACGGTCAGATGCTCCTGGAGGTCCAAAGAGCGGTGGCAGATCGGGTGCCGGTGGGCTTTTTGGGCCAGGTGAACGGCACGGCCATCACACCGGCGGAAATATTGGAAAAGCTGCGGGAAATGGAGGATAACGGCCATGGCCAGTGAACTTATCCATCAATTCATGCGCATCGACCATCTGCCCCACATCTGGTGCCCGGGTTGCGGCAACGGCATCATCATGCGGGACGTGGCCGTGGCCATCCAGGAGCTGATCGACGACCCGGAGACCCGGCTGAACCGGGAGAAGGTGGTCATCGTTTCGGGCATCGGCTGCTCCTCCCGGGCGGCGGGGTATATGGACTTCAACTCCATCCACACCACTCATGGCCGGGCCATTGCCTTCGCTACGGGGGTCAAGTTCGCCAACCCGGAGCTGGAGGTCATCGTCCTCACTGGGGACGGAGATTGCTCCGCCATCGGCGGCAATCACCTCATCCACGCCGCCCGGCGGAATCTGGGTCTGACCGTGGTGACCTTCAATAACGACATCTACGGCATGACCGGCGGCCAGTATTCTCCCACCACCCCCACCGGGGACATGGCCGCCACCGCCCCCTACGGCAACCTGGACAGGCCCTTTGACATCGCCCAGCTGGCGGCGGGGGCGGGGGCGTCCTTTACGGGAAGAGGCTCGGCCTATCATGTGCGGGAGACCATCGATCTTATCAAACAGGGCATCCGTCATAAGGGCTTTTCCCTCATTGACGTGTACTCTGTCTGCCCCACCTATTATGGCCGGAAAAATCACAAGGGCGGGGCGGTGGAGATGCTCCGGTGGCAGAAGGAAAATATGATCCCCGCAGCCCGGTATTACGCTATGAGCGAGGAACAGAAGTCGGGCAAACTGATGGTGGGCACCCTGACCCACAACAACTACCCGGAGTATACCCAAGAGTACGCCCACATGGTAGAGCGGGTCCAGGCGTCGATGAAAAAGGAGTGACGGACAGCTATGCGGTATGAGATGCGATTTTCCGGCTCCGGAGGGCAGGGCGTCATCCTGGCCAGCGTCATCGTGGCGGAGGCTGCGGTGGCGGCAGGTCTGGAGGCCGTTCAGTCCCAGTCCTATGGCCCGGAGGCCCGGGGCGGCATGTGCAAGGCGGAGGCCATCCTGAGCCGGGAGCCGATTTGGTTCACCAAGGTCACCCGGCCCGATTTTCTGCTGGCGCTGACCCAGGCGTCCTTAAACATGTATGCGTCTGATCTGGCCCCGGACGCGGTCATCATGGCTGACAGCGGCCTTGATCTTCCGGCGGGCACGGACCTCGCCCGAGCGCTCACCATCCCTATCCTGGCCACGGCCCGGACGGAGGTGGGGAACGTCATGACCGCCAATATCGTCGCGGTAGGAGCCATTAACGCGGCGCTGGGGCTGTTTGATGAGGGCGCGCTGCGCACGGGCGTGAGCCGGCATATCCCATCGGGCACGGAGGATCTGAACTGGAAGGCCCTGGCCGCCGGGGCGGCCCTTATAGATCCTGAACGGCGGGAGCGACTGCGCAAGACTATAAACTGACAGGAGATATGAATGACCGAAGATCGTATTCGATGTGAAAGACTGAAACAGAAGCTGATGACGGCGGAGGAGGCTGCCCTTTTGATAGAGGATGGGATGACAGTGGCTGTCAGCGGCTTTTCCCCCTCCGGCAATCCGAAAGCGGTGCCCCTGGCCCTAGCGGAGCAGGTGCGCTCCGGGCGGCGGCGCGTACGGCTGGAACTTTTGAGCGGAGCCTCCACCGGAGATGAGATCGACTCCGCCTGGGGCGAGAACGGCATCATCGCCCGCCGCATCCCCTATCAGAACAGCGCCCCCCTGCGCCGGGCCGTCAACAGCGAGGGGCCCGGCAGCGCGGCATACATAGACCAGCACCTGGGCATGACGGCCCAAAACGCCCGCTACGGCTTTTACGGGCCTGTCGATATTGCTATCATGGAGGCTGTTGCCATCACGGAGGAGGGTGACCTGATCCCGTCTACCGCCGTGGGCTGCGCCCAGACCTATGTGGATATGGCGCAAAAGGTCATCGTGGAAGTGAACCTCTTTCAGCCGGCGGCGCTGGAGGGGTTTCATGATATCTATTCCGTGGGCGACCCGCCCCATCGCCAGCCCATCCCTCTGACAGATGTGGCCCAGCGCATCGGCAAGCCCTATATAACCTGTCCGCCTGAGAAGATCGCCGCCGTGGTATACAGCAATGTGCGGGAAAAGCCCCGGCCTCTGGCTCCCGCCGATGAGGTCAGCCAGCGTATCGCAGATAACATCGTGGCTTTCCTTCAGGCGGAGCGGGACGCGGGCCGCATGTCCGCCGGGACGGTGCCCCTTCAGTCCGGGGTGGGCTCCGTGGCCAACGCGGTGCTGCTGGGGCTGAAAAAGGCGCGTTTTGAGCATTTGACATTCTATTCCGAAGTCATTCAGGACGGTATCATCGACCTGATCGACGCCGGCCAGGCGGACATGGCCTCCGCCACCAGCCTTAGCATGTCCGCCGAGGGCATGCGCCACATGCTCGGAAATCTGGAAAGCTACCGGGGCAAGATCATCCTCCGGGATTCAGAGATATCCAATGGCGCTGAACCCATCCGCCGCCTGGGAGTGATCGCCATGAATACCGCTGTTGAGATGGATATTTATGGAAATGTCAATTCCTCCCAGATGAACGGCTCTCATATCTATAACGGCATCGGCGGCTCCGGGGACTATGCCCGTAATGCGTCAGTAACCATTTTCATGACAGGCTCCGTGGCCAAGGACGGAGCGATCTCCTGCGTGGTGCCCATGGTGACCCATGTGGATCACACGGAGCACGATGTGGATGTGCTGGTGACAGAGCAGGGTTATGCGGACCTGCGGGGGAAATCGCCCAAAGAGCGGGCGCAGCTCATCATCGAAAACTGCGCCCATCCGGATTACCGGCCCCAGCTGCGCCGGTACTTTGAACGGGCGTACGCCGCGACGCACGGAGCCCAGACGCCCCATCTGCTGGACGAGTGCTTCGCATTCCACATCCGGTATCAAAAGACCGGCTCCATGCTGGAGCCGGCAGAATAAGAACGGAGGAAGGATAATACTATGGAGACTTTTGCCAGTATTATGGAGATGCTGATGGTGGTCTGCTTCGGCATATCCTGGCCGCTGAACATCGCCAAGGCGTGGAAGGCCGGCACGGCCAGAGGGACCAGCGTGTTGTTCTATTTCTTTATCTGGATCGGCTATATCTTCGCTATAATCGGCAAATTCGCCCTCATCGCTTACCACGCGCCCCAGCCCTGGTATGTGACCGTCCGATGGTATGTGATGTTCTTCTATGTGCTCAACACGGTCATGGTGAGCGGCGGCATTTTGATCTATTACCGGAACAAGGCTCTGGACAGGAAAGCAGATAGAGAACAGGACTGAACCCTTCCCGCAAAAACGGACAAAAATGCGGCAAAAAGAGGAATGACTCAGCGCCGGCCAGACGCCCGCTCCAGCCAGCGGAAACGCACGGCTTGGCTTCGAAGTGTGCGGGGAGATCCAGCCCAGGGCGGAATGCAGATGCACCGTGGTGTAAAAAAACTCCAGCTAGGCGAACACATCTCTTTGTGCGGCCGCATGAGTTGGGCACTGCTTTAGGTGGACCAGCTTGCATTGGAGACAGCTGAAGAAATTTTCGGCTACAGCGTTGTTATGTGGGTCGCCCCCGCGGGACATACGCTGGCAGGTGCCACACGCTTCCGGCATGGGAATAAAAGCCGATATCACTATTCGAACTTGTTTTTGCTACTGCTTGCACACTGACTAATTTATTTGAATACTCTTTTCAGTGGGGGAAAATGTAATAGTCAGGTATAATTCCTCGTTCATTATATTGTTCCATGTGTGCTTTGTGAATGACAATTCATGAAGATCATAAACGATTCGCACAGTTGCGGATGAGTTTTCCGATACTGACACGCCTAGTGAATCCATATGAAGATTCGATGAAAGTATATTATTATCCATTGCTTCTTTGAAAAAAGGATTTGCCAGGGCCGTCAAGGGTTTATCTAGCGTTAAAATAAAGTTGTTTCCATGCAGGACCATATTGGCAAGATATGGCCCTTCGTATATACTTTGACTATTTGACAGCGTTGTAGTAATGAAACAAACCTTGTCTGGTGCGGTCGATCCAAGATCCGATTCAGGGTTTAGCTCCAGCAGTTCCATGAATTCCGAGTACTCTATGATCTGTGCATCATCAACACAGATTGAATATCCATCCATTGGGCCGTCCTGTGTGTCATCCATCCCAAAGGGAACGACATCTCCGATTTTGTAGATTTTTTGCGAAATACCATAGTTCTTCTGTAAGTTTGTTTCTACGCGATGATTAACAAAAGCCGTGAGACAAAAACAGATAATAATGATAATAGTAATTATGATTATTCTTCTTCGCATAACTCAACACATCTCCTGACATCTGAAATTCGACCATCTTCGATAGTGTAAATGACGTTTGATAATTTCTCTAAACACGAGCGATCATGTGATGCCAAAATGATGAGTGCGCCACGGTCTCGTTCCTGATATATGACATCTGTTATCAATTGTACCCCAGTGGCATCCAATGCATTTGTTGGTTCGTCTAAAAGAAGAAGCTCAGGCGATTCCATAATTGCACATGCGATGCCTAATCGTTGTTTCATGCCAAGTGAATATTTTCGGTATTTACGCTTGTCATCTGGGTTTAGACCTACTCGAAGCAAGCTTTTACGTATATCGGTGATATTTGCTGATCCTTTTATTGATGCGATAAGTGATAAGTTCTGCTCTCCGGTATAATTAGGCAAGAAGGAAGGGTTCTCGAGAAGTACGCCTATGGAGCCAGGAAAGTCGAGGTCCTTTCCTAAGATTTGTTGATCAATTTGTATAAAGCCGCTCGTTGGCTTCAATAATCCAGAGATTAGCCGCATGAGCATTGTCTTTCCAGAACCATTACAGCCTTGAAGACCATATATATTTCCACTTTTCAAGTGAATAGACACATTGCAAACGATAGGAGTTCGACGAATCTGCTTACTTACATTATTCAATATGATCTCCATATCATAACTCCTTATATTCAGGTAAGATATCGTAATTACGAAACAAAAAACAGCCAACGAGGATCGACAAAAAAGTTATACATAAGCATAATGTTATGCCTAAGCGGACACTCAAACCATTCTCTACAAAGCACTCACTCCGAATGAGCATACCATAGCCTCCTATTAACAGCGAACTGGTTGAACAAGAGGAGGCTGCGAGCAGGGCCACACAGACAAGAAATCCGTAAACTGGCCTAGTCAAAAGGGATATCACCATTTGCAGGATGCTAAAACAGCAAATAACTATGGCGGGAAGTAAAATGACGGCATTAATAAGTGTCCCCAGAGAAATGGAGTCACAGCCATCAGCTAGTAGAATATCATCAAAAATGACAGAAAGGACATCAATTGAAACCGTCAAATTTAAGGGTATATCATTGATTGTGCAATAGAGCGTTATACAAACAAGGATCAACATATAATAAACCACTGCACAGCACATATTCCATAAACATTTATTCAGCCACCAAAACACGCGACTTCCTGTCCGCAAAATTACTTGATACCCAATTGTTTTTATGTCGCGGAACGGATAACGAAGTGTCAATAGAAGCGCTACTATAAAAATAGCTAGCCAAAGCATGGGCAATTGCAGTGTCTGTTCACCATCTGAAAAAGATAATGCTTTACAGCCACGAAAGCAGTAGATCAAATAAGCTATCCAGGATGCATCCAAATTCCTACTGAATAATATTCCTTGGAAACGGTGGCATATAAAGAAAATAACTAAGGGAACGCATAAAAAGGTCGTATTTTTAAAGAGGCCATTACGCAGATCATAGAGACGGGAATTATAGCATTTCATTTGAATTCCCTCGTACAGAATAAGTAATATAAGTAAATATTATTAAGAATACCAGAATAATAATTAGATACCATGCTGGTGCAGCCGAGGACTCCCATGGTTGTAAAAGCATGAAGGGATCTGTCTCCAGTTTTCTGACAGTATACGCTTCTTCTGGCGCTGTCAGGGCTCCTTGAATGAAAGAATAAGAAAACATGATAAGAAAGGGCATTAATACAGAAACTACAGCGCTATGAACAAATAATCCAGCGGTTAGTCCTATACATGCTAGCGTGCCGCCCCAGAAAAACTCGGTAACAAGAACAGCAACTATGTAAAGAGCATTGTTCTTGTAAAATAAATGTGACAAAAATTGTCCTTCTATTGGCGGCGATAGGAGTAGTACCGACGGTGTAACTGACGGCATTACCCAAGCAGTCATCATTAAATTCAGCACCATAGGTATGACTATGGCTGCACCTCCAGCCAGAAATGTGACGAGAAATCTGGCTCGCAGATAGGATTTCCTATTTGACCTTGTCAGAATTTGATTTACATATCCGCTATTAATATCTGTAAAAAGGGACCAAGAATAGGGTATAGTGGAAAGCAGCGGAAATATGATATAAAAAATCATATTTCCCATAGAAATGTTGCTCCCGCCGAGCCAGAACATAACAAGACTAAGCCCCTCATAGCTTGTACCAAACATAGCTTGCTCTAGAAACTGCCGCTTCCATGTGCATGCATGATATAGGGTAAGACAACTTGTTCCAAATCCGACCAACAGAGCAATCCAAAAGGTTGGGCTGTGGCAGACTTTATAAAGTTCTGATTTCAAAAAAGCTTTCATTATTAAATCCTCTTAAGAAAAATCAAGCTTTATCCATGTAGCGTCAGGAGCGTCTATAGTATACGCAGTGCTTAAATATAAAGAATCATTATGTCCGTCCGCGAGATTGATAATATATCCAATCTGATAATCAATACTTTCTCCTGGCAAAAGTTCATATGCATTTCGGCTTTCCTGTCGCTGGTCGTGCAGGCTGAACCATACATGTTCGCCCTTAACGAAGTAGGTGTTTAATGGATCGCTTTCATAAATGTCTTTTTGATATAAGTCAACAAGATAGAATTTGTTGGCCATAAAAATATATTGGCTTTCGAAACCATCGGGAAACCGGCCAGATGCGGTTTTCTTAGAAATTGCATCCACATTTCTGACAGAAATATTGACAAGAACAAAGTTCAAACCACTTGCTAATTCTCCGGTTTCAAGAGAAAGATAATGTGGATACTGCCATGATTTATAATAGGTTCCGTCATATACAGATACTACGCTATATGGATCTAGATCACTCGGATTAATTCCTAAATCTTTTACATTTTTTGAAAGAATCACATCGTTAACGGATATCTCTAACTTCCCCGATTCTGCTTGGCTGTAGTCGTTAAATATCTCACCTAAAGAAATAGAAGATATATCTATATCTTCTCCATACGATATAGCGTTCTCAATAGAAGTGATTTCATCGGCGGGGAACTCTCCCATGGGTTCTATTTGGCTCTCTTCTAATTCCGCAGCGCTTTCGCTTTTGCTAATTGCATCGATATTTTGAGTCACAGGAATATCCTTTGTTTCCGTTATGCCGCATCCTGAAAATGCAATTAGCAGCGCAAGAAAAGCGCTGATACTTATCATTTTTCTCATAAATTCTTTGCCTCCAGGTCGATCATGCGGATAAGGTATGCGATTTCTCGCATACCTTAATCTTGGAGAAGTTTGTTAAGTGGCATCTGTGTGGCTATTCATAGTATCAGGACTCCATTCACCTGAGATGTATTCAGAGGTGCTATACTTCGTCCAAAATGATAATTTTGCCCATCCGCAGTTGCTCTCGTTAATCAAAGAATGGATAGAATAATCAATTTTCCTGTAGCATGTTACATAATCAACCTGCCGTCCATTCGCCCGTGTATAATTGCTATAGGTACCATATTGTGTTGTTGCGCCAAGTGCTTGAATTTTAACGCCATAGGTTGTGCCCTTATCAAAATACACATATAGCGCAGTGCTGTCTCTCTTGTCTCGTGCGTCTTG